>JBFYYO010000162.1:0-9250 GCA_041310025.1 Syntrophobacterales bacterium
ATCGAGATCGACGGCTTCCGGTGGCCCATCGACACGCTCATCATCGCCACGAGCAACAATGCCGAGTTCAACCGGTTCCTGGCCGAGCGCGAAGAAGCCCCCATCGTGGACCGCTGCCGCATCTGCTACGTGGCTCACAACACCGACTACCGCATGCAGGAGAAGCTGACGCTCTACGCCATCGGAAGCGAATCCAAGACGACGCTCACCCACGAGAAGCTGCACCAGGACCCGAACCTCAATCACGCCTGCTCGGTGGCCGCCGTGCTGACGCGCCTTCCGCGGTCCGAGAAGTTGACGCCCATCGAGACCATGAAGCTCGCCGCGGGGGAGATCGCCGGGGAAAAGAGCATCAAGACGCTGGCCGAGGTCATCGACGGTCTCAACCATGAGCCGGACATCACCAGGCGGTTCGGCCAGAAGGGGCTGGGCCAGCGCAACGTGGGGCGGGCCATCCAGCTCCTCATGGAGACCTCCGAAACCAACGAAGGCCGCTGCATGTTCGCCTGCGACCTTTTCAAGTCCCTCGAGCGGATCGTACTGGACTATGTCTCCGAAGGGAACGACCGCGTGAAGTACCTGGAGGATCTCAAGATCGCCAAGGGACTCTACCGGGAGCGCATCACGACGGAGATGTTCAACGCTTACATGGATGAGCCCCACGCCATCCGCAAGGATGTCCTGAACTACGTGAACATGATCATCGGCATCGACGCCGAAAATCTGGGACCCGACAAGCTCTGGAAATACAAAGATCCCCAGACGGGGGAGCTTCGCGCCCTCAAGATCGACGAGCGGTTCGTGCAGAGCGTGGAGGACCGGTTGGGGCTCAAGACGCGCGAACAGCGGGAGTCGTTCCGGACGTCCATCCGCAAGATTTACGGCCAGAAGCTGTCCGTGGACCTGAATTACGACTTCATGGACAACCTGGAGCTCGTCAAGGCGGTGACGGACGTTCGGCTCAAGTCCGATATCGCCGGCGCGGGCAGCCTCATCGGCGCTCTCGCCAACCGCACCCATGAAGAGAACCAGAAGCTCTACGACCGCATGATCGACACCATGCTGAACAAGCTGGGATACTGCGCGACCTGCGCCCAGAAGACCATCGAATACTTCTGCACGCAGGATGACGAGCAGTAGGTCCCGGCGCCGGTGGGGGAATCCTGGTTTACTCCTGCATGCCGAATGTGCCGAATGAGTCCCGGGGGACTGAATGAATCCAATGGGAACCCTGGGCAGGCGGACCGAAACAGTCCCCCCTTGAGGGGGGCAGGGGGGTGTGGGTTTTGAAGAAGCCCTATCCATTATTCATTCCATACGATCCCAAACTTAAGGAGCTTGCCAGGGACCTTCGCAAGCACAGCACCCTGGGTGAAGTCCTGCTCTGGAATCGGATTAGAAACCGTCAGTTGAGAGGCTACAAGTTCTTAAGGCAAAGGCCTGTCGGAAGCTACATTGTGGATTTCTTCTGTCGGGAATTGTCACTGGCCATAGAGATCGATGGCGGGAGCCACGATCGCAAGCTGCAGGAAGATAGAGATCGGGAGCAGTGGTTGGAGACGTGTGGGATCCGCGTGATTCGATTCATGGAGTCGGATGTCCGGAGCAATATGGAGGGAGCGCTCCAGCGTCTTTGCGAATGCATTGAAGAGATCGAGAGAGCACACCCCCCTGCCCCCCTCGAGGGGGGACCTGCAAAGCCGTGACAGAGTCAGCCAAGCCTTTGCGGACCACAGCTGCATAGAAAAGGTCGCACACATGAAAGAGCAGACAAGACCTGTTAAAGGTATCAGGCAGATGATGGAGATCGAAGGGACGGCTCACGAACCTCCCTTGCAGGCTGACCCATGGGACGGCGTCGACGGACCGTCGCTCACCGCCCGCATGCAGCACGATCTCTACGGTGCCGGCGACCTGGTGCTCCTTCAGTCGGCATCTCCCGGTGCCGCGACCCCGGTGCACAGCCTGCGCTCCCTGGATGAGCTGCTGGAGCGCGACCGGCTGCGGGAAAAGGACGGCTTTCCGCGCAAGATCCGCATGGGACGGCTGGTGAAGCCCGGCCGGGGGGCTCGCGAGCGCATCATCTTGGTTCCAACCACTGTCGAAGAGAAGTTCATCCACGACACCCGCGACCAGGAGGATGAGCAGCAGGCGGGAGCCGGGGGCTCCGGCGACGGCCAGGAAGGGGAAGTCATCGGCGAGGAGCCCGTCCACGGCAGCGAAGGCGCCGGACAGGGCGCGGCCGGCCAGGGGGACGGGGGCGAACATTCCATCGAATCCAGCGCCTACGATCTCGGGAGAATCCTCACGGAGAAGTTCCAGCTTCCCAATCTCAAAGACAAGGGGAAGCGCCGCTCCATGACGCGCGAAACCTACGACCTGACCGACCGCCACAAGGGCTTCGGGCAGATCCTCGACAAAAAGGCCACCCTGAGGCAAATCCTGGAGACCAATATCGCTCTCGGAACGCTCAATGTCGATGCGGACATCGATCCCGTGAACCTCCTGATTTCCCCGGAAGACCGGGTCTACCGCATCCTTTCGCGCGAAAAGGAATACGAGTCCCAGGCGTTGGTCTTCTTCGTGCGTGACTACTCGGGCTCCATGTCCGGGAAGCCCACCGAGATCGTCGTGAGCCAGCACGTGCTCATCTACAGCTGGCTCCTCTACCAGTACGACAAGCAGGTGGTGACGCGCTTCATCCTTCACGACACCGATGCCAGGGAAGTCCCCGACTTCTACACGTATTACAGCTCGACGGTGGCCGGCGGAACGCGCGTGGAATCCGCATACCGGCTGGTGAACGAGCTCGTGGAGCAGGAAAGCCTCGCTCGCGATTACAACATCTACGTTTTCCACGGGACCGACGGCGACGACTGGGACTCCGACGGCGGCAAGACTCTGCCCGAACTGGAGAAGATCCTCGCCTACAGCAACCGGGTCGGCATCAGCGTCGCCAAGACCAACGGCGAATCCCAGCGCACCTCCACCGTCGAGCACTACATCAGGAAGTCCGGCATTCTGGAGAGCCAGTCCGGCCGCATCCGGCTGGATGTGCTGACCGAGGGGGCCAGCGAAGCACAGCTGATCGGAGGGATCAAGCACCTCATCTCGTGAGCGGTGCTGGAATCTGGAATCTGGATACTGGTCTCTGGATGCTGAATTCGGGATTGTGGATGAACCTGCAGCATGTCGAAAGCGTCATTTATCCAGCATCCAGCATCCAGCATCCAGAAACGACGGCATGGCCGACAGCAGGGAAGATAGACCATGGAGCTCATCAGTCAGCACACGAAGAAGATCATGGAGGGCTGCAAGGAGAGGGCAAGGGATGCCGGGCTGGGATTCCACGACGAAACGCTGGAATACGTGGTCACCAACAAGGATCTTCTGGAGCTCACCCCCAAGCACATGATTCCGACCCTCTACGACTACTGGGTGCACGACGTGGAGGTGCTCAAAGAGAAGGGGCGATACGAGCTCTACCCCAACAACCCCTATGAGACCGTCATCAACACGCGGCCGGCCATCTCGTTCTACAATGACAACAACCCCGACTGGCTCAACGTGATGATCTTCTACCACGTGCTGGCCCATATCGATTTCTTCCAGAACAACCGGCTCTTCCGGCGCACCTGGGACGGCGATTTCGGGGGGCAGGCCCTGTCGGACAAGCGCTTCATCACCATGATGCGCTCCGAGAAGGGACGATGGGTGGACTACGTCATCGAATTCACACGGGCCATCGACAACCTGGTGGGCTTTCACGCGGAGCTTTCCGAAGCCTGCCGGCCCGAAACCGCCAATGGATCGAAGAAGCTCGACTTCTACTTCGACGTCTTCCTGCAGAAGGACCAGAAAGTCAGTCAGCACGAGTACATGAAGGAGATCGAGCGCTACAACGGCTGCCTCAGAAGCTCACCGGAACTGGCCGACAGCCTGTTTTTCGCCGGGGTGGCCACGAGCCATCCCGAGTTCGAAGCGCTTTACGCCCGCCACCGCCATGAGCCCAGACCGCCGACCAGGGACCTCATCCAGTATCTTCAGGAGCGTTCCCCGTTCCTCCAGAAGAGCGAGAACCGGTGGATGAAATCCGTCATGGAGATCGTGCGGCAGACCTCACTCTTCTTCCAGCCGCAGATCCGCACCAAGATTCTCAACGAGGGATGGGCAAGCACCTGGCATGAACGGCTTTTCCTGAGAGACGAACGCATCCGCGGGCACGAGGTCGAGTTCGCCAAGATCAACGCCTTCGTGACGGCTCTGCCCCGGGTGGGCTTGAATCCCTATGCCCTCGGGATGCGGCTTTTCGAGCATGTGGAAGATCTCGCGGAAAAGGGGCGGCTCAGCTTCGAATTCCAGAAGATCTGCGGAGAGCGGGACCGCCGGGAGTTCGACCTGAAGACCGGCTCGGGGCTTGACGCCATCTTCAATGTCCGGGAGGACCTCGATGATTTCATGTTCCTCCAGACTTACCTGGATCAGGACTTCGTGAATCGGCACAAGCTCTTGGTCGTGGGGAAGCGGCTCAACAGCGCCAAGGGAGTGTGGGAATATTACGTCAAGAGCCGGGATGCTGGCGAGTACCGGCAGATGCTGCTCCAGTCCCTCTACCACCCCCCGTGCATCCAGGTGGATGAAAGCCGAGCTCGGAACGGCTCCCTGGTCCTGGACCATCGCTTCGAGGGGAAGCCGCTCGTCAAGGAGCTCATCTCCAACACGCTTCTGGGGATTTCGTTCCTGTGGGGGGGGCCCGTCAAGCTCGAGACCAGCGAGCGGGTGACCCGGGAGCGACGCGAGTGGATGCCCTACGGGTACCCTGTGCCTGAGGCGGCGACCTCGGTGGAGCCGAAGTTCAGGAGGGTCGTCTACACTATGGAGGACCGCAAGCTATCGAAGGCCGAGCTGTAGGAGGTGCCAGCCATGGGAAACATGGATCATTTTCTATCCGACCTCTGCCGGAGGATTCAGGACCGGGAGCAGCGGGCTCCCATCCCCTTCATGGACTACATGGAGCTGGCTGCTGCCGAGCCGACGCTCGCTTTCCGAAACATCTTCCAGGTGTTTCACGACATGATCACGAGCTACGTCGGCAACGGGACGGATGAGTACCCGGAGGATCCCGAGTCTATCAACTACGTCTACTACGACTGCAATCGGCTCTTCGTCGAAGACACGGACCATCCTTTCTTTGCCGATCGGCTGTTTGCCAACCGCCTTGTCAACCACGTGGCGTCCTTCCGGCACGGTGCCCAGCAGAACCGGATCGTCATCTTTGAGGGGCCGCCGGGGAGCGGGAAGAGCACTTTTCTGAACAACCTGCTCATGAAATTCGAGCACTATAGCCGCACCGACGAAGGGGCCAGCTATGAAGCCGTGTGGAGGCTGGACAAGCGGGAGCTCGGGGCCCTTCCGGACCGTGAGGCCCACGCCATCCTGCAGCAGCTCCGGAGCCTGGCGGACGGAGGCGCCTTCCAGCCGCCGGGGGCAAGCCCCCGTGACCAACTCTTCGCCCTTTCCAACGCCGAGTATCTCGAGGTCCCGTGCCCGAGCCACGACAGCCCGCTGCTCATGATTCCCAAGGCGTACCGGAGGGAATTCCTGGACGACGCCATACCCGACGATGCCTTCAAGAGGGAGCTCTTTTCGGACAAGCAGTACGAATGGGTATTCCGGGATCAGCCCTGTACCATCTGCATGTCCCTCTACCAGGCGCTTCTGGACCTCTTCAATCTGCCCAGCAAAGTGTTTTCCATGGTCTTCGCCCGCCGTTGCCAGTTCAACCGGCGACTCGGGGAGGGCATCAGCGTCTTCAATCCGGGGGATGGCCTGACCAGGACCAGGGTCATCACCAACCCGCTCCTCCAGAACCAGCTGAACGCGATCCTCCGGGACAGCAACCGCGTCAAATACCTGTACTCCCGGTACGCCAAGACCAACAACGGCATCTATTCCCTCATGGACATCAAGGCCCACAACCGGGAGCGGCTCGCCAACCTGCACGGCATCATCAGCGAAGGGGTCCACAAGGTCGAAGACATCGAGGAGAACGTCAACTCCCTCTTCCTGGCCATCATGAACCCGGAGGACAACAAGGAGCTGGCGGCGGCCCAATCGTTCGCTGACCGCATCACCACCATCAAGATCCCGTACGTTCTGGACTACGCGACAGAGGTCAAGATCTACGAGCACGTCTTCGGGGACCAGATCCGTGCCGCCTTCCTGCCGCGAGTGCTCGAAAACTTCGCCAAGGTCATCCTCTCATCGCGCCTGAAGCTCAGGTCCGAGGCCCTCCAGGATTGGATCCTCGATGCCGGCAGATACCACCTCTATTGCGACGAGAACCTGCAGCTCCTCAAGATGGACATCTACAACGGCATCATTCCCACCTGGCTGACGGAAGAGGACAGGAAGGCGTTCACGGCCGAAAGACGGCGGAAGATCATCGCGGAATCCGAGCACGAGGGGGACAAGGGGTTTTCGGGAAGGGATTCCATCAAGATCTTCAACCAGTTCCTCTCGACCTATGCCAAGCGGGACAAGCTTGTCAACATGGGGATGGTCTGCAGCTTCTTCAAGAAGCACCGCTCCGGACTCATGACCTCCATTCCCGACGGGTTCCTGGATTCGCTCCTCGGCTTCTACAACTACACGGTGCTCCAGGAGGTCAAGGAATCCCTCTATTTTTACAACGAGAGCAGCATCTCGCGGGAGATCCAGAACTACCTTTTCGCTGTCAATTTCGAGTCGGGGCGCACGGAGCGTTGCGTTTACACGGGGGACGAGCTGGAAATCGACGAGTCGTTTTTCAAGAGCGTCGAGCGCCGCATTCTGGGCTCCAGGGCCCACGGCTCCCTGCGGCTGGAGTTTCGGCGCGACGTCCAGACCCAGTACGCGGCCAGGACGCTCACACAGGAGATCCTGCTCGATGGCAAGCACATCACCGAGACGGAGATCTACCGCTCCCTGCACAAGCGTTACCTGCACCACCTCAAGGAAGACGTCCTGGAGCCTTTCCTGCGGAATGCCAACTTCCGGAGCGCCGTCCAAGACTACGGGTTAGATTCCTTCAAGACCTACGACGAGCGGATCCGCGAAGATGTGAGCATGCTCCTCCGTAACCTTCAGAAGAACTACGCCTACGGGGAGCAGGGGGCGAAGGATGCCTGCCTTTACGTGATCGACAACGATTTGGCCAGGGTGTTCGCGGGGCTCCAGTGACCTTGAATCACACATGCTCCGAGATATTCTCGGCAAACGATGGATCCTCCAGGAGGCGTTTGGCGAACTTGAGGTACTTGGCCACGATGGCCCGCACGGCCAGCTGCAGCGCGTAGGCCCGCATGGGCTTTTCCAGAAGATAGGTGATGTCTGCCGCGATGCAGCGGTTCACCACCTCGTCGCTGGCCGCCCCGGTGATGACGATGGTGTCCTGGTGAGCTACGGGGAAACGGTGGTGTATGGCCTCCAGGAAGGCGAATCCCGTCCTGCCGCCCATGTAGACGTCCAGGATGAAGATGGCGACCCCGGTCTGCCGGGTCATGCAGTAGAGCACGGCCTCGTTGAAATCGGTGAAGGTGATGATCTCCCCCCAGGAGTAGAAACGCTCGAGGATGGAAGCGACGACTTCGCAAACGACGGGGTCGTCGTCGACGATGATCACGGGCAAGCCTGCCGCCATGAAAACCTCCTCTTATGGTGGAAGAGGAACGGATGCACCCCGGCGGGTCATAAACCCCCTTTGGGTGCGGTTTTGCGCCGATCATCTGCAATCCGCACTGTTTTGCGCTGGACCGGCCCCACAAAAAGAGGCTATCCTCATCCATCAGGGATGATGCCTTCACTTCCTTCCCTGGCTGCAACTGTCAAAATGGCTCCTCAATCTCAGTATACTAGGCATCATCGCTGTGTCGGGTCAACCCCGGGCCCGCAATACGACAACGAGATTTCTCAGGCAGGGTGGGCAATAGCGGTAGAGTTGCCCACCGAGAAGGGCGGCTTCGCGGTCACGGTGGGCAAGCTGAAGACCTTGCCCACCCTACCCTGAAAGTGCGTCCGGTTCGATTTCTCGTTGTAGTGGCAAGAGCTTGCAGGAGATCCCCAGGCATGGAATGCAGGAGGCGCTCAGCCATCCCCGACACCTCGCTGCAGGCACCAGCAGCTCGAAACCCGAAACTCGAGACTCGAAACCGGATATCTTCAAGATCATGGATACCCCGCGGATCGGAGCCAAAGACTCGGTGCTCGTTTTACCCAGAGTTGGGGGGAAGGCTCTCAACCTGAAGGCCGGGGATGTGGTTCGTGCGCAGGTGATCAAGGTCCTGAGCGGAGGCGAGCTGAGCCTGCGTCTCGGAGGAGCTGTCGTTCAGGCACGGTCCGTTGCGCCTCTCCCCCCGGGCACGGGTGTCCTTTTCCGGGTGCTCGGTCAGGAGTCGGGGCAGGGTGGGGATTCGGAGCTCAGGCTTCAGTTTCTCCAGGTGGCCGACACCCCTGCTGAGACGGCCCAGACAGGTCGAACCGCTCCGATGGAGGGCGGGGGGGGACAGGTCACGCATTCCGCCGCCGATCCCAGGGTGGAGGTCGTTCGGAATCTGGCCCGGCAGCTGGCGGCCTCCTCGCCCGTCAGAAGCCGTGACGGGGCCGAGCTCGCCGAAACCATCAGGGGTCTTCTCAAGTCACTCCCCGAGGATCCCGCATCGCTTCCCAGAGACCTCCGCCATCAACTCCTGGGGCTCCTTCAGTCGAACCTCAGGGAAACGGAGCAGAGCATCCAGGCGCGGGCGCTCCAGCTGTTCAGTGAAGCCCCCATTCGGGATCTCCTCGATCTGCCGGATCAGCCCGAGATGGGACAGCTGTTGAAGGCCAGGATGCCTCTTTTTGCCGAGGCCGAAAAGATCCTGCACATCCCCTTGAAATCCCTGCTTCAGGATACCGGGGTCGCCTTGGAAGCCAAATTGAAAGTCCTCGCCCAGGCTCTCCTCGCCGAAGAGGACGCAAGAGCCGAGACTGCCGTGACAGCCGGTTTGCCGCAAGCTCCGTCTGCCGAGACTGCTCCCCTGGAAAGGGATCTCAAGGCGAGGCTCCTGCAGCTTCGGCAGCTGATCCTCGAGGGTGAATCCATGAGCCCGGAGACAACGGAAGGTTCCAGGGGCACAGCCGGGATGACGGCGGGCGAGACCCGTGGAGGGCTCGACAAGCTGTTCCCCGTCGTGGATGGGCTGCTGCGGGATATCGAAACCTTCCAGCTCCT
>JBFYYO010000163.1:0-12582 GCA_041310025.1 Syntrophobacterales bacterium
CAGCAAGGTTGACCCAGCCGGTCAGTCTCTTTTCCCCGAACAGGGAGGTCAGATAGTAATTCCTGGCCTCCGCTTTGACCAGCCGCTGCATGGGGCCGACGAATACCTGCGGCTCGCCTGTCTGAATACCACTCAGATAAGGTGGGACCACGCGCGCCCCGCGTGCCCTTCTGAGTGCCCACAGGCCGTGGAGGAGCCCGGCGATGGCGACTGCACTGAGCGGCACGACCGCGAACACACCGGCGGCATTCTCGAGAACCCCTCCTTCTGACAGGAAAGCCGGGACATGGCCGGATTCCCCGGGCAGGATGAGGAGCCATCGGTAGAGCCATGGCACAGCCACGCTCATTCCTCCCGCCGCGACGATCAGTGCAATCAGTGCCCCCACAGTCAGCGCCGGTTGGCGCTCTACCCTGAAAGTCCCGGCGAAGGGGTCGCTCAGGAGTGTCCCTGCCCACCGCGCCCAGTACATGACCGTGAGCGCACTGCCCACAGCCACGATCACGATCACCGGGACGGTTCGGGCGGCGGCCTCGAAAGCCATCCACTTGCCGAGCACCAGGCCAAAGGGCGGCATGATCATCATGATCACGCCCATGACCGTGATGACCGCCGTCGTGGGCATCCTGGAATACAGACCTCGCATATCCTCGATGTCGCGGCTCTCGATGGTCTGCTCGATAGCTCCCACGCAAAGGAACAGGAGGGCCTTGACCAGCGCGTGGAATACAATGAGTATCGTCGCTGCAGTCAGGGCCTCAGGCGTGTTCAACCCGGCGCAGGCGAAAATGAGGCCAAGGTTGCTGATGGTTGAATATGCCAGGACCTTCTTGCCGTTGCTCTGCCCCACGGCCAGTGCGGCGCCGGCAAGAAAGCTCACGGCGCCAAAGAGAGCCACGCATTGGCTCAGCAAGGTTCCCTGCATGGCGGGAGCCAGCCGCACCACCAGATAGACACCGACCTTCACCATCGTGCTCGAATGGAGCAGAGCCGACACGGGAGTCGGGGCGACCATGGCCCCAAGGAGCCAGCTCTGAAAAGGAAACTGTGCGGACTTGGTGAATGCGGCCAGAGAGAGCAAAGCCAGTCCCAGCAGGGGAAGCCCCTCGCTGGGACGGGTGCGGATGATCTCCTGCAGGTCGAGGGTGCCCATTCGGTGGTGGATGACGATCATGGCGACCACGAACGCCACGCAGCCAAAGGTGTTCATCCAGAGGGCCCGGACTCCATTGCGGACGGCGTCCGGCGTGCCGTCATGCCTGATGAGGAGGAACGAGCAGAGCGTCGTGCACTCAAAGAAGAAATGAAAGACGGTGAGGTCGTTGGCAAGCACCATGCCGTTCATGATGCCCAGGAATGCCAGCATGATGAAGAAAAACCCGGGCTGGCGCGACCTCACCAACTGCTGGTGCGCTTCATGGTTCTTCATGTATGGGATGGCTTGAAAGCAGATGATGGATCCCACGATGGAGATGATCAGGACCATGATCAGTGTCAAATGGTCGCAGTTGATGGCTTGGGAGGCGGGGACGCCCTGGATCTGAAAAAGCTCGAGCCAGGTTACCAGGACGATCTGCAGGCTCGCCAGGCAGATGACCGTCTTGCTTCGCTCCCTGCAGCCGAAGACGAGGATGGCAAGCATGAGCACGAAGTCCGGGATTTGGATGAGCTCATGCAGAGTGGTCCCGAAGACCATGGGCGGTGAATAGGTAAAAGGCACATGGGCGGTGAGCAGCAATGACGTCAGAATCAATGCGAGCCCCGTGGCCACTATGATCCATGAGCGGAGTGCTTCAGCTTTGAAGAGCAGGCAGGCTGTTGCGGACAACAGCGGCAGCACAATGAGGACAGCCACAATTTCTTCCATGAGGATTCCTCGATATCGAACAGCAGCCCGTTCTGTCTTCTTGCGCCGGAAACCCCCTGGTTTTCAGGCCGGCTTGAAGGGATCGGAGATGCAGTATGGACGCCACGCGCATTCCATTTCCTCGCAGTTGTCTTTTCTCCTGAAGCAGTCCGGGTTCCCTTCGGCACGCTGGATGCTGCGAAGCAGCTGGACGGGATCCAGAAAATCCTCCCTCGCGTGCCATTCCCTGACGCTTGCAGGCTCCTGCTCTCCGTAGATCTCCAGTCCAGGTTCTTCAGGGCGAGGTTGAAGGTCGCCATCCTCATCGTGATTCTCCGGTCCAATTCCCTCCGTTGCCGGGTCCTGATGCAATGGACGCCTTGTCTTGTCTGTCATGGCTCTCGTCAGTCTCTCATTGGAAGGAGTGTCGTTCAGATGCTCGGGCGTAAGGACGGCGCCTCATCCACTGCCTGCTCCAAGCCCCCTCCGAGAGGAGAACAGGGGTTTACGCCCACGGGTACCGGGTCCAAACACTGCCATTCCCGCATTAAGCGAGCGATCGCCTGATTACTCCTTATGAATGGCGCTCCCGCCTTTGTCCATAGGAGGATGAGCTCATTCTGATGGGGGAAAAACCTATGGAATAGGGTGCTGTGAGGATGAATTTCTTGTCTCGCAAACCGTCCTGAGGGGCCGGAGAAGGCGAAGGTCAGTCTTTCCAGAGGTCGACATCGATGAGTCCAAGCTTGGCTGCGTATCGGACCAGTTCGATGCTGCTGTGGATGTCCAGCTTGGCCATGATGCTGAAACGATGATTCTCTACCGTCTTGGGGCTTATGCAAAGCCTGGCGGCCACCTCCTTCGTCGTAAGCCCTTCGGCCAGGAGGCGCATGATCTCCTGCTCCCGCGCGCTGAGTGTGTTGTAGCGCTTGTCGGTGATCTTGGATTCCTTGTCCGGAGTAGCGAGCAGCTTCTCGACAACGTTGTGGGAGAGGGTGCTGTCCAGGAAATACTCACCCCGGGAGGCCGCTTCGATGCCCTGTAAAATCCGGTCGGTGGCCGATTCCTTGACGATGTAGCCGGTGGCGCCGGCCTTGAAGGCCTCTGTGATGTAATCGATTTTGGAATGCATGCTCATGATCACGATTCGGACGTTCGGGTGAGAAGTCCGCAGCTCCCGTGTGACCTCGATACCGTTCCGGTCGGGGAGGGAGATGTCCACCACAGCCAGGTCGGGCTTGAGCTCTTTGACCAACCGTAGACCTTCGCCCGCCGTACCCGCTTCCCCGACAATTTCGAGGCTGGGGTTGCGCCCAATGAGCGACTTGAGGCCCTCCCTGAAAAGTGGATGGTCGTCAACAACCACGATGGTTTTCTTTGATCCCATGAACGTTTTCCCTCAACGGTACCTCAATGCGTATCCTTGTCCCTTGCGTGGGCCGTGAGTCAAGCTTCATCGTCCCTCCCAGCAGGGCAACCCTCTCCTCCATGCTGCAAATCCCCATGCATCTCTCGCGAAGGGTGGACATCATCCGATTTTGCACATCAAATCCCTTACCGTCATCTTCCAGATTGAAGATGATCATGGGGGATGAGGCGACCAGCCTGAGCGAGACGTTCTTCGCTTCGGCGTGCTTCCTCACGTTGTTGAGACCCTCCTGGACCAGTCGGAAGAGCGTTATCCGCGTGTCGAAGCCAAGATCCAGATCGTCCATGCCGGCGCAGAGGACGTGCACCTGGATGCCGTTTCTTCGTGAGAACTCGTCACAGTACTGATAGATGGTCTGCACGAGCCCGAACTGCTCCAGCGTGGATGGCCGCAAATCGTAGGCCAGGTTTCGAACTTCGGCGATCGTTTCCTGGAGCATCTTGGAGAGCTTCACCACCCTCTGTCCCATCCTGTGCACAAACTCCTCAGGCTGATCGTCCAGGAGCGTGTCGATACCGATCTTCAGCGCGGAGAGCTCCTGGCCGATGGTGTCGTGCAGCTCGCGTGAAAGCTTCAGTCGCTCGCTTTCCTGGGCTCTCAGGGACTGTTGGGTCAGGAGGCGAATGTGTTCTTCGGCGCGTCTCCGTTTGGTGATGTCCCGGTTCATTCCACGATGCCCCAGAAGCTTTCCCGCCTTGTCCAGGACAGGGGCCCCATTGGTTTCCACAATGACCTCATGCCCATTTCTGTGAACCAGGCGAATCACCATGCAGGAGCTTGGCTTCTCGGTTTGCATGATCCGAGGCAGGATTCGCGAGATATTCTCCCTTTCCTCTTCATGCAAAAAGTCGCAGAAATTCCGCCCCACTACCTCCTCCGCGGGGTATCCCAAAACCTTCGCCACAACGGGATTGCAGTAAGTGTAGTTGCCGTCCCGATCCATCTCCCACAGCCAGGTGAGGGTGCTTTCGGCGAGGTCCTGGAACCGCCTTTCCGCCTCCAGCAGAGATCTCCTGAGCCTTCGCCCCGAAATGAGCTTCTGGAGGAGGCGGGGCAGGAGGACGAGGGAATCGGAGGACTTCACCAGGTAATCCCATGCTCCCAGTTTGATGGCCTGAACCGCAATCCTCTCATCGCCCTGGCCCGTTATGATGATCACCGGGATATCTCTGTTCCCATCGCTCAGGACTTGCAGGAACTCGATGCCGCTCATACCCGGCATGCGGTAGTCGGCGATGATTACATCGGGGCGGATCTCGTCGATTTGGTCAAGACAAGATGAGGCATCCACGAAGTGATGGATCCTTGCCGACGGGAGCTCTTTTAGCGTTGCCAGCCTCATGAGCTGGTAATGGGCTTCCTCATCTTCTACAATGATCAGGTTCAGTGGCTCCAATCCGATATCCTTTCGGAAGGTAAAAGGGCAAAAGGCTAAAGGCAAAGGGCAAGGGAAAGAGGCAATGGACTGCTGGATGCCAGCCCCATCCTGGTGCCCTTAGTACTACAACAAGATTTCTTTGTAGGGTGGGCAGAAGCGGCAGCGTTGCCCACCGAAAAATGCGGTTTCACGACCACGGTGGGCAAGATAGAACCCTTGCCCACCTTACGACGGAATAGCATCCGGCCTCATTTCTCGTTGTAGTATTCGTACACGTCCACGCAACTAAGGGCTCGAATTCGCAAACGTCATCCCGGCAGTCTCCCGGCTTAGAGCCTGCCGGGACAAGCTTTAGCCGGGATCCGGGTTTTCTTTGATCTGTCTGGATTCCGGCTTGAAAACCGCCGGAATGACGTGCTGCGGAGTCCCGCAGTCGCTATTGGACACTCTAATGTGCGCGAGTGTACTTAGCCTTTAGCCCAATTCCCTGAATCCCAACGGCTTGGTGAGATAGCTGTTGGCGCATTGGCAGTAAGACTCGGTGATATCCTGCCGCCGATGCGGCGTGCTCAGCATGATACCGGGATTTTTCTGAGCTCCGAGGTCTTCTTCACCAGCTTCAATACTTCTATCGCTGATGCCGGGGAGCTTGATGTCGAGCAGGATCAGCGACGGTACGGGGTACTCGGTCAGGTCCGCAAATCTCCCGCGATGGAAGAGTGGTCGAGTGCCTCCTCGCCGTCGCCCACAATGTCGATGCGGTTGGCATTGCCGGCCTTTCGGATCGCCCGCCGGGTCAGCTCCGCATGAGCCGCCTCGTCTTCCACGATGAGAATATTGCAGGGGTCATACTTCATGGCTTTTGGCATCACCTCCTGGTAGAGTGAACAAGAATGTGGTGCCACGGCCCGGCTCTGATTCGAGCCAAATCCTCCCACCGTGGGATTCAATCACCTTCTTGACAATAGCCAATCCCATGCCCGTCCCCTCGCCGATCTTCACAGCGGGGGGCAGGCGTTCAAAGACCTGGAAGATTCTGTCGAAATATTTCTCTTCGATGCCGATCCCGTTGTCACGCACGAAAAACACCCTTTCACCGTCACGCTCTTCGCAGCCGATCTCGATACGCGGTGAAGGGTTGGTCGCACCGATGTACTTCACGGCATTGGACAAAAGGTTGTCCAAAACCTGGCCGATCCGCTTCCGCTCCCCGTAGACGGAGGGGAGCCCCTCCTGCACAACCGCCGCAATGGATCGCTCCTGAATCTGAGGGCGCAGGGTCTCCAAAGCGTCGAGGGCTGCATCCCCGAAATTTAACTCCATCTTAACCTCATTGAGCCGGCCGATCCGAGAGAGATCCAGGAGGTCGTTGATCAGAAGCTCCATCTTGCGGGTCGCATCGCTCATGTAATTCAGGTATCGGTCTGCGGTTTCAGGCAGCGCGTCTCCAAAATCGTCCCGCAAAGCTCCGATGAAGCCTTCGATGGTGACGACGGGTGTCTTAAGATCATGAGAGACCGAGTAGGCAAAAGACTCCAGCTCTGCGTTCTTAACCCCGAGCTCGGCGAGCAATTCCTGGAGCTTCATCTCGTTCTTCCTGAGCGCCTCCACGGCTTTCCTCCGTTCGGCGGCTTCCTGAATGGCCTGGTCACGGGTCTCCTTGTACATATCCATGCGCTGGAGGAGAGAAAACAGTGCAATGCTCAACAGACCCGACAGACCGAGTCCGAAGGCCAGGAATGTGAGATTTCCTCCAGATCCGGGTCTGGATAGCTCATATGTCGGCTCGATTTGGAGTTCCCAGGACTTGCCGAAAAATTCGATACTGTTCATGGCCTGCAGTGCACCAGGCGGCGCATTGGGAGACCAGCCGCTTCCGTTCTGGAATATCCGGCGATCATCTTCAAAAAGGGCCACGGTGAAGTCCCGAGACATGGCGGCCGGCAGGCTCATGTCCATCAACTGCTCGACCTTGAAGACTCCACCCAAATAGCCCTGAAGACCGCCTTCGTGCACCAGGGGAATGAAAGCGAAAAACCCAATGCCCCCCTGATAGAGCTCGACGCATGGCGTGAGAGCTGGTCCGTCAGCCGCAGTGGCCTGCGAAAGCACAGCCCTGAAGCGGGCGTCAGGGTGTTGGCCCAGCTCGCAGCCCGCAGCGGGTCGGTTCTCTTCCTCGGGGTAGACCCATTGCACAAGGCCTTCCGGGCTTATCCAATATATGCCTGCAAAGCCCGGGTAGTGCTCGGTCGTTGCCCTGGCGAAGCCCATAAAACGTTCCCGGCTGAAATCCGGGGGCTTCCTTTCGATCCATCGGTCCGCAATCATCTCAAGGGATGCGATGCGCGCATTCATGATGCCTTCGATGCGGACCTTCAAATGCTCTGCGGATGTTTCCGCGTGCTTCACCAGAAGCTCCCGCCGATGGCTGATCTGGCTTTGCCAGAGTCCCAGCGTGATGACGCTGAGCATTAGAAATGTAATGAAAGGTATTGCTCTATTCGAGTATGAGATCGGCACGGCAGTGCGGGTGATGTTTGGGTCCACATCAATAGACTGCTGGTTCATCCCCGGTCATGGGACCTTTCGAGTATATTCGTTGAGATCCGATACCGTCAACCATCGGGTCCATTTCCCGCCCCCGAAGTTCAGGAAGGTTTGGATTTTGGCCTTGATGGGTATAGCAAAGCGGTTTGCTGGGGGGGCAGCTCGGTCCGGAGCCCGGGATATCCTAACACTGTATTGACTACCTCAGAAATCGGCTCATGCCGTCACCCCTGCGAAGGCGGGAGCTCAGAACGCTCATCTGGCCGGGATTTCCGCCTTTGCGGGAATGACGATGAGCGAAGCCCGTGCGCTTTTGGTGCACTCTCTCAGTGGCCAGACTTCATGACCTGAAGGATCGCGCTGTCAGCGACCGACCCAAAGTGTGGATTTCTCCAGAGTCTTCAGCAGTTCGAGACTTTGAGATCCCATGAAAGGTTTCTCGGATCCTTCCGCATACCCCATACCGCGCCGTCCGATGGCGACCACTGCGTATGCGCCCTTGCTCGCCTCTTCCCGAATGGCCCTGGCCGCGTCACGACCCTGAATGACAAGCGTGTTGATCAGCTTTTCCTGGATGCCTCCACCCACGAGCCTCTCCCTGGCGGAATCGAGCAACACCTCCACGCCCTGGCGGCTCCCGTCATCCACGTGGAGGACGGTTATTCCGTGCCGATCTTCGCTTCCCACCATGCGACCCACGTGGTCAGCCATCTTCAGCGCGGGCTCGGATCCATCGATGCAGAGCAGAGCATTCCTGAGCCCGCGCTCGGGGCGTCTGCACATCCAGAGCGGAAAGTCGAGATCCAGGTCCATGGTCGCTTCAGAGAGCCATGGGTGAAAGACCTTCTCCAAGATGGAATAGCCGCGACGACCCAGAACGACCGCATCGTAGTCTCCCTGCTTCGCTTCCTCGACCAGGTCCCCGATCATTCCGTAGTGCCTGGGTATCAACCGGCTGCTGATCTGGTGGGCCGCAAAATCCTCATTCCTGAGGATTTCTTTGCTCCTCTCGATCGCTTCCTGTCCCTTCCTGGCGTAGATTTCAGACAGAGCCCGATCCATTTCGTGCACCCTCAAGGCTTCCTTGGCATCCAAGGATTCGAACTGGGGGGCCACATGCAGCAGGGTCAGTTTCATGTCCCTCTTATTTCTGAAAAATGTGCTGACGAAGCGCACGCCATACAGGAAATCGGGATCGTCGCCGACGGTGATCAAGAGCTTTCTTTCCATCATCGCTGCTCCGAAGAACCATAATCGATCAGGCTCGGATGCGCTCTTTCGACTCACGCAGAGACGCGGAGAGCGCAGAGAAAGCTTGAGATTATGGATCGATGGTTTCTTTCCTGCTTCGCGTGAGCAAAGCAATGAGCCATTTTCAATCAGTATGTGGAGGATGCTCAGCACTGATCAAGGGATTTGCGGATTGCCGTATCCAGCCTCCTGATCCTCGGCTCCCGGCACCCAGTTGGACAATTCCTCGAGACAGGGCTGTATTCCTGAAATCGCATTGGACAGACATCCCGTGATGCTGTTGAATCCTGCGGGCGTCATGCCAATCTTCCAGGCCGTCAGAGATTCAAACATGCATTTGGCATCGTTGATCTCGCCCATGGCCGGGATCAGGAGCTCCTCGATAAACCCGATCTTCTCCGTGTAGACTCTGCACTGGTTGACCTCATTCCAGGCCTCTTCAAGCTTTTGGGGCAAGGACTCATCAAACATCCCCTCTTGCATGTTCTTTCGGCATTCCTCGAGAAGCGTGGCGGCCCTGCAGAGATGCTCGATGGCTGCAAAGAGCTCCTCGGGCTTCAGTGTATGCGGCGGCTCAATTTCTCGAAGCAGTGAGAACTGGTCCAGGAGCATGGTGGAATCTCCAGTTTGACGGAGTGGAATGAACCGCTAATGGCAGACGAGGTAATCCAATGATGAAGTACGTCCGATTCAATCCGCACCGGCTGGGGTCAGGCCGCTGGCTTCGAACTGATCCAGAGCCTCCAGTGCCTCGCATCCGTAAACCATGGCCGGACCCCCTCCCATGAGGATGGCAGCCGTCGCACCGGACGGTCACGCCGATGGCCAGGGCGATGAGCTGCTTGACCTTCTGGTTGAGAGCGCCCTCCGCCGTGGCCGCAACCCTCAGCTGCGTAAACCCGGACATGGGCCCGCGCACCTCCCGGGCGAGCTTTGCGGAGAGCTTCTGCAGCTTCTCGTAGAATCTCGGATAATCTGGATGCATGTCTGACTCCTCCTCACGAAAGGTGAGTGATACCTGCGCTTGGCAGCGTTGCAGGATTCCGATTCCCCAAGCTCCGGAGCTCGATCATACCGGGCGGGCGGAAAGGTAGTGAACGATTTCCTCAAGGGTGTTGAGCTGCCCGTAGTCCGATTCGGGAATGGTCACTCCGAGCTCATCATGGAGCTGGATGAAGAAGTTCAGCGCATCGAACGAATCGATGTCGAGCGCCCTTCGGATGTTTTCATCCGGCGCCAGTTCGCTCGGCTCCGACTCGGGGGCGATGCGCTTGAGGAGTCTGAAGATGATCTGGCGGATCTGATCTGGGCTCATAGCTTGGAAGGCTCCTGAAGGTGGCGGTTGAGGGCATCGAGAAACTGGGCTCCCCGGCGGCCGTCGGTGGCCCGGTGATCGGCTGCCAGGGTGGCCGTCAGAACGGGTCGCACCCCGAGCATGCCGTTCTCGGCCCAGGGTTGCTCCGTGGTCTTCCCGAAGCCGACGAGGGCCACCTGTGGCGGGTAGATGACGCCGTAGACCGTTTCGACCCCGAGGTCCCCCAGGTTCGTTACGGTGATGGTGGCATCCGTCATCTCGGAGCTGCGCAAACGCCCGGTTCGCGCTCGCGTGATGAGGTCGCGCAGCGCTTCCATGAGATCGTCCATGCTCATCAGATCTGCCCCGAGAATGGCCGGTGCAATCAGCCCGCCCTGCCTGAGCGATATGGCAAAGCCGATGTTGACGGCTTCCTGGGGCTGGTGGCGATCGTCGATCCAGTAGCCGTTCAGCTCGGGCACATCCTGAAGGGCTGAGGCGACGGCCTTGATGAGCGGGACCACCGGAAGCAGCCGCTCCTTGATGGAGCGCTTGAGGTTCTCGGCTTCCAGCCAGCGCAGCGTGCGGCTCATGTCGATCCGCGTCTGGAGATAGTAATGGGGGATCTCCCGGTTGGAGCGCGTCACTGCGGCGGCAATGGCGCGGCGCATGGCAGCCTGGGTGTCTGCGGCGGCCGGCTTCTCCGCAACGGGCGGGGCGGGTGCCCTACGTTCCTCCGCCACTCCCGGAGGCAGTCCCGCCAAAGACACACCGGGGGCTTCTTCCGGGGGAAGCTGGGCTGCGGTCTCCAGTGCACGCTGCACGTCTGCAGCACAGATGCTGCCCTGTGGACCGGTTCCCTCCAGAATCCTCAGGTCGACGGAATGCTCGGTTGCCAGCCTGCGGGCATAAGGTGAAGCCTTGATGCGCTCCGCGGCAGCCGAAGCAGAGGGTTGGAGGGGGGCAGGCGCAGCCGGCGGGGGAACCTGCTCCCCGGCCATCAGTCGCTCAGGGACGGCTTCGACAGGTGGACGCTCGGGGAGTACAGCTCCCGCAGTCCCTGCCTCCGGGATTCCTGCACCCTCCGTTCGAATGACGGCCATCACCGTTCCGACGGGGATCTTCTGCCCCGGCTGGACCAGCAGCACCTCGACGATGCCGTCCTCGAACACCTCGATTTCGATGGCGGCCTTGTCCGTGTCCACCACCGCGATGACGTCCCTGCGCCGGACACGGTCCCCGGGCTTCACCCGCCATTCGAGGAGCGTGCCCTCCACCATGTCCGAGCCCAGACTGGGCATGCGAAATTCAGCCATTGGTCCCCACCATCTTTCTCACCATGTCTACAATCTTGTCCACCTGCGGCAGAGCAGCGTCCTCGAGGTGCTTGGCATAAGGCATGGGCACCTCGGCACTGCAGAGCCGCTCGACAGGTCCATCCAGCTCGTAGAAGGCGCCCTCCATGATGCGGGCGCTGATCTCGGCGGAGATGCTGCCGCTTCGCCATCCTTCATCCACGATGAGCGCCCGGTGCGTCCGGGCCACCGACTGGAGGAAGGTCTTCTCGTCCAGGGGGCGAAGGGTGCGCAGGTCGATAACCTCTGCTTCGATTCCCTCCTTCGAGAGGATCTCCGCGGCTTCCAGTGACTTGATGAGACTGGCCGAGTAGCTGATGACGGTGACATCCCTCCCGGATCGTCGGACACGGGCGTAATCGATGTCGACGGGTCCGGCATCTTCAGGAATCAGCCCCTCCATGTTGTACAGCCCGGCGTTCTCGAAAATGAGCACCGGGTCGGGGTCTTCAAGCGCCGTCCAGAGCATCCCGCGAGCATCCTCCACGGTGGCCGGGCTCAGCACCCGGATTCCGGGGATGTGCGCGTACCATCCCTCCAGGCTCCGGGAATGCTGGGCGGCCAGCTGCCGGCCCCCACCCGTCGCCATGCGGATGACGATGGGCACGTTGAAGAGCCCGCCGGACATGTGAAGATAGGTCGCCGCGTTGTTCACGATCTGGTCCAGGGCGAGCAGGCTGAAGTTGACCGTCATGACCTCGACGACGGGGCGCATGCCGCCGAGGGCCGCCCCGATCCCCGCCCCCACGAATCCGGATTCCGAAAGGGGAGTGTCGCGAACCCGCTCCGGACCGAATTCGTCGAGCAGTCCCTTGCTCACGGCGAAGCAGCCGCCATAGCGGCCCACATCCTCGCCCATGAGAAAGACCCTGTCGTCCTTTCGCAAGGCGTCCCGTAGAGCGTCCCGGACGGCATCCCGGTAAGTCAGCTTCTGCATCGATCCTGCACGGTCGCTCATGCTGTCCTCCGTTCCGACATGACGAAGCGGGTCAAATCCTCCAGCGGCTCCCAGGTGCAGGCCTCGGCGAAGGCGACGGCTTCGCTGATTTCCCGGGCAGCCTCCCGCTCGATAGCCTCCCTGTCGCCCTCAGCCAGGAGCCCCTCGTTCTTCAGCTTCTGCGCAAACGTTTCGATGGGGCAGCGTTTCTTCCACTCCTCCACCTCCGCCTTGGCCCGGTACAGCTCCGGGTCGAACATGGAGTGGGCTCGAAACCGGTAGGTGCGGCATTCCAGAAAACAGGGCCCTTCACCCGCCCGGACGGCCGCTGCCGCATTTTTCGCGGCTGCCTCCACCGCCAGCACATCCATCCCGTCCACGGCCTCCGCCGTCACGTCATAGCCGGCTGCCTTGCGGGTCAGCTCCGTGACCGATTCCGAATATCTCAGAGCCGTTCCCATGGCGTACAGGTTGTTTTCGCAGACGAACAGAACCGGAAGCTTCCAAAGCGAGGCGAGATTCATGCTTTCGTGGAATTCGCCCTC
>JBFYYO010000164.1:0-9113 GCA_041310025.1 Syntrophobacterales bacterium
CTCGACTCGACGGACGTCACCGTGCACTCGATGAAGCCTTCGCCCAGGCGGACGCGGACGGCGTCGTCCACTTTCACCTCGGAGCTCCTGCGGACGATCCGGCCATCCTTCAGTCCGTAAGTGATGGAGTATCCCCTGGTCAAAACCGCCAGGGGGTTCAGTATCTCGAGCTTTCCCAGTGCCTGGTCCAGTTGATGGCGGAGCAGCGACAGCCGGTTGAGGAAGCGGTGGGTGATTTCCTTGTCGAGCTGCGTCACCAGTCCGCGAGAATGTTCGATCTGCCGCGACGGATGGCGCAGCAGGAGGCGCTCGACGAGGTGACCGTGCAGCGTGCGGCGCCGCTCCAGGTCTCTCCGCCAGGCCAGCTGGAGCCGTTCCAGTCGATCATCCAGGGTGAGCCGCAAATCCACCAGCCGCCGCCTCGGATCCACCAGCCCCTTCTCCAGCAGACCCAGCCGATGACCGAGCCTTTCCAGCAGCTTCCCGAATCGATCCGCCATCTGTTCGCGGCAGCGCTCCAGCTCTCTTTCGACGGTCTCCAGGCGCGCCACGATCCATTCGGCCGCAGCCGTCGGGGTCGGGGCCCTGAGGTCGGCCACCAGGTCGCTGATGGTGAAATCGATCTCGTGGCCGACGGCCGAGATGGTCGGCACCTCGCAGGCCGCCAGACCACGGGCCACCATCTCTTCGTTGAATGGCCACAAATCCTCGATGCTGCCTCCCCCGCGCCCCACGATGACCAGGTCCCAGTTGAACCGCTCGCGCAGGGCCTGGACATTGGAGAGGGCCGAGGCGATCTCGCCGGCTGCTTCCTGCCCTTGAACGCGGACGGGCAGAAGCGTCACTTCCACGGGAAAGGGGCTGCGCTGGAGCATTTTGAGCATGTCGCGGATGGCCGCTCCGGTCGGGGAGGTCACGATGGCGATTCTTCGTGGACAGGAGGGGAGGGCCCGCTTTCGAGCCGGATCGAAAAGCCCTTCCATCTCCAGCTTCTTCTTGAGCTGCTCGAAGGCCAGCTGCAGCGCCCCCAATCCTTCGGGCTCCATCACCTCCACGATGAGCTGGTACTCCCCCCGGGGCTCGTAAACGCTGATGCGGCCCTGGCAGATGACCTGGAGCCCGTCCTCCGGGACGAACCGAAGCCTCCGGTTCTGGGCTCGGAAGAAGACCGCGCGGATCTGGCTCCGCTCGTCCTTGAGGGTGAAGTAGTGGTGACCGGAAGCGGGGATGCGGAAATTGGAGATCTCTCCCTTGACCCATACGAAGGGCAGGCCCCCTTCAAGAAGGGAGCGGATACGGGCATTGAGCTCCGAGACGGAGAAAACGCTGGGCTCATCGCCGGGAATCGGGTGAAGCAGCGGAGAAGACATGCGTTTCTTATCCTGGCTCGATCACCTGAAAAGCTTCGGGTCCATGGCGTCGCGCAGACCTTCGCCCACCAGGTTGTAGGCGGTGATGCTCATGAAGATGGCTACTCCGGGGAAAACGGTCAGCCACCAGGCGAACTCGATGTAGTCACGGCTCTGGGACAGGATGTCCCCCCAGCTCGGGGTGGGGGGCGGCACGCCGAATCCGAGAAAGCTCAGGCTGGACTCCGTGAGTATGGCCCCGGCAATGCCGAAGACGGCCGAGACCAGGACCGGGGCCATGGCATTGGGCAGCATGTGGACCAGGATGATTCGTGTGTCGGAGGCGCCGAGGGCGCGGGACGCCTTGATGAAGTCCAGTTGCCTGAGCTTCTGGAATTCGGCTCTCACGAAGCGCGCCACGCCGGTCCAGCCCGTGAGCCCGATGACCACCATGATGTTGTAGATGCTGGGGGGCAGGAAGGCAATGATGGCGATGATCAGGAAGAAGGTGGGAATGGTCAGGAGGATTTCAATGGCGCGACTGATCACGTGATCGATCCACCCGCCGAAATACCCGGCCAGTGCACCCAGGGAAATCCCGATCGCCAGTGCGATGCCAACCGCCACGAAGCCGACGGAAAGCGAGATGCGTGCTCCATGAATCATGCGGCTCAGGACATCGCGCCCGCTGTCGTCGGTCCCGAACCAGTGGGTGGCGTTGGGCGACGCCCAACACTCCAGGAGATGGTGCTCCGTGGGTGAATAGGGAACGGGAGGCCAGATCGCAAAGTCCCCGGGGGCGCCGATGTCCGTCTGGAGCACGAACCGCAGTCCTTTTCTCAGATCCTTCCAAGACTGGGAATCGAGCGTTTCCACATTGGAAAAGACAGGCCACATCCATTGCCCCCGGTGACGAGCCAGGAGCGGCCGGTCGTTGGCCAGCAGCGGAGCCAGGATCGCCACTCCGAAGAGGAACAAGGTGAACCAGAGGCCTGCAACAGCCATCCGCTTCCTCAGGAAGTGGCGCCAGACGGTTCGCCAGTAGGATTTCGTGTCCTGATGTCGCTGGTCAAAGTCCATGGGCAGCCAGTTGATGTGATGTTTCCGCTCCACGCCGACGGTCCCCGGAGCCTACTCCAGTTTGATGCGCGGGTCCAGGGCGGCGTAAAGGATGTCCCCCAGCAGCAGACCGGCCAGGGTGAGCAGGGCGGAGATGGTGGTGATGGCCATGATGACCGGGTAATCCCGGCTCAGGACGGCCTCGAAGGCCAGCTGACCCATGCCGGGGATGGAAAAAATGGACTCGATGATGACGCTCCCCCCGAACATGGCCGGGAGAAGAAAGGCCAGAAGCGTCACGATGGGGAGCAGGGCATTGCGGAACGCATGCTTGAAGATGACGATCCGCTCGCTCAATCCCTTGGCTCTGGCCGTCCGCACGTAGTCTTCTCGAATGACTTCAAGCAGGCTCGCCCGCGTGAGACGGGACAGGTAAGCCAGGCTTCCGTAGGTGAGGCAGAAGACGGGAAGGACCAGGTGCCACAGCCGATCCAGAAGTCGAGCCGGGAAGGGCCAGGATTCCGAGCCGACGGAGGATACCCCGTAGATGGGGAATACGTCCCAGAGCTCGCCGCCTCCCAGGAACATGATCAGAAGAACGGCCACCCAGAAGCCGGGCAATGAGTAGAGCAGGAAGAAGAACAGCGTGAGCAGGCGGTCGGAAGCGGAGCCGCTGTGCGTGGCTGAGAAAACGCCGCACGGGATGGCGATCAGGTACACCAGAAGCATGGAGATGATGTTCAGCTGAAGGGTCACCGGGAGACGCTCGGCGATCTTTTCGATGACCTTTCGGTGATCCTTGTAGGAGGTGCCGAAGTCGAAGGTGAGCACTCGTTTCACCCACAACAGATATTGGATGGGAAGCGGCTTGTCCAACCCGTACAACTGCCTGGTCTGCTCGATGATCTGTTTGGAGATCGCCGTCTCGCCCACCTGGCCCTCCCCCGCCATGCGGAGCTTCAAAAAGGCCGGATTGCCGGGTGCCAGCTGGATGATCATGAAAGTGACGAGGGTGATGCCGAGGAGCGTGGGGATGATCTGGAGGAGCCGTTTGACCAGGTAGACTTTCATTCTGGATCTTCTCTCACCCGTCTTCGATCGGAGTCTTCGTGGTCAATGCAAGAGCGGTCTCGATTCTCTGGTTTCAAGTCCCTGGTTGTAGGCCGGCCCTGGCGATCTGGTCTCATCATCGTTGAGGGTGTCCAAAGGGGCATGAGGGATGTGCTCGATTCCAGGTGCTCATGGATTCAGGATCCCATTGCTTTGGTACAACACAACACAGCACAACACAATAGAGCACCGAACATTTCACGAAAATGCCACTTCTCTGCCTTGACGAAGATAAGACGGTTGCCCAATCATGGCTTGACTGCTATTTCCTACATGATTCGAGATGTTAGTGCGACAAGGAGAGATGAGGCCAGACGCACTTTCAGGGTAGGGTGGGCAAGGGCGATATCTTGCCCGCCGTGGCCGGGAAGCCGCATTTTTCGTTGGGCAGCGCTGCCGCTTTTGCCCACCCTGCGAAGTCATCTCTTTATCGTATCAGGATTCATTGCATCAGACTTTGTCGGAACAAGAGATGGAACCCGGCTGGAGAAGGTGAAATGGCGGCGAGCATTCGAACCCCTGAAAATGAACGGTTGGAGGAGCTTCCTGCGGCGAAGCTGGGGCAGCGACTGATGGAGATCCCGGCCCGCAAGCGGATGGAGATCATTCTCGGCAGAGCGGATGCGGAATCGGTTGTGGCCGGCCTGGCGGACCAGGATTTTTTCGTAACGCTCAAGGAGCTCGGTCCCCACGACGCCCTTCCTCTTCTGGCCATGGGGACCTTGGAGCAGCTCAGCCATGTGTTCGACATCGAATGGTGGAGGAAGGACACGGTTCTTCCCGCGAGCGCCCTTGAGTGGCTCGAGCTGCTGGGGCGTGCGGGGGAGGGAAAAGTCCTCTCGTGGCTTTTCCAGGTCGATTTCGAGCTCCTCACCCTCCTTTTCAAACGCTGGATCCGACTGGTCGTTTTGCCCGAAGACGTGGACCTGTTGGAGGCGAGGGAAAGCCTGCCGGTCCGCAGCATCGACGACCAGTTTTTCTGGGATTGCCGCTATCCCCAGTATGAGGATCTGGTTCAGCACTTGCTTGGGCTGATCTTTGAGACGCACCAGGGTTTCTACCTTGAGCTGATGAACCATATCTTGTGGCTGCCGGATTCCGAATGCGAGGAGGCGGCCTATCGCTTCCACCGCGGCCGGCTGGAGGATCGGGGGGTGCCGGATTTCTACGATTCGCTGACGATTTACCGGGCTCCGCGGCCCCAGGAGCTCAGGCGGAGGCGAGCCTCGGAGGAGCCGCCGTTTGAAGGTTCCGTTCCGGCTTTCGCACTGGCCCTGGCACCCGAGGGAGACCTCCTTCGCCGCTGCCTGGCGGAGATACGCGACAACCGGCTGGCGGACATGCTTGGGTTTGAACTGGCGAGCCTGGCCAACAAGGTGCTGGTTGCCGATGAGCTGCCCCCGGATCAGCCCCGGGCTTTGCAGCGTGCGGCAGACAAGGCCGGGGCCTACGTCAATCTCGGGCTGATGCAGCGCGGTGGTGGAAGTTTGTCCGAAGCCATGTCCGTGCTGAAGGATGTTTACCTCGAGGACCTGTTTCGCCTGGGGCACGCAACGGTGGCGAAGCTGCGTGGCGGCCTTCAGAGCCTGGTCGCGGAGGGCTGGCTGGCTCGATGGCCCCATGGCATCCAGTGCCTTGATTCGGAGTGGCTCGAATGGGCTGAGCTGATCCTGCAGAGGACCCCTCAACTGAGGCGAAAGGGCGCCGGGAAAGAGACGGGTGGTCCGGAAGGGTTTTTCAGGACTCTACAGGACATCGCGGAGGCCGAGCACGGAATCGAGGTTTTGCTCGCAATGGGGAAGCTGTTCGATGCCCTGTGGGAGCCCGGGGTGACACCGAACTGGCGTCTGCTCCCCGATGGTGTGGTTTCACGCATGGAGGATGTCACCCTGGGTGCCATGATCTGGACGGCGGCTTCCAGGTTTCTGCGAGGAGGGGAATGGCGTCTTATGCCGATTCCCGTGAGTGAATGGGAGGCCCTGTGGGCTCGGCTTGAACCCGATGCCATGCTGGGAGCCATTCATGGCTGGGTGTCGAGGGTTCTCAAAGATGAGGCTGAGATGGAATTGGCGGGGGTTTACCTGAAGCCGATCGAAGATCAATATGCTCACCAAATGGCTCCGTTCCTGAGCAGACTTGGGACAGCACCCGACCCCCGACTCGTGCGGTTTTTGATTTTTGCTGAATGAAGTGCTCGGAACCGCTGGGCTCGCGAACAATGAGCCGGATGCATCTTGACATCGTCAGCGCGCCATTTGATAATATTAATGTTTTCCGAATCAGGTGCCCCTCGGACGGTCAACGTGGGCCGCTTCCCCACGCGAACCGGCCGGGAAGTTGTCCCGCAGCATCATGTCAAGCAGCGGGACTCGACTTCTTCCATCGATGTTCGATCTGTTTGGTCCTGAGGCGGGGGGCGAGAATCCTCACCTTTCCTGGACTCGCGCTTTCGCGGAAATGGCGAAGTTTTGACACACACTGAGCAACACTCTGTCGGGCCTCAGGATGGATTATAACCGTTTACAGGGACGGGGACTCCTATGCTTCACCCAAGCAATCTCATTGGAAAACAGGTCGATCAGTTCAGGCTTGACGATTTCATCGCCAAGGGCGCCATGGGCATGGTTTTCAAGGCCTTCGACACCGTCCTGGTCAGGACAGTGGCCCTGAAGCTCATCTCCAAGCAGGTCGTCGAGGATCTGACCGACGAAGAGGCAACGATGCGCGAAGAGGCGCGCAAGAGGCTGATCCAGGAAGCCAAGGCAGCCGGACGCCTCAGCCATCCCAATATCCTCACCATTTACTCCTATGGCGAAACGGATGATTTCGAATACATCTGTATGGAGTATCTGCGGGGAAAGACCCTCAATCAGCTGCTCTCCAAGAAGAAGGTGATTGAGGTCGATCAGGCCATGAGCATTCTCGAGCAGATCCTGCTTGCCCTGGAAGCTGCCAACAAGGAGCAGATCGTGCACCGGGACATCAAGCCGTCCAACATCATGATCACGGAAGACGGCCGCTTGAAGGTGATGGATTTCGGGATCGCCAAGCTGCCGTCCTTTTCCATGACCACCACGGGCACTGTCCTCGGCACACCGTATTACATGTCCCCTGAACAGATATCGGGGCAAAAGGTGGACATCCGGTCGGACATCTTCTCGGTGGGTGCGGTCCTGTACCAGATCGTCACGGGCGAGCGACCTTTTGAGGCCACCAACACGGCGACACTGGCCTACAAGATCGTCCAGGTGGAGCCCATTCCGCCGGACGTCATCAACGTTCATGTGCCGCATCCCCTGGGCCGGATTCTGAAGCGGGCCCTGGCCAAGAATCCCTCGGAAAGGTATCAGAATCCCACGGAGATGCTTCAGGACCTGAAGGCGATCAGGGAGAAGAGGATGCTGCCGAGTGAAGTGGAGGCAGCCGCCGCGGCGAAGGACCTGGAGGCGGAAAGGGCCGTATTCGCCAGGGCCGGTGAGATGGACATGACGATCCATACCGAGCCCTCGGCACATGCGGAAGGCGCTGAAGCGACCGTCGGCGGCGAGGTTTCGGCTCCAAGAGTGCGTGTGATCGAGTTTCCTCGTGATCCGGAGTCAGATGCCAGGAAATCGCAGGCGCAGCGTGTAGCAGGCGCTCAGGGAAGCGCGGGCGCGACAGATCAGGGAGAGGATTCCTCCGGCCCTGAGGAGGCCGGTCGAGCGCAACTCCCTCAACCCCAAGACGCTTACCCACCGCTCCTGCGACGGGCAGTCCCGGAATTCGAGGGGGCGCACACCGGCCATGGCTACCGCCTCGTGGGAATCATGGCCGTCTTGATCATCGTGGCGGGGTTCTGGTATGTCGCGTTCAATGCTTTTCGGGAGATCAAGGATGCGGTCAATGCTCCCGGCGAGCCCACGAAGCCGGTCCAGGACGCGCAGACAAAGCCGCAGGCTGCTCCCGGCTCACCCCAGCCGGCGGCGGCGCGTCCCGAGGGTGCGCCTTCAGAAGAGACGGCCGCAAAGGCTGGGGCGCTGTCGCCCCAGCCTTCCGTCGAACAGCTCGTCTCGGAGGCGAAGCTCGTCTGGCCGTCCGATCCTGCTGCAGCCCAGAAGCTTCTGGAGCAGGCGGTGGCTCTCAAGCCGGATCATTTCGAAGCTTCCTTTCAGCTGGCTCGACTGCTGGCCTATCGGATGGATTACGCTGCGGCCATCCGGCAATACGAGAATACGCTGCAGCTCAACAAGCAGAACCCGGAGGTCTATTTCAACCTTGGGCACATCTATCTCACGCAGGGCAACTATGATGCCGCCATAAAGAATCTCGAAGCATGCTGGGCTCTGAAGCCGCCGTTTCAGGATGAGGTGCTGGCCAATCTGGGGATCGCCTATCTGAAGAAAGATCGCCCCGAGCAGGCGAAGGACCTCTTCCGGCAGGCTCTGGAGATCAATCCTGCCAATCAGGTTGCCAAGGGATATCTGGCGGCATCCGTCAAACTCGATGAAAAAACCGCAGCAAGTGGTACCCGGGGAGCTGTTCCGACATCCCCTGTGGCGAAAGAGAAGGTTGCGGGGCAGTTGGCGGCGCAGGCCAGGGAGCTCCTCGAAAAGGAGCCGGCTGAAGCCAGAAGACTGCTGGACGAAGCCATTGCCCTCGATCCCAATGATTTTGACGCGGTTTTTCAGCTGGGACGGCTGCTGACCTTCCAAAAGGATTACCCGGCGGCCATCGATCAATATCAGAAGGCCCTTCTTCTCAACTCCCGGGTTCCCGACGTCCACTTCAATATGGGCTATATCTACCTCGTCTCGAAAGACTACGACAAGGCCATCCAATACTATGAATCCTCCCTGGCGCTGTCACCGCCATACCGCGACGAGGTTCTCACCAACCTCGGCCTCTCTCATCTCAAGAAAGGAAATGCCGCCCAGGCCCGGAAGCTGTTTGAGGCGGCCCTGGATGTCAATACAAGTAACGAGGTGGCTCGAGGGTACCTTCGCAATATGGACAAATCGCGGCAGGGCATGTCCGACGCGAACCCTGGCGGTGCACCCGACGATTCGACAACCCCGCAGCCCCAGGTGGCCGCCAGTGCCGGTAAGCCGGCGGAGCCGGCTCAGCCGAGTCAACGCCCCCTGGAGGGAGACTATCTCGTGGAGGGAGTGAACCCCAGCGGAAGCACGTACAAGGGCAAAGCATCGCTTCGGCGCCAAGGGGACACGTACGTGGTCACCTGGACCATCTCCAACGAGAAGTTCTCCGGCAGCGGCAGCTTGAGCGGAGAAGTACTCGCTGTGAACTGGAAAACGGCTTCCGGAGTATCAGGAGTGGTGAATTATGAGATCAACCAGGACGGGATCCTGAAGGGAAGCTGGGCCGATGGCGCCGGTGCTGAAACACTCATCCCCGTGCGTCGTTAGAGGTCTGGCGTTGGGGGACTCTCACATCGTTTGAAGCCGGGTCGAGGGGTGGAGGGGAGCGCCGACGGCCAGGATGAGCTTCTTGCCACTCAGTGCATACGGAGGGATCGAATGAAGAAGAACCTTGGATTGCTCCTTGGGGCTGCATTTCTGGCGATGCTGCTGGGTGGTTGTGCCAGCATGTTTCATGATG
>JBFYYO010000165.1:0-9055 GCA_041310025.1 Syntrophobacterales bacterium
ACCCTTGCTGGGACCCCTCCGGGGTGCAATCGTTATCCCGTTCCTATCCCGGTGGTATCGCCCGCTATCGCGGACTCAACCACCGGCTAATGGCTTTGACCCCTCCGGGGTGTACCCTTGCTTTGAACCCTCCGGGTTCGCTTCTGATCGTTGTTCCAAAAGATCTGCACCCGTCCGGTTTACACATCAATGACTGCGAGATCAAGATCGTGGCTTATGGTTGATTTGGAGGATCTCAATCTGAAGAGATCGATGGGTATCTTCGCCTCTATGCCCACTGTTTCGCAGATTTCTATGAGCTGGTCGATTTCAGAATAGAATGACTTGACGGGGAGTGTGAGGAAGACTTCATCCACGATATTTTCCCTCAAAACCCTCTCGAAATCTTCAAGGTCACCCAGGACGTTGAAGGCATAGTCATAGCTGCGGCGGCATTCGCCATTCGGTGCATCAATGAACCCCACGAGTCGAAAGCCGAGCTCGGGAGACTGCTCGATTCTCTCCGCCAATCGAGCCGCACGGTCGTTGCGGCCAACGATCAGCACCTGCCTGGTGTTAAAGCCGCGACTGTGCCTGTACTTGAGGAGAGCGCGAGGCAGAGACCTCAGAAGCACCAAACTCAGCACCTGGAGAGCAAATAGCCTGATAAAGAAATCAGCGGCATCGACAAATGATCTACTCAACAGTGACGGAGTTGCAGCCAGCACAACGGGTATTCCCAACGTCTTCAGCACGTCCAATAATTCCTCCCTGATACAGAGTCTCTGGGAGGTATGAAGCTGAAAATAATGAGAAAAATAGAGCCAGGAGATAATATTCACCAAGAAGGATAGTAGATAATGCTCCGATAGAAACACAAAGGATAATTGTATATCACCAAAAGTAATGTTGCAGGCAACATAGTAAGAAATCACTATTATCCAGAAATCAAGATTCCAGAACAATATAGCCGGAGGCTCTCTGTGTTCCTTGAGCATGAAAACTCCTTGGGGCGGCAATTGATCGTAAGAGATGTAATGGAGCTTCCTGGAAGAATCGATGAGCTCTTCACGGAATTTGGGGTGGGCGATCTAAGCGAGCTCCATGACGCGCTGGTAGATGCTCCTGCCCTGGAGCTCGGCGATGCCGCATTCGGTAACCACGAAGGGCACGTCGCCGCGGGTTTTGGCCACAAACCGCCCCTTGGCTGAGATGAGGCACGGTGCGCAAGAGCTCCGGCGCTGATCCACAAAAATCAGGAAAGATAGCTTGCCAGCGCCTTCGTGGCCTTCACAATGTCATCCATCGCCTGATGCACTCCCTCGCTCAATGGGCCGCTCGTTGATGGTCCTTCCTTACCGATCTGATCGTCGACCTCGGACTTGAGCTCTTTCAGGATTTGAGCCTGTTGTTCAAGCTCGAGTCTTCGTGTTTCTTCCATGTATTCGATGATCTCTGGATCAATTTTCTGGAGGAGCTCATCGGCCTCAGCCAGTATCTGTTGGATATCTTCTCGTGTTAAAGTATTTTGCATGAGATTCTCCTTTCTGGTTGATTGGAACCTGTCATTGCTTGAACTATCTGAAATGGAAGCTCATCAGGAAACCACATAAATAGATTTGTCTCTATTAATATTTAGAGCCTCAGGTCCAAGCCTATTGTAATCAGAAGCTATCCTATAAACTGTTGATTCAGATAGGCCAGTATGCATAGCGATTTGTGATAAAGGTCTTGGGTGAACAATCAAATTATAGATCACAAGCAATTTTTGCATCGCCAGAAAGCCTGGCATTGTTTGCATCTGGATCCTTATCCTGTCCAATGGCAGGTGATCTTCCAGACTGTCCATGTTCAATTCTTCAATTCCTCGATTCTCCATAACCTTCTCCTCTTGGAATCTCCTAAGAATCTCCATCATGATCCAATGATCTCGCATTTAAAAAGCCCATTTAAAAAGCCCATTGACAGGCTCTGATAAACAAGATCTGTGCCGTGACGATCAGTGACTTCATCCGTTTAAGATTGGTTAAGAATAATAATTGGTTAAAGACAAATGGGGTGCATGTTGGTCCATGGCCGACAGGAATGGACGTGTTGCATGCAACGGAAGCGTTGCATGCCTCCTGTGTCTCATGCAACACATCGTCTCCTCAAATCCACGACCTCCGATAGGGCTTCGCCTGGCATAACTCTTTATACGCATTAGCTAAATTCAAGACGCGACACATCTCGATCCACCAGGCATGGAATTTGCCCTTATTCAACACAACCGGGAGGCTGTCCGTGAAGACCGAAAGCGGTAGTGTACCGCGTTCTCTGACAGCCCACGATGTTGCCAGTAGTCGAATGAAAATCGCAGAGGAGGCATGCCATGAAATCCAGTACGAGAGACCAGGCGGAAGGCACGTTCCACAAAGTAAAGGGCAAGATCAAGGAGGTCGCGGGAGAAATCGTGGATAATGACGAGCTGGAAGCTGAAGGAAGAGGCGAAAAGATAGCCGGCAAGGTCCAGGAGAAGACCGGTGAGGTCAAGAAGGTATTCGGGAAATAGTGAGAGCTGCGTGTCACGCATGCACTGGAGACTGTATGAGCCATGCCGGCTGGTGTGGGGTGCTGCAACGGCCGGCAGTGCGAACGAGCAATCAGAAAGGAGATTCACATGTTGTGGACGTTAGCTGGCATACTGGTAATTCTGTGGCTGCTGGGGATGGTGAGCGGCTATACGCTGGGATATGCTATTCATGTTCTGCTGGTCATTGCAGTCGTTATCGTGCTGCTTGGGGTCATTCAAGGGCGTAGAACCGTATAGATGGTCATCAACCACCTCGGATACGGAAGCCGCCTGTGTCTCGGCGTGGGGGCCTATCCCAGCCCGCAAGGTGTGACGGCCCTCGCCGGGGACATCATCGAACGCAGGCACGTGGAGGAATCCTTGCAGCAGGAATTGGAGGAAGCTCAACGTTATCTTGACATCGTGGGGACCATGGTGGTCGCTATCGATGCCGATCAGACGGTGAGTGTGATCAACCAGGCCGGGTGCCGATTGCTGGGCTACAGCGAAGCAGAGATACTCGGGAAGAACTGGTTCGACCATTTCTTGCCCAAACCCGTGCGCGAGCATGTGAGGAGGGTATTCGTCCAGTTCATGTCGGGGACTGTCGAGCCGGCGGGCTGTGTCGAAAATCTCGTATTGACCCGGGGCGGCGAGGAGCGCACCATCGCCTGGCATAACAAGGTATTGAAGGACGAGAGGGGACGGATCACCGGCACGATCTCGTCCGGTGACGACATCACCGAGCGCAAGCGGGCGGAAGCCGCTCTCCTTGAATCGGAACAGGCCGTTCGACGTTTGAACGAGCACATTCTGAACATGGTGATGGTCCTCTCTCATGACATCCGGGGCCCGCTTGTCGCCATTGCCTCCATCTTGAAGCTCATGCTTCGAGGCGCATACGGGAAGCTGGACCAGAACCCGGCCAACACCGTGCAGGACCTCCTGCACCGCTGCACCCGCCTGCTGGGAACCGCGGAGGATTACCTCGGGAAAGCCGCCATGGTCACGGGCTCGATGGAAATGGAGCGCGAGGTGCTGGACCTGCGACAGGATATCATCGATGCCGTGCTGGAGGAGCTGGCGGGCGACATCGCCAGTAGCGGGATTGTCATCGACAATCGTCTGGGGGGCATTCCCGCCGGCTCCATTCCCATCCGCGCCAACAAGACCTGGCTGAAGGCCGTCTACAGGAACCTCTTCACCAACGCCATCAAGTATGGAGAGAAGGGGTGCATCATCTCTTTTGGTTTTGAACAACACGAATCGGATTATCGTCTGAACGTCTACAACAGCGGCAGACCGATTGCTGAAGAGGATCGTGAGAAGATCTTCGACAGGTTTGAGCGAATCGAGTCATCGGAAGGTGCCGCGCCGGACGGTGTCGGCCTTGGTTTGTCCCTTTGCAGGCAAATCATCTGCGAGCACGGCGGCGAGATATGGTACGAGGCCCTGCCGGACGGGTCCAACTTCGTGTTCACCATATCCAGGGAAGATGACACTTCTCGATCCATTGGGCATCCAACTTGCTCTGAATAGATGCAGGATGACTCATCAGGCTTCTGCCCCGTCCTTCTTCAGTGATCCGGCCTTTGCCGGGAGGCAGCGGATGAAGGCAGACAAACGCCGAGTTTACGGCAGGAAGGAGAGAGAGAATGTTAGGGACGATTCTCCTGATCATGCTGGTTCTTCTGCTCATCGGTGCGCTCCCTGCCTGGCCGCATAGCCGGGCGTGGGGCTACTATCCCAGCGGTGGCCTGGGACTGATCATTTTGATCATCCTCTTGCTCCTCTTATTGGGTCGCATCTGAGTGGAGTGAGAACATCGAAAAGGGGAGGAGTATCATCGAGATTGGTGCCCGAATCGCGGCGCGTCATCCCCGCGCTCCCTTGGCGGGAATCCAGGGTTTTCGACATGACTGTTCTGCCTAATCTGAGCGGTTAGCCGTTAGCGGTTAGCTTTTCTTGAAAAGTGATGTGTCGCCATGAGAAGAAAGGTCCTCAAGTACCTCTGGCCCTACCGATTCCCTTTCATCATAGCTCTGGGCCAGGTCTTTGTGATCAGCATGCTTGAAATCCTGAAGCCCTGGCCGTTCAAAGTTGTCATCGACAATGTGTTGAGTGGGAAGCCGATCCCCTGGGAATTTCTGAAACCCTTCCCGAAAGAGACCATTCTCATCATTTCCTGCGTAAGCCTGATATTGATCTATCTCTTTTTGGGCGGGTTGACCATGCTGAACAACTACACCACGATCAAGATCGGACAGCGCATGGTCAACGACCTTCGGAGCGATCTCTACGGGCACCTCCAACGCCTCTCCCTGGCATTCCACAGCAGAAGTCGGGTTGGGGACCTTCTCTACCGGGTGACATCGGATACCTATTCCATTCAGGCCCTCACCATGAATGGTGTTTTCCCCGTTGTAACCGCTGTTGCCCTGCTTTGCGGGATGTTTTTCGTGATGATAAGGCTCGACTGGCAATTGACTGTGATCGCCTTGAGCATATGTCCCGTCCTTGCGATCATGACTTCTCTCTCCAGCAAGAACATAACGTCAGCGGCCACTCATTTCCGGGAGCAGGAAAGCGATGTTTTCTCGGTGGTCCAGAGGGCCATGTCTTCGATGCGGATCATTCAAGCCTTCACCACAGAGGAAGACGAGCACCGGAAGTTCATGAAAGCCAGCACTGGCAGCCTGGATGCCAGCTTACGTCTGTATACGCTGCAGAATTTTTATTCTGGAGCCATCACCGTGATGATGTCCCTGGGCACGGCGTTCGTCGTGTGGATTGGCGCCCGGCATGTTCTTGCCGGCGCTCTCAGCATTGGGGACATCGTGATCTTCACGACGTACCTCGCTTCCCTCTATGGCCCGATCTACACGCTCAGCCAGACCTGGAGCGTCATCCAGGGGGCAAAGGCTGGCTTCCGGCGTGTCTCCGAGATTCTTGAAATCGAGAGGGATATGAAGGACGGCGATCGTGTCTTTCCGGAGACAGGGGCCGCGGGGGAGATCACCCTGGAAGATGTCTCATTCCAATATGTGCCGGATCAACCCGTTCTGAAACACATCTCCGTCCAGATTCGTCCAGGCCGGAAGGTGGCGATCGTGGGTCCAACCGGTGTGGGGAAGTCGACTTTTGTGAGCCTCTTCCCGCGGTTCTATGACGCCTCCGAGGGCAGGGTCCTCATCGATGGGATCGATGTGCGGGAATATCAGCTCAAGTCGCTGAGGAGGCAGATCTCCATGGTGCTCCAACCCCCCCTTGTTTTTCCCATCAGCATAAGGGAAAACATCGCCTATGGCCGCCCCGAAGCGACGGAAGAAGAGATCGTTTCCGCTGCGCGCCTTGCGCGAATTCACGACACCATCTCAAAGCTGCCAAAAGGCTACGATACCCTGGTGGGCGAACAGGGGGCGACCCTGTCGGAAGGTGAAAGACAGAGAGTCACCATCGCACGCGCGATCCTGAGGAATGCTCCCATACTCATCCTGGATGAGCCGACCTCCTCCGTCGATGCCGAAACCGAAGCGGCCATCATGGAAGGTTTGAGCCAGCTGATGGTGGGTCGCACCACTTTCATCATTGCTCACCGACTTTCGACCGTCAGAGAAGCCGACATGATCCTCGTCGTGCGCTCAGGGGAGATTGTCGAAAGGGGGACTTTTGCGGAACTGGTGCGTGCGGGAGGGGCCTTTGCTTCCCTTTATCGGACACAGTTCGGCCTGAAGGAGTGATCCTTTATTGACAATCGTGCGCATCCATCGCTAATAGTGCCTGTCGAAAAATGGGGCTCTATAAATCCGGATCTCGCGCTTGTTGATGGAGGATGCCTGGATGACGAAGCTGGAGCTGCTTGGGCACGATGTCTGGGCTCTGGTGAAGAATTACTGGGTGAGCGAGGAGCGTTGGTCGGCGTGGGCGCTCCTGGGTGCAAACATCGGCCTCACCCTCGGTGCAGTGTACATCAACGTGTTGTTGAACAAAGCCAACGGCACTCTCTTCACCGCCCTTCAGAAGCTTGACGGGCCTGGCTTCTATAGTGCCTTCGCCATCATCCTCCTGTTGATCGTGCTCTATCTTTCGGTCGTGCTGCCGCGTTCTTTCCTGAACCAGACGCTCCAGCTTCGCTGGCGGCGCTGGCTGACGGATCGATACCTCACCCACTGGCTTGCCGACCGAATCTTCTATCGGTTGCGCTTCTCCGGGAAGACGGACAACCCCGACCAGCGGATCTCCGAGGACGTCCGCATCTTCACCGAGCTGACCGTGTTTTTGGTGTTCGGCCTGATGAGCTCACTGGTGACGCTGGCCTCCTTTGCCGCAATCCTCTGGCGCCTCTCAGGCAGCATCACGGTGCCGATCGGCGGGTTTGAAATCACGGTCCCCGGCTACATGTTCTGGGTGGCCGTCCTCTACTCGGGTGGCGGGTCAGCGCTCGCCCACCTGGTCGGGCGCCCGCTGATCCGCCTCAGTAACCGGCAGCAGGCCTTCGAAGCCGACTTCCGCTTCAGCCTGGTGCGTCTGCGCGAGGAGGCCGAAAGCATCGCCCTCTATGGTGGCGAGGAGCAGGAACGAGGCATCGCGCTCGGCCGCTTCCGGACACTCTACGACAACTTCAAGCGCCTCATCATGCGCAACGTTCTGTACCTGTCGTTTCAGACATTCTTCGGCCAGTTTGCCGCTCTCTTTCCGGTGCTGGTCGCCTCGCCGCGCTACTTCGATGGCGCAATCCAGTTCGGTATCCTGATGCAGATCTCAAACGCCTTCTGGCAGGTGAACGAAGCGCTGGCCTGGTTCATCAACAACTACACCGTGTTTGCCAACTGGCGGGCGGCGGTGGATCGATTGACCGAGTTTGGCGGCGAGATCAAGCACGAGGCTAGCTTGGAAGTCGTGGGCGCGCGCATTGAGACGACTGATCGCGACACGATCGAATTGGAGGAAGTGTCTGTGGCTTTGCCCACGGGGACGCCACTGCTCGCGCCCATGACCTTGAGCCTGAAACCACACGAAGCGGTGCTGCTCAAGGGGCCGTCAGGCTGCGGCAAAAGCACGCTTTTTCGCGTCCTCACCGGTCTGTGGCCCTACGCGACCGGGCGCATCTGCCTGCCTGAGGGTGCCTCGACATTGTTCCTGCCGCAGAGGCCCTATATGCCGATCGGGACGCTGCGCGAGGCGCTGTGGTTTCCCGCCCCGCCGCCGCCGGATGGGGACGGCGAGGCGCACGCGGCTCTGGCGGCGGTCGACCTGTCCGCGCTCGGGGAACGCCTGGACGAGGAAGCGCATTGGACGCACGTGCTCTCGCCAGGCGAACAGCAGCGTGTGGCCATAGCCCGAGCCCTTCTCAACAAACCGGACTGGCTGTTCCTCGACGAGGCCACCTCGGCGTTGGAGGAGGACCAGGAGGGGACGCTGTATCGATGGATCGCTGACGCCCTGGGGCAAACGACAGTGATCAGCATCGGGCATCGGCGCTCACTCGAGGCGTATCACCAGCGGCTGATCATATTTGAGAAGGAGTCCGGGCATCCCGGGCTGATAAGGGCCGAGCTTCGGATAGCATCGAGCCGCCACCCCGAATAACTCGCGAGGCTGCCGACCGGATCAGAGTGCCATGAAAAAAGGGATGGGCGGGGCCGTCAGCACTGTTGACTTAAGCTCATTGCTCATGCCTGGAGGGTGCCATGGGCTAAGTACATCTCTACAGAATTGAATGACCGGTTGAGTCGTCATTCCCGCGTGTCCCTGGCGGGAATCCAGAGGCCTTCAAATCCCTGGATCCCCGCCAAAAGCGTGCGGGGATGACATGCTCAATCAATGGACACCTTATTCTGTGGATGTGCACCAATGGACACGAGTTCCTTCACCATTGCTGCAATGCAGCTTCCATGGCTCAGGGTTGGTGTCATCCCCTGCAGGGAGACGGGTCCCGGCATTCCTCCTGCCAATCTGGAGGTCTTTCGCACTCTTCTGATGGGCGGTCCGGAATGAAGTCTCGTTGTGTCCCTGGGGAGTCTTTCGCTCATGTCGCGCGTTTCAAACATTGAGCACGGATCGCATCGAGAAAAACGGGCCAGGCCCGCTCCACCTGGCCGGCGGCGTCGAAAGCCCCGTCGCTCAGGTGCCACAGAATGGCGGTCGGCTGGAGGAGGCCGAGAAACATGACCGAAAGCGTCTCCGGATCGAGCTCAGCCCCCACGGCACCAGACTCCTGACCGTCTCGGATGATGCCGGCCACCTCCTGCAGGTAGCCCATGATGATCCCATGGAGCCGCGCTTTTCTGGCGGCGTTTCCCCCGTAGATGTCTTCGGAAAAGAGGATCCGGGGCAGCGCGATGAACCCCAGGACGAGCTAAGCGTGGGCGGTGAGGAGCTGCTTGAGCTGCTCGAGGGGGTCCCGCGCCTCTCGGCGAGCCTGGACGACGTTGCCCTGGAGCCTGCTCTGCAGCAGGTCGAGGACGGCATCCAGGATTTCGTCCTTCCCCTTGAAATGATGGTAAATGGCCGAGGGAGCGAATC
>JBFYYO010000166.1:0-11589 GCA_041310025.1 Syntrophobacterales bacterium
CCAGTCATCCGAGCTCGGCGAGTGAGAATCTATGAGGCACAACTTACTGAAGTCTTTGGCTAAAAGCTAATCGCTAACGGCTAACCGCTCAGATTAGGTAAAGATGACTTGTCCTGCATTCGCATTATCATTGCTCGAAGTAGCAATGAAAGCGCTTAAGTTTAGGCAACCTATCTTATCGGATGTTAGGAGTTCTGTGTGATTCTAAGATATTAAACTACATTGAGCTGAGCAGGAGAACCTGAAATGTTTCGTTTCAGATTACTCATGCTCAGCTCCTCCCTTTACGAGCAGAAGTGGCGCGAACATTCCTGGTGGCCACTTTGGGCTCAATCTCTTCTCCACACCTTGCCTCCTCGACCGGCGTCTAAATAGCAGCGCGATATCATCCGCCGGCAATCGAAGAAGATGAACTACCCAACCACCCGGGCTGCGATTCGCCATCCGTTGAGCCGTCCGACGTCAAGCCGGAAGGTATCCCTCACCCGAAGCTGCCAAGTTCCTTTGATGGACTTGTTCAGAAGAGGTTGCAGGGCGGGCGTGTCTTGAGCGGAATACGTACGCACAATGTCATTGGCCCAGGCCCCAGTGTGGTTGTGCAGGACAACGCCCGTGCCCTCTGGGGTGATCAGATCAACTCGCAAGTCGCCAATATAGGTGTGGCTGATGTTCACTTGAACACGGAATTCGGTGATTCTCCCTTCTTCGCTAACAACGATCGAGCTGGACACGGTTGCTCCGACATCCGGGATATCCAGGCCCGAATTCTCCTGGATGTCGATGACCCGCTCCTCGGCGATGCGGCGCATGGCCTCCTGCACCGCACGCGCGGCATTCACCTTTCCATACCCGAACCAAAGGCTGAAACCTTCGCCGTTGAAGGCGCCGGCTTCGTTGACCGGTGTGTCGGTCTCGAGGGACAGGTCCTTGTCGGCAGTTTGCCGGAGAATCTCCCGCACCTCAAGGGCCGTAAGCGAGCCATTCGCTGACAGGACGAGTGCACAGACACCGGCAACGGTCGGGGTGGCACTTGAGGTGCCACCGAACTGATCGGTGAAGCGGGAGCCCGGTGTGAAATCAGAGCTCAGGCCGAAACCCTCGTTGTCGGTGGTGGTGATGCCAAGCCCGGGCGGGGAAATCTGGCCAAGGTCGTCCCAATTATCGGACGGGGCACAGACGCTGATCTGCTTTCCCCAGGATGAATAGGCTGATCGCTTCTTGAGCGAGTTGCATGCACTGACCGTAATGACATCCGGATGCGCGGCAACCCACCGGTCAATGGGTCCACTATAGCTGCGGATGAAGCCGAATCCGGCGCGGTAGCGGTAGGTTCGTGTATTCTCCAGGTCCTGAACGGGGCAGTTGTTGTTCCCGGCGGCGATACAGAAGACCAGCCCTTTACCGCGTCGGCCTCCCGTGCGTGCCAGCCTGGACATCGCGTCTTTCAGCGTCGTACTCATCGGCGCGTCAGCCGGTCCGACACCCCATGAACAGGAAACAATATCCGCCAGTGTTGAAATCTTCTCAAACATGACGACAAAATGTGCATCGGTCATCGTCTGAAGTGGAAAGCGCACGGCGACCAGGGAAGAGCCAGGAGCGACACCGACAACCCCCGTACCGTTTCCCTCGGCCACTGCTACTCCCAGACACGGGGTGCCGTGGTAGTCCCCGGGGCGAGGAGCAACGTTCTCGTCCCAGTCGATGACATTGCTGGTCGCCCCACCGCCCAAAGCTGCGTTGAGCCGTGCCACGACCTTGCCTTCACCTTGAAAATCAGGGTGGGTGAGATCAAATCCGTCGTCGGCAACCGCGATAACGATGTCACGTCGTCCGCGGGTGATGTCCCAGGCATCAGGAGCAAAGATGCTCGCTCCGGCGACCAGATCTGGCCCCGGCAGGGGTGCGTGAAGATGCCATTGCTTTGGAAAAAGCTCGTCCGGCGGTATGAAAGCGAATCTTGTCAGGGGTCTGATGAGGTTCGGCTCGGCGTACTCAACATCATCCCTGCTGGCCGCTGCGTTCGCCGTGCGGATTGGGTTGCGCCCGGTGTCGTTTGTGACCCGAACCAGGTATGTCTTGTCTCCCAGATCCCGCTCAACGACAAGGTGTTCTGCGGAAAGATACTCAAGGATCCGGTCTTCCGGTGTGTCCGGCTTGAACTTTATGAAGAAGCTTTCGGTGATGAGGTACTCGCCTTCTCCGGTCTTCTGGTCGCGATAGACGTGGTGGACGACATTGTCCTCGGAGCGCAGCCGATTCACGGACTCATCACGGTCACCGACAATGGTGGCGCGAACAAGCCCCCTTGAAACGGGTTGAGCTGCACTCAGCGTAACGCCGACGCGCTCTGCCGCCCTTTGGGCTTCTTCCTCGCTGGCGGCATGGATTGTTATCGCCGAGTCGTCCTTGCTCACCTGGATCTTGCGTCCACCTTGCCAAAAATAGTTGGTTTCGGCCATCGTTCTCACTCCTTTCGGGCTCGTTGTTTTATGCTGGTCCGGGAAGAAGCACGAAAGCATACTCGGACCAGTCCGCGTTTTTTTCCCGAAATCTCTCCTGGGACCGACTGAGCGGGTCTCTAAGTACACGCGCGCACATCAGAGTGTCCAATAGCGACTGTGGGACTCCGCAGCACGTCATTCCGGCGGTTTTCAAGCCGGAATCCAGACTGACCAAAGAAAACCTGGATCCCCGCCAAAAGCATGCGGGGATGACGTGCTTATTCGTACTAAGATGTCGAAACGCTCAGTCCAGCGGGCTGCGTCTCCTCTTTGGCTGTTCCCGTTCAAATACCTTCTGGAAATAATTGCGCCATCCTGGGTACTTTCGCTGCCTTGACAGACCATGCCCAAATTATCGTGGAGAATTGGTCGCCGGATTCTTCCGATGAACGAAAGGAGCAAATCCAGCGATGCTTCCGCTTCCAACATTTCTCGACAAAAGCGGAGCCGGATGACTGCCCGCCTGCAGGCTGTTTGCGTCCTGTACAAGCGAGTATTAAGCCCCGAGAACGGCTTGGGGCAGATGGCCTTCTCCAAACCATGCGAGCGACAGATGGTATCGTACCAGGGAATTAGGCACGGACTCACCTGGCGACTGCCAAGACATCTGATGGGTACGACGGGGCTCAGCGCGAAAAAACAAGTATGCTGTTTGCCGGAAGCACAAGCTCAGCGGAGTGGCTGAAATCATGCCAAGGATGTGGCTCGGCATAGGTTTGGCCACCATTTCCTGTGACGTTTGGATTCACCCAATTCTCATATACATCGCTGTTGAAGACCTCCCGCCATTGGCCGCCGCCCGGGAAACCGATGCGGTAGCCAAAGCGGTTGAAGGGCGACAGATGCACAACGACGATCACGTCATGGCCTTCGCTTTCCACCCAGCGGTGGTAGGCAAGCACCCGATTGTGATCGTGGACGTGCACAATCCGGAAGCCCTGTCCACGCAAGGCAGGATACTGCCAGCGCAGTCCCACCAGCTCGCGTGTGTACCGCACGTGATCGAGCATCTGCTTGTCGTTGGCATCAAATCCAGCCCAGTGAAGCAGGAGGTCTTGATGATGCTCAAGATTGTCGGACCACTGTTTATCCTCCAGGAGCTCCTGACCCATAAAAAGCATGGGAATTCCCGGTGCGGTGAGGCTGATCCCGGTTGCCACGCGAGCTCGGCTGCGTCCATACCAGGAACGTGGATCTGAGGGATGGCCCAGTCGTGCGATCCGCTGTTCACGTCCTTGATAAACGATATCATGGTTTTCGGGTCCCTGCACGAAGCGCCAAGGCTCATGGAAGCCTTCCGGCCACATGCTCTTCGCCAAGGCGGTCATATTGAGAGGCCGCTCATCGGGCTGGCTGGCATTGCCGATAACATCGCGGATTGCATTCCGAAGACCGTCGGTGAGAGTAACATCAAATCCGGCACCTTCCGGCTGCGCCTTCACGATATAAGGATTCACGTTCCAATACTCGGCTTTATTCATGGCGCTGGGCTCATGGTAGTCGAGCGTCGAGGTGAGGTCCTGGCAGAAGCTCCAGCCATGTGGGGCGCCGTCGTGATCGATGACGCTCACCTGGTCATAGCGAAGGCCGTCAATCCGATACTCACGGAGGAAGAACATCGCATTTTGAATCAGAAAGTCGCGCACTTCCGGCTTGGAGAAGTCGAAGACAAGCCCACCGGCATGTCCTTTGTCGGTGAAATAGAGTGAGTTTCTGTGGCCCCCTTCGCTCGATTGCCTGTCGAAAAAATAGATGCTCTGGTCCCCGAAATCACCGCCCGCATGGTTGTATACAACATCCAAGACCACGGCGAGCCCGAAGATGTGGCAAAGATCGACCAGTGCCTTCAGCTGGTTCATTTCGCCATGCAGCTGTTCAATATCGTAGCGAGCCAATCCCCTGGCGTCGAGCAGTTCATTCACGTGGGTGACGTACGGTTCGAGATGGATGTCCTCCACCGCAAAGTCCATTTCCGGAGAGAAGTAATCGGTGCCGTTGTAACCAAGGCTGAACCGGGTCTGAAACTCCTGGATGGGCAACAGCTGAATGGCGCTGATGCCGAGTCCTGCAAGATGCGGAATCTTGCGCGCGACATCGAGAAACGTGCCTCCCTTTCCGGGCAGATTAGGTGTGAAGAAGGTGCCCACATGGAGCTGATAAATCACGAAATCATGGAACCGGGGGGTGACGTATCCAGTCTCGTGCCAGGGGAAATCCGTTGTCCGAACGATGCATTCGCTGGGAAACGGTGTTTGCAGCTCTCGTGCATAAGGGTCGCGCTTGGGGCCCTCACTGCCCTCGCCCACGACATAGAACAGGTAGTGATCCCGGTCCTGCACATCTGGGATAAAACCTCGCCAATGGCCGAGCTCATCTCGATTGAGCAGGCTTTCATCGTCTCGTTGATGGTCGTTGAAATCCCCGATGACATGAACAGAACGTGCATTGGGAGCCCACACGCGAAAGGTGGCCCCGTTGCCAATGAGGTTCGCGCCCATCGGGGTGTCGGAATGGATATGATCGAGGGAAGCGGGCATAGTCAATCTCCTGGAAGTCGTTGCAACATGACCCGCGCTGCCTGTATCCAGCGGCTGCTGCGGGAAGACCCTTAAGCCCCTCATGAACGACGGATTCTTCGGGAATCACAGCCAGCCTGCTGCGCTGCAATCCGCAGGACGGTATCTCGACGTCTCCCGATGGCTGAGTCACGTCTCCATGAATGTCTGGAAGATGCCATAGGGGGAAAGGTAAGTTAGAGCTGCCAGAACTCAAGACACAAATGCTGCCCGCTGTCAAGATAAAACTCCAACAGATAAAACTGCATCAGACGATTATACCTGAATTGAGCGATCAGCTCTTGGCTGTCAGGCATTAACCCAACAAGTTTCATAGGTTATCCCACGATTCATCCGAACTTGGTGAGTGAGATTCTATGAGGCACAACCTACTGAAGTCTTTGGCTAAAAGGTAATCGCCAACGGCTAACCGCTGCGTCGGTGAATGTCCCAGTCCGTAGAAGACGGGATTTCCCCCCTTGACCTGCGTCTGTCTGTCAACGCCCGTCCTCGCCGAGTGAGCCCGGCAGCGGTTCGAGTATCCGCGGGATCCCGTGTCGCATCAGTTTGCGGGCTTCACTCGGTTCCCGGGAGCCTGGTGACGAGATCACGAGCCTTGTCGGTTTGCACGATGTCCCAGAAAGACTCTCCAAGGCGTGCGCTCTCTTCGATGACGGCTTCCCAGTAGGCGACGCGCTCCTCATCGTCGTTCTTGAACGCTCGATAATCCTGTCTGTCCGGAATCTTGCCGTGCGGCAGCCGCTCGACGAATCCCCTGGATGGAGCAACAACGACCACGTTATCCATATTCGATGGCTGCGGTTTGCGCCAGGGCAGGGGCTTGTCGAACCATCCCGGAATGATGCGCTCCATGTAGTGAGGAAACAATACGATGGACTCGTCGTCCTTGAGGAAGGGGATGTCAAAATGGTGATCAATGACCCCTCCGTCCCTGTACGATCCCTTGGGAGCGCCGGGAATATTCCTGACCTTGCACATGGTCATGGGTATGGATGCCGAGGCCAGCAGAGCATGCCTGAGGTTATGCCTCCCGAGCGGTATCGCCTGCATGGGGAAACCATCCATCTCAAAGAAGGGCGGGACTTCACGAGGATCGTAAAACAGCGATCGCTCGAAGAAGAACTTGAGGGCATTCCGGTGCACGACGTTGTAGAGGGCGGCATCGAACAACCCGAGGCTCAGGAGCAGCCTGTTGTCGCTCGCCACCGGCCATTTGCAGCGGGCCGCCATGATGCTCAGCCGGAACTGAGTGTGCCCGAGTATCTCCCCGTCGCCATGGCTGCCCAGGAGCCCTTGCAGCATGGTGCCCAGTATCTGGCTCATCTCCCTCGGCGTGGCCTCGGGATGGTATCGCTGCCTGATGAAAGCGGTCTGCAACCGCTCGGTCGCCTCCTCGGGCTGCTGCAGGGCAGCGGCGGCAAAACGCCAGGCACCGACCGATGATCCCAAAAGAAAGAGGGGTTCCGTCCTTCCCCGAAGCCAGTGGGGAAAGAGGACGCGATCCAGCCCGCTCAAAACGAGCCATTTGGGGCCGCCGGCTGCTCCCACCACGACCTTCACCATTTCGGGCTTGAGTCCCTGGTCCCTGATGATGTCGAAGGCTTTCCTGCCGGCCATCAAAACCAGATCGCTCTCAGAACCGAAGGATGCTTCGGGTCGGGAGGTATTCCTCGTGCTTTCGGGCATTGTGAGACCCCTCACCTGGATCCGTTCACCTGGGAGCCCCGAGCCGATCCTGAAGGGCTTCGGGAGCCCATTTTCAGAATACCGCGTTTCTGCTGGAAATCACAAGACATACAGCCTGTCGGAGGTGGGTCTCGTGCTCCGACGTCCGGTCCATCCTCAAAAATATTTTTGACAGGATGAAATGCCTCTGTTAGAAGACGGGAAAAAGACCGACCGGTCGGTCTTTTTCCGATTCAGGACCTTCACCCGATGGAATCGCCATGGAACTGAAACAGAAGATCATCATGGAAGCTCTGAGGCTTTTCTCCCTGAAAGGCTTCCTCACCACTTCCGTCCAGGACATCCTCTCCGCTGCCGGAGCTTCCAAGGGAGGGTTCTACAACCACTTCAAAAGCAAAGAAGAGCTTTTCTACGCCGTCCTCGATGAAGCTCGAAGGATCTGGCGCGAAAACAACCTGCGCGGTCTCGATGAGACTCCGAAGCCCGTCGAGAAGGTGAAAAAACTCCTCACAAACTTCAAGGATGTCTATTTGCAGGACACTCAGTGCCTGCCGGGGGGGTGCATCTTCGTCACCCTGTCCGTGGAGCTGGACGACCAGAAGCCCGACCTCGCCCGGGAGGTGAACAAGGGTTTCGAGGGTCTGAAATCCCTGATCAACCGATTGCTCGAACAGGGCAAGGCATCCGGAGAGCTCAAGGATGAAACGGATACCGAGGCCGTGACCGAGCTGATCTTTGCCGGGCTGCTCGGTGCAACCGTCATCTATGGCGTGGATAAATCTGCAGAGAAGCTGGATCACACCATCAACTCCCTGCTCGACTACCTGGATCGTTTGGCACCCTGCATGTGAATGCGCGAAGCCGGCAGGGCGACCTGCCGTGAGGAAGAAGGCGGATGGACTGCCACAAAGATCTGCCACGAGAATCCAAGGACCTGAAAGGAGAGACACCATGGCTCTGATGACCCCTGAGCAATTCGAGGAGAGCTTGAAAGCCCTCAAACCCGAAGTCTACATGAACGGGAAAAGGGTCGAGAACATCCTTGAAAATCGAAACACGCGTACCGTGGTGGAAGCCAACAAGGCCAGCTACGAATGGGCGCTGGACCCGCACTACCAGGACATCATGACCTGCGATTCCCCTCTCATCGGCGAGAGGGTCAACCGCTACACCCATGTCAGCACCTGCACCGACGACCTGGTGAAGAAGGCGGAGGCAGGCACCTTCACTGCGGAAATGCTGGGAACCTGCATCTACCGCTGCGTGGGCTACGACGCCTTTCACTCCCTCAGCAGCACCTGCTGGGAGATGGATCAAAAGCTCGGTACTGAATACTATCCCCGGTTCCTGGAATACCTCAAAATGGTCCAGACCAAAGACCTCTCCGTTGCCGGGGCCCTGACCGAGCCTCGAGGCAAGCGCAACCAGAAGACCATCGACTGGCCCGACCCTTTCCTGTCCCTGAAGGTTGTGGATAGGAACAAGGATGGAATCGTGGTGCGGGGGGCCAAGATCAACATCAGCGGAGCTTTTGCCAGCCATGAGCTGGTGGTTCTGCCACAATCCGCCCACGCCCCGGGCGAGGAAGACTATGCCCTGGCCTTCGCCACGCCCGCGGATGCGGAAGGCATCATCTACGTTTGCCAGTATTCGCCCTTTTCGGCGGAGCGGGATATGGCCGAAAGCCTGGAGGAGCTCGGGAACCCGAGATTCGGCCAGCGTGAGACCTCCATGGTGATCTTCAACAATGTGTTTGTTCCCTGGGAGCGTGTCTTCCACTGTGGAGAGGCCCAGTTTTCCGGAAAATTCGTGACCCGGTTTGCCAAGACTCACCGGATGACCTGCGGCGGCACGTGCAAGGTGGGGTTCATGAATCAGATCATCGGTGCCTGCAAGCTGATCCAGGAATACAAGGGTCTGGAGAAAGTGAGCCACATCAACGAGCAACTGACGGAAATGGTCGTCCTCAGGGAGACGGGGAGGGCATGCGGCATGGCGGCTGCCATCAAGGGCCAGGAGGAGCCCCGCGGCTCGGGCGTCTACCTGCCGGATGAGGTCATGGGGAACGTGGCCAAGCTCAACGTCTGCAATGCTTTCTGGCGCGTCATGGCGCTGGCCGGCGACATTGGAGGGGGACTGGTGGTGACCATGCCTTCTCTGAAAGAGCTGTCCAATCCCGAGATCCGGGACTACGTGACGGAGTTCTACAGCTTCGGGTCCGATGAGCCCACCGAGAATATCCTCAAAGTCCACAAGCTCCTCCAGCACTGGACCGCCGGTCAGCACGGTGTCGCCACCTGGCATGGGGCGGGGCCGGTCATGGCCCAGAAGATCATGCTGCAGCGGGTTGTCGATTTCGAGCACGACAAGAACCTGGTGAGGCAAACCCTGAACCTCAAGGAGAAAGCCAGGACGGATACGCCGGGGCAAAGCCTGGGCTGATGCCGATGGGCGCGCCTGGTTTGGTCTCTTGCGTTCGACTGGCTGATTGCAGTGATCCCGGAATCAAATGAGAGGAGAGAAACATGCAGTATGAAAATCTCATCGTCGAGATCGGCGAAGACTTTGTTGCCTCCCTGACCCTCAACCGGCCTCAGCAGCTCAACACGTTCACGAGCCCGCTGGCCACGGAGCTGGACCATGCACTCCTGGCGCTGGACGCGGACCCCAAAGTGCGTGTCGTTCTCCTGAAGGGGGCCGGGAAGAATTTTTGCGCGGGCATCGACGTGGGCGAGCTCGAGGGCAAAACCGCCATGGAATACAGGGTCTGGATCCAGCGGATGGAAAACCCTCTCATCACCATCAGCCGAATGAACAAGCCGGTCATCGCCCAGGTGCAGGGCGTCGCCGCGGCCAACGGCGCCGGCCTCGTGGCGGCAGCCGACCTCGCCATTGCGGCGGACAACGCCCGCCTGGGACTCACGGCCATCAATGTGGGGCTCAATTGTGTCGGGCCGGTCATCCCGGTTTCCCGATCCGTGGGGAGGAAGGTGGCTATGGAGATGCTTCTCTACGGGGACCTGATCGGGGCCCAGGATGCCCTCGGCAAGGGCTTGTTGAACCGGGTGGTTCCTGCCGCCGACCTGGAAAAGGAGGCCCGCGACTGGGCGGCTCTCCTGGCTCAAAAGAGCCCCATTGCGGTTCAGATCGCCAAGAGAGGGCTCTATGAGGCGGGCGACCTGGACTATTACAAGAGCTTCGAGCACATGAACGAGCTTTTCGCGCGTCTCTGCACGACCCGTGATGCGAAGGAGGGCGTCAAGGCCTTCCAGGAGAAGCGGAAGGCTGTGTGGCAGGAGTGCTGATGAGCTGGGGGGTGTGCTCGCAGAAAACCGTTGCTTGGGACTTCTGATGAAGAGGCTGGGGAGGGGGAGCGCACCAGGGTGAGCCTCCTTCCCACCTTCGTTTGTGACGGCGAGAAGAAAATCGTCGGAATGCGCTCCATCGAGGTCTTCCGACATGTGATCCAGGGGCTGGGCTACCGGCATCTCTGACGATCATGGCCCCATTCGCTCAAAGGGATGAGCAGCCGTGGCACTATTCGGCATGGGCCCTCAGTCTGCGAGGCATTCGGCGACGAGGGAAAGCAGTTCGGTACGTCTGAACGGCTTCACCAGGGTGTGATCCGCTCCCAGTTTCTCTGCGAGAGGAAGAGCTGAAAAGCCTTCGGCCTTGGCCATGCCTCCCGACATGGCAATGATCTTGATGCCCGGGAACTCCCTCCGAAGCTCTCTTATCGTCTCCAACCCCTCTTTTTCCGGCATGAAGATGTCCGTGATGACCAGGTCCACCGGCTCCTGGCGAAAAAGCCTCATGCCCTGCTTGCCGTTTTGAGCCACAGAGACTCTGTAGCCCTCGCGTTCAAGCATGGTGCAAACCATCTTGACCAGCTGCTCCTCATCGTCGATCACGAGGATGGATTTCATCACAGCTCCTTTATCTGCAAATACCTTTTGTATATCTGATCATTCAGCACACGTTCGCACGGAGTATCGGTGTCTGAGCGATTCTTCTTCACCATTTCCGTGCGTCGCAGCCCGAGAAGGTGTGAAACAGCCTTCCAGTGAAGCTGTCGCCGTCGGCGGCATGCTCCGGTTTTTCGTTTTGTGTCTCTTGTGGAGCCGCGCTCAATGAGAGATACTGAAACGGCCTTCATGAACGATTGAATGGTTTTCAGTGGAACGATGTGCGTGGTATAGAGCTGCACCTGTGCTGCTGTTGAGGTTTCGAACAGTTGGACGCCATTCTTTGGGCTTTCGCTCTTGTGGACGAAGGGTGCGGGTGCGTGCTGCCATCGGGAGGTGAGACGAATGCTGAGGAGTTATATCCGTGGAGTCGGGAGCTATGTGCCTCCCAGAGTCGTCACCAATGACGAGCTCAGCCGGCTGATGAGCACCAGTGATGAGTGGATCCGCACTCGAACGGGAATTGTGGAACGCCGGTACGCCGATGAGGGGGTGCTCTGCTCGGACCTTGCGCTGGAGGCGTCTCAGCGGGCATTGGCGGATGCGGGTCTGGCTCCTTCCGATCTGGATTTCATCCTGTTCGCGACGTTGAGTCCCGACCATCACTTCCCGGGCACCGGGTGCTATCTTCAGGCGAAAATGGGGACATCCTCCATTGGCTGCCTCGATGTTCGCAACCAGTGCACCGGATTTCTCTATGCGCTCTCCGCTGCCGACGCATTCATCCGGGCGGGCGTGTATGAAAACATCCTGGTGGTTGGAGCCGAGATCCATTCGAGCGCCCTGGACTTTAGCGACCGGGGACGCGATGTGGCGGTCCTTTTCGGCGATGGCGCCGGCGCCGTCGTCCTGTCCCGT
>JBFYYO010000167.1:0-9734 GCA_041310025.1 Syntrophobacterales bacterium
GCGAGGACGGGATGGGGGGGATCAGCGACGACAGGCAGCAGCTCTGCTTTGCCCTGGCACTCTGGAACGAGCGCGACCCCATCCTGAAGGAGCGGATGTACGGGCTCACCAACAGCGAGGCGAACCATGGGGAGGACGTGAAGGAGTACTACTTCTACATCGACAGCACGCCCACCCACTCCTACATGAAATACCTGTACAAGTACCCGCAGCGTGAGTTTCCCTACCGCGACCTGGTGGAGACGAACCGGGGCCGGTCGCGGGAGGAGCTCGAGTACGAGCTCCTGGATACGGGCGTGTTTGACGAGGACCGCTATTTCGACGTTTTCGTGGAATACGCCAAGGAAGGCCCGGAAGACGTGCTCATCCGGGTCACCGTGCACAATCGCGGACCCGAAGCGGCCCGGCTGCGCCTGCTGCCGACGCTCTGGTTCCGGAACACCTGGTCCTGGGGTGAGGACGAACGCAAGCCGTCTCTGCGTGAGGTCGCGCCGGGTGTTATTCAAGCCTCCCACCATGACCTCGGCGACACCTGGCTGACCTGCGATGGAGGCCCGGAGCTGCTGTTCACCGAAAATGAGAGCAACACACAGCGTCTCTGGGGCCGGCCCGGCGCTTCACCCTACGTCAAGGATGCGTTCCACTCATACCTCATCGAGGGAAAGGGCGACGCGGTGAATCCCGCCAGAGCGGGGACCAAGGCCGCGGCCCACTATGTCCTCGACGTGCCCGCCGGCGGCAGCCAAACGGTCCGGTTGCGGCTCGCAGCCGCCCCGGCGGACGATGCCTTTAAGGGCTTCGAGGAGGTCTTCAAGAACCGGATCGCAGACGCGGACGAATTCTACGAGCGGATCACGCCCAGCTCCCTGAGTGAAGACGAGCGCCGGGTGCACCGCCAGGCGCTGGCTGGGATGCTCTGGAGCAAGCAATACTATTACTGCTGCTCGACGCAGACCCGCACGGCATGCGGAACATGGAATGGTTCCACATGCTGAACGCCGACATCATCTCCATGCCCGACAAGTGGGAGTATCCGTGGTATGCGGCCTGGGACCTGGCCTTCCACACGACCGCCCTGGCCCTGGTGGATTTCGATTTTGCCAAGGAGCAGCTCCTGCTGATGCTGCGCAATCTTTATTTCCACCCCAACGGCCAGATTCCGGCCTACGAGTGGAACTTCAGCGACGTGAATCCCCCGGTGCACGCCTGGGCCACGCTCTACCTGTTCAAAATGGAGGAGGCGCTGGGCCGGGCGGACCTGCGGTTCCTGGAGAGGTCCTTTCAGGGGTTGATGCTCAACTTCAACTGGTGGGTGAACCGCAAGGACCCTGCCGGGCGCAACGTCTTCGCCGGCGGTTTTCTGGGGCTGGACAACATCGGCGTCTTCGACCGGAGCGCCCAGCTGCCCACGGGCGGGTCGCTGGAGCAGGCGGACGGCACCGCCTGGATGGCCTTCTACTGCCAGTGCATGCTGGACATAGCCCTGCTTCTGACCGAATATGACCCGATCTACGAGGAGGTGGCCTTCAAGTTCATCCAGCATTTCATCTGGATTTCCTACGCCATGGACCGCATGGGCGAGCATCACGACGAGATGTGGGACGAAGAGGACGGCTTCTTCTACGACCTGCTGCGGCTGCCGGACGGCCAGGCTATGCGGCTCAAAGTGCGCTCGCTGGTGGGGCTGCTGCCGCTCTGCGCATCCACGGTGTTCCCGGGAGATTACCTGACGCGCTTTCCGAAACTTGCCGAGATGATCGCCCTGTTCCGCAAACGCCATCCGGAGGTCGTTTCCCATGTGGCCCCGACCGACGAGGGGTTCATCGGCTATAAGGACCGGCGGCTGCTTTCGATCCTCAACAAGAAGCAGCTCACCCGGGTGCTCGGGTACCTGCTCGACGAGAACGAGTTTCTGGGGCCCCACGGCATTCGCTCCCTCTCGCGGTTTCACCTGGAGCATCCGTTCACGTTCTGGGTGGGGCACGAGGAGTACAAGGTGCAGTACCTGCCGGGCGAGTCCAATACGGGGATGTTCGGCGGGAACTCCAACTGGCGGGGTCCCGTCTGGATGCCGGTCAATGGGCTGATCGTCCGGGCGCTGTTGAACCTGTACCTGTTTTACGGCGACGAATTCAAGGTCGAGTGTCCAACGGGGTCCGGCCAAACCATGACGCTCTTCGAGGTGGCGAAGGAAATCGCAAGGCGGTTGGCGGGGATGTTCCTGCGCGAGCCTTCGACAAGCTCAGGCCAGGCTGGACGACGACCGGTCTATGGGGGGACGGCCAAGTTCCAGGACGACCCGCACTGGCGTGACCTGATCCTCTTTTATGAGTATTTCCACGGTGACAACGGGGCCGGGCTCGGGGCCAGCCACCAGACGGGGTGGACCGGCCTGGTCGCCCTCCTCCTGGACCTTTTCGGGCGCCTCGACGCCAAAACCGTGCTGGAGAGCGAACGCAGGAAGACCATGAAGCGGCTCTTCAGGGAGCAGGTGGTCGGGGAACAGACGGGCGTGAAGTGAGGAGGAGATATACTCCACAAGGATGAGCCCCTGCGTTTTGTGAAGGTCGTCTGGATTCCAGCTTAGAGGGTGTCCAGAAAGTGCACTCCTTGACGTCACCCCCGCGGAGGCGGGGGTCCAGAGCCTTTGTAAAACCTGGATTCCCGCCTTCGCGGGAATGACGAATTGGCAGCGCTGAGGGCTTTTTCGACACGCTCTTGGATGCTGCCGGAATGACGCCTGAAGCGGCATCTGCGTTCGTCATGCCGGCGAAGCTTGTCCCGGCATGCTTAAGCCGGGAGCCGGCATCCAGGGGGTTTTGAAGAACGCCACATCTCAACCTCAACGAGTACTGGTCGGCAATTCGCTAGCCCGCGCAGCCTCAGGCTCCGAAAAGAGTAGGTCAAGAAGGGAGAAACACCATGAGAACCTGGCCCAGAAGTCCGCTCATCTTCGAAATCAACACCTGGGTGTGGCTCGCGGAGCTCAGCCGGACCCATGGGAGGCCCGTGAACCTCGCCACGGTCCCGGAGCAGGAGTGGGATTCCATCGCAACGCTGGCCTTTGACGCCGTGTGGTTCATGGGCGTCTGGGAGCGAAGCCCCGCCGGGATCGAGATTTCCATGCGAAACGCGGGGCTCCTTCAGGACTTCCGCCGTGCCCTGCCGGACTTTTCTGCGGCGGACAATGTCGGCTCGCCTTATTGCGTGCGCCGCTACGTCGTGGACGACCACCTCGGGGGTCCCTCGGGGCTCGCCGCCGCGCGTGAAAGGCTCGCTGAGCGCCGCCTGCGGCTCATCCTCGATTTCGTGCCCAACCACGTGGCCCCTGACCACCCGTGGGTATCCGCGCATCCCGAGTATTTCATCCAGGGAGACGACGAGGACCTGCGCCGGGACCCCGCCTCATTCATCGCAGCCGGGGGAAAGGTGCTGGCCTGCGGCCGGGACCCGTACTTCCCGGCCTGGCCCGACGTGCTCCAGCTCAACGCGTTCGACCCGGGTCTGCGCAGCGCCGCCGTCGAGACGGTGCGGGAGATCGCCGACCAGTGCGACGGAGTGCGCTGTGACATGGCCATGCTCATGATGAGCGACGTCTTCGAGCGGACCTGGGGGCCGAGGGCCGGGGCGCGTCCCGCCGAGGACTACTGGCCCGCACTCATCCCGGCGGTGCGCTCGCGCCACCCGGATTTCCGGTTCATGGCCGAGGCCTACTGGGACCTGGAGTGGGCGCTGCAGCAGCAGGGTTTTGACATCTGCTACGACAAGCAGCTCTACGACCGGCTGGAGCATGCCCCGGCGGAGACGGTCCGGCTGCACCTGTGTGCGGCCCTCGACTACCAGGGAAAGCTGGTCCGCTTCATCGAAAACCACGACGAGCCCCGGGCGGCCGCTGCCTTCCCGCCGGAAAAGCACCGGGCCGTTGCGGTGACGGCCATGACGGTCCCCGGGGCCCGTTTGATTCATGAAGGTCAGATGGAGGGGCGGCGGGTGCGTCTGCCCGTCTTTTTGGCCCGGCGTCCCGAGGAGCCGCCGGACTCCGAGCTGCTTGCGTTCTACCGGACCTTGCTCGAAGCCCTGTCGAGAGGGGATTTCCTCAAGGGGACATGGCGTCTCTGTGAGCGAACCGGCTGGCCGGACAATGCGACCTATCTGAACCTCGTTGCCTGGTGCTGGCAGAAGGGGGAGTCGCGCTGCCTGATCGTGGTGAACCTCTCCGATACGGCCTCTCAGTGTCTGGTCAGTCTCCCCTGGGACGATCTCCAGGGCAGGAGTTGGCGGTTGAAAGATGCGTTCACCTCGGCGGTCTACGAGCGGGGCGGCGATCAGCTCTTTGGTCCGGGGCTTTATGTGGATCTTCCAGCCTGGGGATTCCATTTGCTGGAATGGCTGTGAGGGGGTAAAAACGCCTGTTTTCCTTCATGATGTTCATCTTCACCCTCATGGAGACCGGCGGCAGGGAGGGCGCGCCAATTGTGACGATCCCTGCGGGGTAGAAGCTCCAGATAACAGAGGAACTGAATCATTGTCAGACTTCCTGGGAACGGATGCCCAGTTTTTCGGCAAAACGGACCAGATCCGCCAGGGATTGGGCACCCAGTTTCTCCATGACGCGGGCTCGGTGCACTTTGACGGTCTTTTCGGTGGTTCCGAGATGGAAGGCGATCTGCTTGTTCAGCATTCCGGTGACGACGAGTCCGAAAACCTGATACTCACGGGGTGTCAGGTTCTTCAGACGCGCACGGAGCTCTTTCAGCCGCCATTGCTCCCGTTTCACCTGCCCGTCGTTGGCGACAGCCCCGGAAACGACATCCAGCAAGTCCCTGTCCAGGAATGGCTTCTGGAGAAAATCCACGGCTCCGGCTTTCATCGCCCGTACGCTCATGGGCACCGTCCCGTGGCCGGTGATGAAGATCACGGGAAACGCAATGTCTCTGGCGGCCAGACGCTCCTGCAGATCGAGGCCGTTCAGTACGGGCATCTCGACGTCGAGAATGAGGCAGCCCGGCGTATCCCGATGGTGGGATTCCAGGAACTCGAGGGCGGATGTGAAGGTCTCGACATCATAGCCTGCCGATCGAAGCAACCTCTCCAGAGATTTCAAAACGGATGGATCGTCATCCACCACGTATACGACCGGCCTTTGATCCGCTTCCACGACAACCTGCCTCGTTCCCTGCAAGAGTCCCCGTCCTCCGGACCCCCAACCCGCGGCGATCCGCGCGGCGTGGGCGAGCCCGATCCGCGAATCCAGACTAATGGATCCGGACACTCAAGGCAATGGAAAGCCGGGAGGGTTCCATGACTGCAACGAGGTTTCCAGTCGGCACGCCGGTTTGCAGTTGTTCCCTGTCCCTCAGGGAGAGGGTGAGGGAAGATCGTGTCTGTAAGCCCCCTTATCCCGGTCCTCTCCCCCAAATGGGGAGAGGGGGTCTCGAAAGCTCGTTGCAGTGCCAGCGACCCATCCATATTGGACCAAGGTCCAATAGCAATCCTCCTCTACCTCTCCTAAGCTCCACATGTGTTGAGAAACGGCTCTTCCGGTCCATCCCTTGTCCCTTGAGCTCCAGTGCTCATGAAATCGGCGCAGACAAAACGGCAGCCAGCTTCACTAACCCGCTCCAGAACAGGAGCCGACTCGGTGACCGAACAATTCTTCACCATAATCGTCGTGGATGATGACGAATCCGTGCGAAAAGCTCTGAGGCGATTGCTCAAAGTCCATGGCTACCGCGTGATCACCTTCGAGTCCGCCGAGGACTTTCTCGGATCGGGCTGGCTGCGGACAGCAGGCTGTGTTGTCCTGGACATGCGCCTCCCGGGCATGTCCGGCCTGGATCTCTACGAGAAGCTCGCCTCGATCCGGACCGGCTATCCCGTGATCTTCATGACCGCCCACGATACCCCGCAATGGAAGGCGCAGGTGGAGAAGACGGATGCAGTGGCCTATCTGCGCAAGCCCTTTGACCAGCAATCGCTGCTCGATGCGGTCGATCTGGCAGCCAGCAGAAGCAATGCGGCAGGACCCGGCTCCCCGGAGCCATTGAACCTCGATGGACATTGATCGAGCGCTGGACATGTTCATAATGAGTCAGTAGTGTGAACCATCATAAAAAGGAGGTGTGTTATGGCCGTTCCCAGGATTGCCATCAATGGCTTTGGCCGCATCGGCCGTATCGTCACACGCATCGCCAAGTTGCGCAAACATTTCGACGTGGTGGCCATCAATGACCTGACCGCCCCCGAACATCTCGCCTACGCATTCAAGTACGACAGCGTCCACGGGCTGTATCCGGGGGAGATCCGCCTTGAAGGCGACATCCTGACCGTCGACAACGACCCCTTCAAGGTGCTCGGCGAGAAGGACCCCGAGAAGCTCCCATGGCGGGAGCTCGGAGTGGACTACGTCATCGAGAGCACCGGGAGGTTCCGCAAGATCGACGAGCTCGAAAGCCATCTCCGGGCGGGAGCCAAACGCGTCATCGTGACCGTCCCGACCAAGGACTATCTGGAAAGCACCGTCGTGCTCGGGGTGAACGACCATGTCCTGACCAGGGAAGCCAGGATCATCAGCAACGCCAGCTGCACGACCAACTGTGCCGCACCGGTGGCCCTGGTCCTGCACCGGGAGTTCGGCATCAAGCGCGGACTCCTCACCACCGTGCATGCGTTCACCGCCGACCAGAGGCTGGTGGATGCGCCGCACAAGGATTTCCGGCGGTCACGCCATGCCACCATGAACATCATTCCCACGGAGACCGGGGCGGCCCGTGCCATCGGTCGCGTCATCCCGGAACTGGCGGGCAAGCTGGACGGGATGGCCATGCGGGTCCCCGTGCCGGATGGCAGCGTCGTGGACCTGACCGTTGAGCTGATGAAGCCTGTGACCAAAGAGGAGGTGAACGCAGCGGTTCGGAAGGCGGCCGAGGGGGATCTCAAGGACATCCTCCAGTACCAGGAAGACCCCATCGTCTCCAGCGACATCATTGGAAACAGTCACTCGAGCATCTTCGACCCGGCCCTAACCCTGATCATGGATGGAACGCTGGTCAAGGTGATCTCCTGGTATGACAATGAATGGGGCTACAGTTCCCGCGTCGAGGACCTGATCTCACGACTGGCGGCCATGGACGGCCTGGGGGTGGATTTCGGCCACTGACGATCCGTTGCAGGAAGCATGGATTAAGAACGGGCTTGAGCTTCTATACCCGCTCAGGGTGAAGTCTTCCTTTTCTTTGACTCGCGCAGAGACGCAGAGGCGCAGAGAAATGCTGAGAACAGGAGGTCATTTACGTTCGTCCGGGTGTTGTGCGAGAATGGATGAAATCATCCTTAACCAGTAGTGTTCTCCCCATTGTCCAGAGATAACAGGAGGCCTTATGCCCGTAGCCGATTACAAGACCTATTGCAGGATGCTCGACAGAGCCCGGGAAAACCGCTTCGCTTACCCGGCCATCAACGTCAGCTCACTCACCACTGCCAACGCCGTCTTGAAAGGGCTGGCCGAGAGCCGGAGCGACGGAATCGTCCAGGTTTCGACGGGAGGAGCGGCGTTTGCGTCCGGGTCCTCGGTGAAGGACATGGTGCTCGGGGCCATATCCCTGGCCGAGCACGTCCACAGAGTTGCCGCCCGGTACGACGTCAACGTGGCCCTCCACACGGACCATTGCCAGGCCCAGGTGCTGGACACCTTCCTGGTTCCCTTGGTGGCGGAAACGGAGCGGCGTCGCAAGGCCGGGCTCCCCAACCTCTTCAACAGCCACATGTTCGACGGCAGTGCGCTGCCTTTGAAGGAAAACCTGGACATCGCGGTGCCGCTCCTGGAGCGCTGCCACCGGAGCGAGCTGATCCTGGAGGTCGAGGCCGGCGTGGTCGGCGGCGAGGAGGATGGCATCAAAGCGGAGGGGGCTCCCGCCGAGAAGCTCTACACCACCCCCGAGGACATGCTGGAAGTCGCCCGGCGCCTCGGGGCCGTCAAGGGCGCGCGGTTTCTCCTGGCCGCCACCTTCGGCAACGTCCACGGGGTCTACAAGCCCGGGCACGTCAAGCTCAAACCCTCCATTCTCAAGGACGGCCAGGACGCCGTGGAAAAGGAATACGGCCGGGAGGCCCGGTTCGACCTGGTCTTCCATGGCGGCTCCGGCTCCCTCCTGGAGGAGATTCACGAGGCCATCGACTACGGCGTCGTCAAGATGAACATCGACACGGACACTCAATACGCCTTCACCCGGGCCATCGCTGACCACATGTTCAAAAACTATGACGGCGTGCTCAAAGTGGACGGTGAAGTGGGGAACAAGAAGAGATACGACCCGAGGTCCTACCTGACCCTGGCGGAGGCGGCCATGGCCGAACGTGTGAAGGCTGCGGTCGCGGCCCTCCGGGGAACAGGAACCAGCCTTTTCGCCGCGAAATAGCGCCGCCGGCGCTGCGGAGCGAATAAGAGCCAAGGGAGCTGCGAGATGGTGAGCAATCCAAAAGACAAGGAGTCCGCGGCGGACGTCTGCCCCGGCGGTCGTTCGGAACTGAGCCTCGAAGGGCTGAGGCGCAATTTCCGTGAGCATCTCTTTTACACCCAGGGACGGTTTCCCAGGGGCGCCACGAAGAATGACCTTTACATGGCCCTCGCCTACACGGTGCGGGATCAGCTGCTGCACCGGTGGATCAAGAGTGTCGAGCAGATGGGGCGTGCGGGGCTCAGGATCGTCAGTTATCTCTCCGCGGAATTCCTGCTGGGGCCTCATCTCGAGAACAACCTGATCAGCCTGGGCATTTACGACGAATTCCGCAAGACCTGCGACGTGGAAGGCTTCGACATCCAGGCCATCTTCGACCAGGAGGAGGAGCCCGGGCTCGGCAATGGCGGGCTGGGCAGGCTGGCGGCGTGCTACCTGGATTCCCTCGCGACGCTGGAAATCCGCGCCATGGGGTACGGCATCCGCTACGAATTCGGGATTTTCGACCAGGAGATCCGGGATGGCTGGCAGGTGGAGCGCACCGACGAGTGGCTCCATAACGGCAACCCCTGGGAGCTGGCCCGGCCGGAGATCACCTTCCAGGTCGGTTTCGGCGGCCGCACCGAGCCTTACGAAGACGAGCACGGCCGCTACCGCGTGCGCTGGCTTCCCCACCGAATCGTTAAGGGCGTGGCATACGACACCCCCATCCTGGGATACCGCGTCAACACCTGCAACCTGCTGCGGCTCTGGAAGGCCGAGGCGGTGGAGTCCTTCGAGCTCGAATCCTTCAATGTGGGCGATTACTACGGGGCCGTGGAGCAAAAAGTCGCCTCCGAAAACATCACCAAGGTGCTCTACCCCAATGATGAGCCCCTCCAGGGCAAGCAGCTGCGCCTCGAGCAGCAGTATTTCTTCGTTTCCTGCTCCCTTCAGGACATGCTGCGCATCCACAGGATATTCGGCGGCGAGCTGAAGCATTTCGCCGAGCACTTTGTCATCCAGCTCAACGACACGCACCCAGCCATCGGGGTTGCCGAGCTCATGCGACTGCTCATCGATGAAAACGGCATGGATTGGGAGCCCGCCTGGGAGATCACCCGAAGCGCCTTCGCATACACCAACCACACGCTCCTTCCGGAGGCACTCGAGAAATGGCCCATCGACCTCTTCGCCGGCCTTTTCCCCCGGCACATGGAGATCATCTTCGAGATCAACCGGCGTTTCCTGGATGAAGTCAGGAAACGTTTCCCGGGAGACGGCGAGCGGCCGGCCAGG
>JBFYYO010000168.1:0-8783 GCA_041310025.1 Syntrophobacterales bacterium
GGTGAGCCTGTCGAACCACCTACACTACTTTTGCAAGAAAGCTCAGAGTATAGTTCTTTGTTGCAGGCAGCGTCCGCAAGGGGCAAACCTGGGAGCCCGTTTGCAATCATGATCAAAGGACCCAATAAGTCGGGGTGAAGGGGCGTGGGTCGCTCCAGTTCGTCACCGGGCGATATGGGTCGGAGTCTTGGAGAGTTGGATGGACCGGGGTCTTCCGAGTTGCCCTTCACAGTCTCTCGAGGTTGATCTTGCATCCGCGCAGGGGGATTTGCAGGAAGTGCCGCGCGAATGGTTGCTCCTGGACCTGGAGGGCGGCCCGGAGCGAGTCTATCAAATCGGGGCGGTATTTTGCGGGCATGTGTTCGAGAGAAGGGGCCGCTTTGATCTGCCGAGGGCGCTCAGGGAATTGGACGGTTTTGCCGATGCGGCCCGGGCGGTGCTCGGTCACAATATCCTGGATCACGACCTGCCGATTCTGAAACAGGCCGCCCCTGAACTGCGGCTTTTCCAAAAGCCGGTCATTGACACACTGTTCCTCTCGCCTCTGGCCTTCCCCGAAAACCCTTACCATCGCCTGGTCAAGGATCACAAGCTGGTCAAAGACTCCGTCAACGATCCGGTGGCCGACGCACGACTGGCGGCCAGAGTCTTCTGCGACCAGATGCGAAGTTTCCAGGTTTTGGCGGAAGCCGGCTCCTCGGCTATCCTGGCCTTCTACCGTTATTGCTTCGACTCCGCGGGAAGCGTTGACAGGTCTCACACCCAAGGGATCGCCGGACTTTTTGCCATGCTCGGCGCCCGGAAGCTCACCAGTGAGGAGGCGGGGGACATTCTCCAGAACGCCGTTCGGGACCGCGTTTGCGCCGATGCTCTGGCCCGCCGGCTGCTTCCGCTGCTGAGCACCGATTCGGAGCGCGCTGCCCTGGCTTACATCTTTTCCTGGCTGAGGGTGGCGGGCGGCAACTCCATTCTCCCGCCCTGGGTATTGAGAAGATTCCCCGTGGTTTCCGGCCTCCTCGACCACCTGCGGGAGATTCCGTGCGAGAATCCCTCCTGCGGCTACTGCCGCAGATTTCACGATGCGTCGGGACAGCTGCGGCGGTTTTTCGGCTTTGAGCGCTTTCGACAGGTGCCAGCGACTCAAGACGGATCCAGCCTGCAGGAGAGGATCGTCTCCGAAGGCATTTGCGGCAGGCCGCTCCTGGCGATCCTGCCGACGGGAGGCGGCAAATCTCTCTGCTATCAGCTTCCGGCACTCACCCGCTACGATCGCCGGGGGCTCCTGACCGTTGTGATCACGCCCCTCCAGGCCCTCATGAAAGACCAGGTGGACAACCTGACATCCAGGACCGGTACGCCCTGCGCGGCTGCGCTTTACGGCCTGCTGACGCCTCCTGAGCGCGGCGAAGTCCTGGAGAGAATCCGGCTGGGTGATGTGGCCATTCTCTACGTTTCCCCTGAGCAGCTGCGGAACCGAACCTTCCGGCGGGTCATCGGCACGCGGGAAATCGGGGCGTGGGTCTTCGACGAGGCTCATTGCCTTTCCAAGTGGGGGCATGACTTCCGGCCGGACTACCTGTACGCCGGCCGCTTCATCCGGGAGATGGCGGCCGAGCAGCGGGTGGCGATTCCTCCGGTTTTCTGCTTCACGGCGACAGCCAAACAGGATGTGAAAGAGGAGATTTTGGAGTATTTCAAAAAGGAGCTTCTCCAGGAGCTGACGGTTTACGAGGCAGGGGTTGAGCGCGAAAATCTTCGGTTCGATGTACGGGTGGTCAAACGAACGGAGAAATACGAAGCGATCCATACGACGCTCTCCGAGCGGCTCGCCGCGCATCTCGATGGCTGCGCCATCGTTTACACGGCCACACGGCAGGGGGCCGAGGATATCGCAGACTTTCTCAGGTTCAAAGGGTGGACTGCGGCGGCCTTTCATGGCGGGATGAATGCACCCGAGAAGAGGGCTGTGCAGGACGCATTCATGACGGGCGATCTCGCCGTCATCACGGCAACCAACGCTTTCGGAATGGGAATCGACAAGGAAAACATCCGGCTGGTGCTGCACGCGGACATCCCGGGCTCTCTGGAGAGCTACCTGCAGGAGGCCGGGCGGGCGGGCAGGGACCTGAGAGACGCCGAGTGCGTTCTCCTGTACGACGAGCAGGATGTTGAAACCCAGTTCAGGCTGAATTCCCTCTCCCGGCTGACCCGACGGGACATCACTCAAATCCTGAGGGGCCTCAAGCGAGCGGCTCGGAATCCCTCGGGTGACGTGGTGATCACCACGGGAGAGCTGCTGCGGGACGATGCGGTCGAAACCAGTTTCGATTCGGCGGACCTCGATGCGGACACCAAGGTGAAGACCGCCGTCGCGTGGCTTGAGAAGGCCCATTTGATCGAACGGAATGAAAATCTCACCCGGGTGTTCCAGGGAAAGCTCATGGTCAGGAATCTCGATGAGGCCAGGACGCGCATCGCGAAGCTGAACCTGCCCGAAAGCCAGCAGAAGAAATGGCTTGCCATCACCGAGGCCTTGATCAACGCCGACGTGGATGACAAGCTCAAAGCCGACGACCTGGCTGAGCTGCCGGCGTTCAAGGAGTCAAGAGACCCGCAGGCTTCCCCCGCAGAACGGCTCATGCGCACCTCGGAGAAGGTCCTGCGGACGCTTCACCGGATGGCCGAAGCCGGGCTCATCGAGAAGGGGATCGTGCTCTCGGCGTTCGTTCGGCACAAGGTGAAGAATCCATCCATGGCGATGCTCGAGCAGATCTCCACGGTCGAGGAAAAGATGCTCAAGGCGCTCCAGGAGGCCAGCCCCGATGCGGCTGAGCTCGGCTGGGTCGATCTCTCCCTGAGGAGGCTGAATCAGAGGCTGAAAGACGAAGGGCTCGAGACCAGTCCGGAGTTGCTGAGGGGGTTGCTCAAGAGCGTCAGCCTGGACGGGAAGGGGCTTGCGGGAAGCCGGGGGAGTCTGCAGTTTCGGCATGTGTCCGATGATCACTACCGGGTCAAGATGCTGCGCGACTGGGAAGCCCTCAGGGCGACGTCCCGGAAGCGGAGGGCTGTGGCCAGGGTGATTCTGGATGCCATTCTGTCGCGAATACCGGAAGGAACAGGCCCCAGTGCCGAAGTGCTGGTCGATTTTGCGACGGAGGATCTGCTCAGAGCCTTGAAGTCGCACCTGTACCTCTCGCAGAGTCTGAAGGACCCGCTGGCGGCCATCGACCGGGGGCTCCTGTACATGCACGAGCACAAGGTGATCATTCTGCAGCAGGGGCTGGCCGTCTTCAGGCAGGCCATGTCCGTGCGCATCCTCCCGGAGAGCGGGCACCGGCGGTATGGCAAGAGCGACTACGAACCCCTCAAGATCCACTATCAGGAGCGCGTCTTCCAGGTCCACGTCATGAACGAATATGCCCGGCGTGGAGCCGAGAAGATCAAGCAGGCCCTGGACCTGGTTCTGGCCTACTTCACCCTCGACAAGACCGCATTCATCCGGAAGATCTTTCCGGGAAGGAAGGAGCTCCTCGATCGGGCCGTGAGCGAAGCCGCCTATCGCCGGATCGTCGATGAGCTCGCCGACCCTGCTCAGATGGCGGTGGTGTCGGCAGGTGAGGACAGGAACATGCTGGTGCTGGCGGGGCCGGGTGCGGGGAAGACCCGGGTGGTTGTCCATCGATGCGCCTATCTGCTGCAGGTCCTGCGGGCGCGCCCCGAAAGCATTCTGATCGTCTGTTTCAACCATTCAGCAGCGGTCAGCCTGCGTCGAAGGCTGTACGAGCTCGTCGGGGATGCTGCCAGGGGAGTCACGGTCCAGACCTACCACGGGATCGCCATGCGGATCACCGGAACCTCCTTCGCCGAACTGGCGGAAAGGGATCGCGGGGGTGAGCCGCCCTTCGACGAGCTGATTCCCGAGGCCACTCGAGTGCTCAACGGCGAGACGGACATTCCCGGCTTCCAACCGGACGAGGTCCGGGACCGACTCCTCGGAAGGTTTCGACATATTCTCGTCGATGAGTACCAGGACATCGACCTGGAGCAGTACCGGTTGATTTCCGCGCTTGCCGGACGCGAGGACCCCGATCCCGACCGTAAGCTCACGATTCTAGCCGTGGGTGACGACGATCAGAACATCTACACCTTCCGGGGCGCCAACATCCAGTTCATCCTGCGTTTCCGCGAAGATTACCGGGCCCAGGTCCACTTCCTCGTCCAGAACTACCGGTCAACGGCGCACATCATCGAGGCCTCCAACGCGCTGATCCGGCTCAACCGGGACCGCATGAAGACCGATCATCCCATACGGATCGATCGGCACCGCGCAGGTCAGCCGCGCGGCGGGGCGTGGGCGCTCATCGATCCCTTGGGCGGTGGACGCGTTCAGCGGGTTCGGGTGCATAGCGGAAGGGATCAGGTGGACGCCGTTCTGTCAGAAATTCGGCGCCTGCAGAGTTTGTGTCATGATTTCAGTTGGACCGAACTGGCGATTCTCTCCAGGACGCGCGGCAATCTAGCCCCCGTTCGCGCCGCGTGTGAGGTCTCCAAGATCCCCATTCAGTGGGGTATCGGCCGACAAGCAGCTCCCGCCCTGCACCGCATCCGTGAGGTGCATGCATTTTTGGATCTGCTCAAGCAGGAGGGCCGAGCCTCGCTGAGGGCTTCAACGTTGGAGACGCTTCTGGAGAGGCTGGCAGGAGCCCAAGCCTCTTCTCCCTGGTGGAGGCTTCTCGGGGATCTCATCGGTCATTGGAAGGACGAAACCGCCGATTCCGAGCTGCCCGCATCGATGGCCATCGAGCTCTTTTACGAAAGCCTGGCTGAGCGGAGGCGTGAAAACCGCATGGGCAGCGGGGTGCTTCTGACCACGGTCCACGGAGCCAAGGGAATGGAGCTCGATCATGTCTTCCTGCTGGATGGGGACTGGCTGAGCGGAGCCAACAGCGGTGAGACCGAAGAGGAGGAACGCCGGGTGTTCTACGTCGGCATGACGAGGGCACGGCTCACTCTCACGCTGTTCGAGCGCGCAGACCAGCGCAGCCCCCATCTCAAGGCTCTTCAAGGCGATGCAATTCTGCGGCGGGAGGCCACCGGCTCAGAGGTGCATTTGGCCGAAGAGGTGCATTTCACCCGGTATGAAGCTCTCGGGCTGGAGGACATTCACCTTGGCTACGCGGGTCGCTTTCCCGATACCCACCCCATTCATCGACGGCTGGCGCGCCTGGAAGCGGGTGACATCCTGATGCCCCTCATGCAGGGAGAGGTGGTCGTCCTGGTGGATTCTGAAAACCAGCCCGTAGCGAGGCTTTCAAGGAAGGGTGGTGAATGTTGGCGCAGGAGGCTTGATGATGTGAAAGGCTTCCGTGTTCTGGCCATGCTGAAAAGGACCGCACTCGATGGCGAGCCTGCCTTCAGAAAGAATTGCCGCTCCGGGATCTGGGAATTTCCCTGGCTGGAAGCTGTTTTGTCAAGGTCCCGTGAGGGAAGATGACGGTAAGCGCCAGATTTGAGGTCAGCCAATGGGTGGAGGTTTACTCAGCCTGCTCAGTTCATGGCACCCGCACTCTCCCTGCAAGTCAGGGAGCCGATTTCAACAGCATGGTCTCACGGGCTCAGGACGTCAAGCGCTGCGATGGCATGATTCAGGATCCCAGCCCTGACTGCACAGCATCTCGATTTCATTCGCCGGCATCGGCACCCCCAGAAGGAATCCCTGGCCCATCTCGCACCCGATCTCGTTCAGAAACTTGAACTGCTCGTCGCTCTCGACGCCTTCGGCAAGGAGTCGAACGCCCAGGCTGGCCGCCAGGCTGACGAAGGTGCGCAGGAGAGTGCGGGACCTTGTGGATAGCTCGCTCAGCTGCTCGATTTCCCTGATGAATGACTGATCCACCTTGAGGCAGTCGACCGGCAAACGCTGCAGGTAACTCATGGAGGAATACCCGTTTCCGAAGTCATCGATGGCCACCGAGACGCCCAGTCTGCGGATTTCTTGCAGCAGGCGGGCCACCACGCTCATATCCCTCATGAGCACGCTTTCCGTGATTTCGAGCTCGAGCCAGCGCGGGTCCAGCCCGGTCTCCTGGAGAACTGCCGCCACCTCGTCCACGAATCCCGGATGGACCACCTGAAGGGCTGAAACGTTGACGGCGATGCGAAACGGCGAATAGCCCGCATCCTGCCAGGTTCTGTTCTGTTCGCACGCTGTGCGCAAAACCCAGCTGCCGAGGGGTATGATCAGGCCCGTCTCTTCGGCTATGGGGATGAACCGGGCCGGCGGAATGCGTCCCAGCTCCGGATGGTTCCAGCGCAAAAGAGCCTCGACGCCGTAGACATCCCTGCTCGACAATTGAAACTGAGGTTGGAAGAACAGCTCGAACTCGTTGCGCTCCAGGGCTTTCCGCAGATCGTTCTCGATCTCCAACCGTTCGATGACCAGCGCATTCATTTCCTCGGTGTAGTAGCGATAACGGTTTCCCCCCTCGTTCTTGGCGGAATACATGGCGATGTCCGCGTTCCTTTGGAGCTCCGTGGCATCGAGTCCCTGATCCGGGAACACGCTGATGCCGATGCTGGCGCCGATGTACAGGAGGCGCCCCTCGATGGAAAAAGGCGTGACCAGCGCGTTCAGGATGCGCTGTGCCGCCTTGGAAACATCGCTGATGTCGACGATCCGGTTGAGGATCACCAGGAACTCGTCGCCTCCCATGCGGGCCAGGGTGTCGCTCTTGCGGGTATAGCCCTTCAGCCGGTCGGCAACCTGGCGCAGCAGAAGGTCCCCGGTCAGATGCCCCAGGGAGTCGTTGACATGTTTGAACCGATCCAGATCAATGTAGACGAGCGCTGTCTTTTCACTGTGCCGGTTGCAGCGGGCCAGGGCGCCGTCCAGGCGATCCGAGGCCAGAAGGCGGTTGGGGAGACCCGTCAGGGTGTCATGGTGGGCGAGATGGGCCAGGCGCTCCGTCAAACTCCTCTGTTCGATGGAGATGGCCGCAAGCTTTGCGGTCATCTCCAGCAACCTGTGATCCGAGCGCTTGTGCGCATGGGGCTCGCTGCTGAGCAATGTAACCGTCCCCAGGACCTGGCCTTTGCCCGAAAAGACAGGAACTGCGAGACAGGCCCGAAGACCGTGAGAGAGCGCTCTCCTCGTGAAATTCGCTTCAAAGGAGGATTTCTTGATCTGCATGTCCGTGGTGGCGACGGCATCCCCAAAATAGGCCGCCATGGAGGGTGGGCTTCCTTCGGCCCCGACGGCCTGCTCATTGAGGCATTCCAGGAGGGCTTCCGGCATCGCCGATGCCGCTCCGTGGACCAGCTGACCGTCTCGAAGCAGGGAGATGATGCAGGAGGCCTGGGGCCTCTGATTCTCAACAAGCTTGACAAGCCTTGCGAGGATGACCTCCAGGGGATCGCTGCCGATCACCATCTCCAAAACGCTGTTGCGGTCGATCTCCAGTTGTTCGGACTGTTTTCTCTCGGTGATGTCCTGAATGGCACCCGTGACACGATACGGGGGATCCCCATCGACGTCCATGACCTGGATTCGATGGTGGACCGCCGTGAGGGCTCCCTGCAGCGGAACCACGCGGTGATCCATTCGTGACGACTTGCCCCTGTGAACAGCATCTTCCAGGGCTCTCTCAACCGCCTGGCGATCGTCAGGATGGACTCTGCTCAGGAAATCGTCGAGGCCGACCGGGGGTTCTCCATCCCCCAGGCCACAAATGCGGCGGGTTTCCTGGGAGCAGGCCAGGCTGGACTCGGTGGGCTTCATCTCCCAGCTCCCGAGACGAGCGATCTGCTGGGCCTGCTCGAGACTGCTCCGACTTTGGCGCAGCTCTTCATTGCCTCGACTGGCTCGCAACATGTAACGGACGCGTTCGGTGAGGACGAGCCAGTTGATGGGCTTGCTGACGAAATCCGTCGCCCCCACTTCGTAGGCTCTGCTGACGGAATCCACGTCATCGACGCCGGTCACCATGAGGATCGGCACATGTTTGCCGGCCGGATGGCTCCTGAGGATGGCACAGGTCTCAAACCCGTCCAAACCGGGCATCACCACATCCAGAAGGACGGCATCCGGTTTGTTACGGGTGAACAGCCCTACCGCTTCTTCGCCGCCCGATGCTTCCACAACGTCGAAGCCACCCCGCTCGATCGATGCCCGCAAGAGCAATCGCATGGCAGCATCGTCATCCACGATGAGGACCAATCCACCGGGATTTTCCAGGGATGGGCTCTGCATGTCAGCTTCCTTCAATGAGCCGAATCAAGGCCTCGCAGACCTGATGGAATTGCGCCTGAATGCTGCGCAGGAGCTCTGGAGCGTCACCCAGGGATCCCTGCCGCCCGGCCAGCTCAAGCCGCCTGCATGTCTCGGAGAGCGCGAGGGCTCCGACAGTCGCACAGCTGGATTTCAGTGAGTGGGCCGTGCGGAAAATCTCTTCGGCATCTCCGTTCTCCAAGGCTGCCCTCATTTGTTCCAGAAGCGGAGGAGTCTTCTCAACAAAGATACCGACAACCCTCTTGAGAAGCCCCGCCTTGCCCCCAGGATCTAGAGACCTGAGGCTGTCGAGCTTGCCGGTATCGAGGAGAGGGGAGTTCTCACCCGCCCGGGCCAGGGCTGCGCCACCGTTGGAATGGTCCGAATGCATTCGGAAAACTCCCTCCTGTTCATCAACCAGCGCCAGCATCTCCATCGGGCATCGCTCCCAGCCTCACTGCCCCGAAGGATTTCAATCCCCTGTCATGACGATCATCCATGATTGATTCGGACGCGC
>JBFYYO010000169.1:0-8776 GCA_041310025.1 Syntrophobacterales bacterium
TCTTGCCTCGCGCACCGCAAGGTCCGCAATGGCTGCCCGGTCATCGATGGAGAAGAGGGGGGCGCCGGCCTTGACCCGCTGGCCGACTTCCACGTTGACGCGAGCAACGATTCCCGGAAGATGGGCTCCGATGGAGATATTGCGAGTACTGGCCTCCACGATGCCCGCACCGGAAATCCGGCTGGCAAATTCCACTCGCGGAGGGTCTGCCACCGGTTGCGAATGGATGACGGGTCTCGAACCTTCCATCACCATCCAAATGGCGAAGAGCACCCCCAGGACGGAAAGCAGGGGAATCATGTATTTTCTGACCATCGGTCCTCCTAGGAAGTCGCCACCTGCGGTTCAACCAGGATGATCCTGCCGTCATCCATTCGGGCGATGCGGTCCGCAAAGCTGAAGATCCTGTTGTCATGGGTCACGATGATGAGTGCCCTGTTCTCCGACAAGGCGCTCCGTCGAAGGACATCCATCACCAGCCTGCCCGTGTCGGCGTCAAGGGCGCTCGTGGGCTCGTCGCAGACGATGAGTCGCGGGTCATTGACGAGAGCCCTCGCGATGGCCACCCGCTGCTGCTGACCACCGGAAAGGGCGGATGGAAGAGCCCCCAGCTTGTCTCCGAGTCCGACAGCTTCGAGGATCTCCTTGGCGCGGCTCAATGCGGCCCTTCTCCGATTGCCGACAATCAACAGGGGCACGGCGACGTTTTCGGCAACCGTGAGGGTTGGGATCAGGTTGTAAGCTTGGAAGACAAAGCCGATGTTGGTCCCCCGGAAGCGAGTCTTTTCCACCTGGCTCATGGATTTCAGAACCCGGTCAAAGACGGTGATTTCTCCCTCATCATGGTCGAGGATTGCGGCCGCCACGGAAATGAGGGTCGTCTTTCCGCACCCGGAGGGGCCCACGAGCATGAGCAGCTCCCCCAGTCGCACATCCAAATCCACCCCGCGAAGGGCATGAACCCTCGAAGAGCCCGAACCATAAGACTTGGTTACACCTCGCAGTGAGACGGCCGTTCCGTTTCTCTCCATGGGGTTCCTACATTTTGAAAACGATAGCCGGCTCGAGTTTCATGACCTTGCGGATGCTGATGACGGCCGAGAAAACGACGATGACGGCTATGGCCCCTCCCGCAAGGATCAGAATTTCCGGAACCAGGCGGAAGGCCAACTGCGTGCCCCTCATGAGATAGCCGAACAGCGCGGCTCCGCCGATGCCAAGCCCAAACCCCTGAATACCCACCACGAGGGCCTGCAGAACGATCATGCGCAAAAGGAGCGCATTGGTCGTTCCCATGGCCTTGAGGGTCCCCAAATAGCGGAGGTTCTCCAAGGTGAAATTATAGAAAGTCTGCCCCGCGATGGCCGTCCCGATCAAGAAGCCCAGCATGACTGCGATGCCGAAATTGATGGGGATCCCGGTGCTCTTCATGTAGAAATCGAAGGTGAGGTTCTTGAACTCCTGCGCCGTGTAGGCCGCCAACCCCGTGTTCTGGGCGATTCTCCGGGCCAGTTCCTTGGGGTCCAGCCCGGCGCCCCCCTTGACCAGAATGAAGGACAGAAGCTTCCTCTCACGGGGGGCAAAGGTCGTGGCCCGGTTGTACGTGGTGTAGATGACGGGCTGAGACTGAAAGGTGCGCGACACCCGGCAGATGCCGACCACGACGGCGCGCCGGTCATTGATCTCCACGACGTCGCCGACATCGAGGGGAATCGGCTTGCCCCCCGGTTCCACAGGCTTCTTGGCAAGCCGGGTGGAAGCCCCGACATCATTGACGATGATCGCGTCCTGCGTGCGCAGATCGCTCAGGCGGCCGCGGATCATGACCGGGGGGCCTCCGATGAGAGTCGAGTCGTCGAGGCCCAGGACATTCACGATCTGGAAGTTGCCGTCTTCGAGGCGGGCCTTCAGAAGTCCCTTGTACAGAGGCACGGCCCACTCCACACCCGTAACCCCCCTCACCCGGAGAAGCTCCGTGTCCTGAAGGGGTTTCACGTCATCGATGAACTGCACTTTCGGGTCCATGACCCAGATGTCCGGCTGGGACAGATCGTTGATGAAACTGTATGTGCGGGTCATCAGGCCGGTGAAGATGGAGGACTGCTGGGTGATGAGGAGGGCGGCAAAGGTGAGGCCCATGACCAGACCAAGGTATTTGCCGCGGTCACCCACGAGCATTTTCAAGGCGATGAAGTACACTTGCCGTCCCCTTCCTCCGCTGATATTGATCGCCGAAGACATGCGCAAATGATAACCGCGACTTCTCGAAATTAGAAAGACCGTTGACCCCTGTCAATGATTCCTGGAGCAAAAGACAGGGCAACCGCCGGCGTCCGGATGCCTGGAAGCCGGTCGGGCGCAGGAGGTGATCACCACTGTCAGAGGCGAAAGGGGCGTGTGTGATCGTGATGGATTTGCTTGGAAACACGGGCTTTGAGCTGGTTGGGAAGGAGGCTGTTGGGGAAGTGATGATTCCTTGAGCGGGAATCAGTGCTTCTCCCCTTCAAAAGGGGAAATGGCAAAATCTTCGCCATAGCTCATGCGGAGATCCGGGGGCGTGATCCGTTCCAGGTGTTGGCATGAAAAGAACATCCGTCCGAACAATGAGTTCGTCATTCCCGCATGCTTTTAGCGGGAATCCAGCTTTTCAGGGGCTTTCCTGGATTCCCGCCTTCGCGGGAATGACGTTCGACGTTCCATGCCGCCGCAAAAGGGGGGCGATTGCCACAAGTGCCCAATGGCTCTTGATTTTGAGCCGCTGGCCTGAAATACTCACCGCAGGCAAAGCGCTCCGTGACTAAGAATTGTTTTATTTCCAGGTCAAGAGGGGTCATATGAAGGAAGCACGTTACCTGGTTGTGGGTGGAAGTTCCGGCATTGGATTGGAAATTGCCATGCAGCTGCGTCGCGGCGGCGGGAAGGTGACCGTAGTGTCCAGAAGCCGGGGGGGGCTCCCGGAGGCAAGCGGCGTGATCCATGTCCTCCTGGACGCGGTGGCGGGGGAAATCCCCGCGGACACTCTGCCCGATGGGCTGGAAGGTCTTGTCTACTGCCCGGGGACCATCAACCTGCGTCCCTTTCGCCAGTTGAAAGAAGAGGATTTTATTGAAGATTTCCGCAAGGAATCTGGTTATCCCCGTGATTCCTCCACGAGGAACAGCGGGTTTTGGTAATGTTGAATGATGAGCGAAGCAGAATCATCCGTGAAACCACGAGGGGCAGGTGACCCGTTTCGCACCCTCGCTTTGTGGGCGACTGGCGAGGGGGTGCTGGGGCTTGTCGTCGTCTTTCTGCTTGCTCTCCGTTTGTGGCCGTTGGAGGTTGCCCTCCAGTGGCTGTTGCAGGCAGTGGCGGTGCTGGGTTTCGTGCACTTTCAGCTGCACCGTGACCTCGGTGAAGACTTTTTCCCAGCCTGCAGGAAGCCCGCCCCGTCGCTGGGAGTGGCAAACCGCATCACGCTGGCCAGGGGCTGGGGCATCAGCTGCCTGGCTGGGCTGACTTTTCTGCCTGAAGTCGCGATCTACAGCGACATGGCCTGGATGCCCTACGCCCCAGGTCTGCTCTACCTGACCATCGGATGTGCAGATTTCCTCGATGGTTTTCTGGCTCGGTGCACGGGGACCGAGTCTGAGCTTGGCAAGCGGTTAGACATGGAAATGGACGCCTTGGGACTTCTGACCGCATCGTCCCTGGGCGTTTGGCTCGGGCGTCTGGACCTGTTCTACCTGATGGTCGGGGCAAGCTATTACTTCTTCCGGTTTGGCATCTGGTACCGTCTTCAAAAGGGAAGGATTGTCCAGCCTTTGAAGGAACGCCCTATGGCTCGCTCCATGGCCGGCTTGAACATGGGATTCGTCGGAGCAGCCCTTCTCCCCCTGCTTGCGCCTCCAGTTCTGAAGCTGGCCGCCGTCTTCTTTGCCGTGCCTCTGCTGCTCGGATTCCTCTGGGATTGGCTCCTGGTCAGCGGGCGCTTGACGGAGGACCGTGCGGACCGCATGCAGCGGCGCATCTCTTCGACGGCCGAATTCCTCGGACTGATGATGCGCGCGGTGGTGCTGTTGGGAGGACCGATCATTGCGAGAACGCTCGTTCAGTCACCGGCGGCCGCGGCGGCTTTGGCGTTGCTCTGGGTCATGATCGTGCTCGGTTGGATGGGCCGAACCGCATCTCTGGCCGCTTCGTGCTGGCTCGCCCATCGGGCCTCGTCAGGCAATGGGGAGCCGCTCGCGCTGGTGACCTTGAGCGCTCTCCTCGTGTTGACTATACTGGGAACCGGCTATTGGTCCCTGTGGAAGCCAGAAGACGCCTGCTTGTCCCGGAAGGTGGGCTCACCTGTCACCCTAAAGAAAAACCGGCGGTTTGATTGACGATGACGAACATGAACATCTCTCCACCGGCGTGCAGCCCATGGCGACCTTCTCAACGCATCCTTGCCGTTTGTCTCTTCTCATTGTTGGTGATCCCCGGGCTCTACTGGCTCGCTTTCAGGAATGTTGCGACAGACTCGCTCTTTTCGGCAATTGCCTGCTGGGAGATCCCGGACCTGGCTGCTCTGGTTGTTTTGAACGTGCTCATTCTCCAGGCCATGTGTTTCAGGTGGGCCTTGATTCTGAAACGATGGGGCCATCGGATTCCATTCTTTCGCCTTGTCTTCTATCGCCTGGGCGCCAATGCCGTAAGCTATCTCACCCCCGGGCCCCAGTTCGGCGGAGAACCGCTTCAGGTTCACTGGTTGGTCCACTCTCATGGGGTGGCACCGGATGCGGCCGGGGCGTCGGTGGTCGTGGATCGACTCCTGGAGCTGATGGCAAACCTCTGCTTTCTCGTGCTTGCGGGGGTTGTTCTCATGTTCGGCACCTCCCACAGGTCACTGCTCCAGATCGGGACGATGACGCTGATCGGCCTCCTCTGTCTGGGACTCGCCGTTTTCTGTCACGCCGTGTCATCGGGGCGAACGCCGTTGGCTCGAATCGCCCGCTTTGGCGCGGAGCGGTTCGGGATCCAAGGGTGGGCTTCATCCGCGGTTCAGCTGCTGGAGCGCGGCGAGAGGCAAGCCCTGTCGATCCTGCATGTGCCGGCGCGAGTCCTCGGGCTTTATGGTGCGTGCTCCGGGATCCAATGGCTTCTCATGTTGAGTGAGCTCTGGTTCATCTACCATGTAATGGGGGTATCCTTGATCCCGCTGCAGCTAATGGGCTTGATGGGGGCTTCCCGGCTGGCCTTCCTGCTGCCCCTGCCAGGGGGGCTGGGTGCGTTGGAGGCAAGCCAGGTCATGGTGCTGACCGCCATGGGACTCGACCCGGTTGCCGGTCTGGCCGCCTGTCTGATCATGCGGGCGAGAGACTTGTGTCTCATTGGCGTGGGGGCTCTGGAAACCATGTGTCGGTTGATGCGCTCACAAACCAGGGTCTTGCTGAATCCGGTGCGCCATGATCTGAACGGATCACAGTGAGGTTGTAAATTGGACCATGCTCGGAAGATTCGCAGCATCGATCGCCTGCGGGAGGTTTTGCGGCAGCTGACGGACGGCCGTTGCCGGACGGAAAGACCTTTTGTTCTGATCAGTTATGCTCAGAGCATCGACGGCAGCATTGCCACCCGGGATCGTCGACCCTTACAAATCAGCGGTCCGGCGTCGATGCTGTTCACGCACCGGCTCCGATCCCTCTTCGATGCCATTCTGGTGGGGATCGACACGGTCCTGGCCGATGATCCGCAGCTGAACGTCCGCCTGGTTGAGGGCAGGAATCCCCAACCCGTGGTGCTGGACACTCATTTGCGCATCCCCCTCGGAAGCAGGCTGCTGCAGCGGTCGGATTGCGCTTCCTGGCTGGCGAGCTCGAAGTCGACCTCCGAAGCGAGGGCTGCTGAGATCAAACGGACCGGTGCAGACATCCTGCCTTGTCCCCTGGACTATCATGGGTTGATCGATATCCGCCACCTCATGACCCTCCTTCACGGCCGCGGGATCCACAGCGTGATGGTGGAAGGGGGTGCCAAGGTGATCACCAGCTTCATCAATGCCGGATTGGCTGACCTGTTCATCATCACCCTGTCCCCGATTCTGATCGGCGGGCTGCGCGTCGTTCAAAGCCGGAACGAGACTCCCGTGGCGAGGGTGAACCTGACCGACATCCACTACGACCGGCTGGAGGACGACCTGATCCTCTGGGCCCGGCCCGACTGGAGCCTCCCATGAGACAGCGGAGTCTGCTCTTCAATCGCCCACTGTCGGTGGAAGTCAGGGAAGGGCCACTGCCGAAGCCGGCTCCCGACCAGGTCCAGGTGGCGACACGCCTTTCGGCCATCAGCGCCGGCACGGAATTGTTGGTCTTCAAGGGGCTATTCCCCGAAGACATGGCTGTGGATGCTTCCATCGGGTCCCTTTCCGGCCGCTTCACGTACCCCCTGGCCTACGGTTACAGTTGCGTAGGGGAGGTGACTGCTGCCGGGGCGGGTGTGGATCCTGACTGGATCGGCCGGCGCGTGTTCGCCTTCCACCCCCATGAAAGCCATTTTGTGGTTTCGCCTGAACAGCTCCTGCCTCTTCCCGCGGAAGTCGGCCTGGAAGACGGGGTGTTCCTGGCCGCCATGGAGACGGCCGTCAACCTGGTGATGGACGGACGGCCCGTCATCGGCGAACGGGTAATGGTCTGGGGCCTGGGCGTTGTCGGCTTGCTGACCACAGCTGTCCTGGGGCGATTCCCGCTCGCCCTCCTTGCGGGTGTGGACCCTGTCGAGAGGAGGCGTCAGGCCGCCCTGGATCTGGGCGCCCACCTGGTGTCGACCGGAATGGAACCTGACGGGGATGGCGCCGTCGCTGAATCCTTTTCACGGACTCCCGGAGATGGCAAAGCAGATCTGATCTTTGAATTGAGCGGAAATCCCCAGGCGCTCAACGCCGCACTCCGCTGGTCCGGCTTCCACTCACGCATCGTGATCGGCTCCTGGTACGGTGCCAAATCGACCCCCATCGACCTGGGGGGCCGATATCATCGCGACCGCGTCGCGATCACTTCGAGCCAGGTCAGCACCCTCGCGCCGCGGTTCACCGGAAGATGGTCGAAAGCCCGGCGATTCCAGACGGCCTGGCAAATGGTGCGGACCATTCGACCATCGACTCTGATCACCCATCGGTTTGACATTCGAGAGGCACAGTCCGCCTACGACCTGCTGGCCGACGACCTGCGGGATGGCCTTCAGGCGGTACTGACCTACCCCGCCGACTGAGGAGAACGCTATGTACACTCTCTGCCTTCAACAAGGCTTTACGGCGGGTCACTATCTGATCGGCGGCGAGTGGGGCAGTGAAAACCACCCCCACTCCCACACCTACCGGGTGGAGATCCGGTTGGCAGCCCATGAGCTCGACCCACACGGTTATGTGGCTGATTTGGCGGAGCTTGAGCCCATCCTGGACTCTTGTGTCGCGCACTACCGGGATCGGCTCCTCAATGAACTGCCCGAGTTTCATGAGATGAACCCCAGCATCGAGCGCCTTGCCAGACAATTCTGCGAGCGGCTTCTGCAAGGTCTGGGGAGTCATGCGTTCAGCACGGTGGAAATCCGCATCTGGGAAAATGAGATGGCCTGGGCGTCGTATCGAAAGTCCTTTTCGTGAAGATCGGGCTGGTCATCTATGGATCCATTGACCAGCTCACCGGCGGCTATCTGTATGACAAGCAGTTGGTCGATTATTTAACGGGCTGCGGTCACCGGGTCGAGATCCTGTCGCTGCCTCCGCGCCGCTACCTGCTGCGGTTCGCCGACAACCTGTCCGGTGCGCTCATTCGCCGCGTGACGTCTTCGCGCTATGACGTGCTGCTCCAAGATGAGCTGTGCCATCCTTCCCTTTTCGTGCTCAACCGTGTTCTGCGCCGCCGGGGTCGCACTGTGGTCGCCGCGGTGGTTCATCATCTCCTTTGCCATGAACCCGATCACAGAGGGTTACACGCTCTGCTGGCCTGGCCTGAAGCCCGCTACCTGGATTCGGTGGATGGTTTCATCTTCAACTCGCGGTCCACAGAGCGTGCCGTGTTTCGGTTGAGTCCGGCTCACCGGCCGTTTGTCATCGCCCAACCGGGGGGGGATCGATTCAAGGGGCGAATCCCAGCGGTCCGTATCGAGGAGCGCGCTTTGGAAACCGGGCCGCTGCGGCTTCTGTTCGTCGGCATGGTGATCGAGCGCAAGGGGCTGCTGCCCCTGATCCGGGCCTTGGGGAGAGTTGACCGGGACCGGTGGCGGCTGGCAGTGGTGGGTGACACGACCCCGGCACCCGACTACACGATACGGGTGCACCAGGCGATAGCCGATTTGGGGCTGGACCTGAACATCCGCTTTTGGGGGACCCTGAGCACAGAGTCCCTGGGCCGGCGCTATGCTGAAAGTCACCTGCTGTGCATGCCCTTCGCCTATGAGGGCTTTGGTATCGTGACTCTGGAGGCGCTTCATTTCGGTCTTCCGGTGCTGGGCTGCGCCGAAGGGGCAACCCCCGAGCTCGTCCGCCACGGTGAAAATGGACTGCTCTTCGAACGGGGTGACCTTCCCGCCGTGGCGGCGGCCGTCCAGGGCCTGAGTGCGGATCGATGCCGGTTGCGGCGGATGAGCGTCAAGGCTTTCGAGGCTGCCTTGGAACATCCTGACTGGGGGAATTCCATGCAGCGGATCGAAGCCTTTCTGCAAAACTTGTTTTTCGATGGCCGCCAGTCAATGAGCACCCTGACCTGCAGGGAACGGTCATAAAGTGGGGAAGTCATCATCCATGCTGGAGAATGCA
>JBFYYO010000170.1:0-8756 GCA_041310025.1 Syntrophobacterales bacterium
TAAACAACATCGAAACAATGAAGAATAGATGTCAGATATTGATATATTTATATAGTGGTGTAGAAGTCATTTCAAAACAAGCAGATTGCTAACCAGCCGTTGCACCAGACACTGAAAAACTGGCGCTGGTGAACTTTTCGTTATACTAAAGCCTTTTTTTAAGAGGAGAAACATTATGGCAAACCTTTTAGACTGGAATACTCTCGATCACAAAGTTAAAGCTTAAGTGAGGAATGGGGTCACACCTACACACCTGACAATGTGAAATGTGTACGCGTGACCCCGCGTACGCGGGCACTCGGCGGCTCGAGCTGCGCAACGGCGTGCTCGTGATCACAGGCGCGGACGCCGCGGCACCGACGCACCTCGCACTCACGCGACAGGAGCTCGCCGCCTTCGTGCTCGGCACGCGCTCGCCGTCGACCGGGGATCCGCTGAGCCAGCTCGACCGCGTGCTCGATCGAAGCCACCTGATGCCCGCCGGCGCCGTGGAGTCCGTGCTGGAGGGAATGAAGGCCGGCAACGACCTCGAGCACTAGGCGGGTAGTCTTGCGTATGCGCCTCGAGCCAACTCAGGTCCAGCCCGCTTAAGGGGGAGCTTGCTGTGTTTACTTTTCCCCTGTTACCTACCTGACGATCCCGCAAGGCACGATGGTGACGCCGAACCAGCCCATCCAGCGGACTGCTTCGAGGCGGGCCTTCGCCCGCTTCTCCGCGGCCGCTGATGGGCGGCGTTGGGCGCAGTAACGCACTGACAAGGCAAGGAGGGTAGGATCGTTCAGGGGAGCAGGAAGGAGGGAGTCTCAGGAAAATGACCGGCTTTCTTGATCAGTGGAAGAGGGCTCTGTTTGCCGTGCTCGCTGTCCCGACACTCGCTGCCTGCGGTGGTATCGCAGACGAGTTCCTGCCAAACACCGAGCGCGGTCGCCTGGAAGTCAACGTTGCGCGCGCCGTTAACACCAACCCGGACAACGTAACCGAGTTCATGGGTAACGAGCGGCTCCGGTTTGCTCGGGGCATGCTCGCGCACACCTTGCCCCCGGGGGTCGAAGTGCATGTCGACGTACACGCCTCCGACTTCGGTGGGTACCGTTTCGGGGGAGGGTGGATCACGAGTGGCGATCTGTACGTGGGACGACATACCGTGCCGACCGAAACAATTGAGGTCATATCGAGCGACGTGCACGTCCTGACGGCTGAAATCGTGCCGAATCCGACGGACCCCAGGCGCCAATGGGTGAACCTGACTACCCTCAAGCCAGGGATGGTGCGCCTTACCTTCAAGGCCTCGAAGGTCGATAAGAAACGGCAGCGAATCGGCGCCCTCATCGAGGACTCGTTCGCGCTGACTGTCAGCGGGAGCCCCGGAAGCAAAGAGAGCCCTGTGAGTGCAAAGCCCGCGAAGTGACATGTGAATCAACTTGAACGCGTGCGCCAAATCGCCCAACCCATCATTCAACTCGGACGCGATACGCGCACCCGCTAATTCCCACGTTGGGCTTAATGGCGAGGCAGGTTTAATGTCGAGAAAGGTAACAGCCATTGCAGAGGGATTGGGCCGGGTAATCCTTGGTCAGGAAGGCGCCAACATCGCCCACGCCGAAGGCGCAAGCTATCTGGGTGTAGTGCTGGAGCACTGTGGGTACTTCTTCTGGAATAATCACCACAAAGGAATTGCGTGGCGTCTATTGGACACCGATTTTAGTATGGAGACGATTATCTCCCGACTTTCCCAGCCCAAAATCGGATTGAGGCTGGAAACCAAGACGGTCGAAGCCGCGAGGAATGGGGTCACACCTACACTACACACCTGACAATGCGAGGAATGGGGTCACACCTACACACCTGACAATGTGAAATGTGTAGGTTTGACCCCGTGTGCGCACGAAAGGGAGCAGACGTCCGGCGGGTGTCTCGTTGCGACCAAGCCCTAAGCGCTGCACCCTACATTCCTGCCGATCCGGCAAGACAGAGGGTGAGTGCTGATGCGAGCGCATTAACAGAGGAACGACATGATCGACTTTTTGCAGCAATTCAGTCCCATCACACAAGCGCTAATGGCCACGCTCTTCACATGGGGCGTAACGGCGGCTGGAGCCGCGCTTGTCTTTTTCACGAAAACGGTCAAGCCCAAAGTCATGGATTCGATGCTTGGTTTTGCGGCGGGTGTCATGATTGCCGCAAGCTTCTGGTCATTGCTCGCGCCCGGCATAGAAATGGCCGAACAGATGGGGCAGATTCCATGGATGACGGCCGTCATTGGTTTCATGGTTGGAGGGGTCTTTATGAGACTGGCCGACCGCGTCCTTCCGCATCTTCATTTAGATCTGGCGACGGAGCAAAGCGAGGGAATCAAGACATCTTGGCAGCGAAGCACACTGCTGGTCCTTGCGATCACATTGCACAATATACCCGAAGGTCTCGCGGTCGGCGTGGCTTTCGGGGCCGTGGCAGCCAATCTTTCTTCTGCCACGCTTGGGGGTGCCATAGCGCTGGCAATCGGAATCGGCCTCCAGAATTTCCCCGAGGGGGCGGCGGTGTCATTGCCGCTAAGGAGAGATGGAATGGGTCGGACGAAGAGTTTTTTGATGGGGCAGGCGTCCGGTATCGTCGAACCGATTGCGGGGGTAATTGGGGCCGCATTTGTCCTGCACATGCAGAGCATCCTGCCCCATGCGCTATGCTTTGCTGCCGGTGCGATGATTTTTGTAGTGGTGGAAGAACTTATTTCGGAATCTCAGCGGAACGAGGCGAACATCGACCTGGTGACCATGGCAACCATGACGGGCTTTGCAGTGATGATGCTACTCGATGTGGCACTGGGATAATAGACCTGACATGAAATGAAGGCAGGAAGTGCCAACAACGAAGTGCACCCTATTGTCAACCCGCGCGTTGGGCGGGCCGCCAAAGGGTGACTTCAGGCGTTGGGCGTCTGGTAGTCTGAACAATCGGTGCAGCGCAGAGAAACGCCATGAACATCGACAGCATATTTGAGGCGATCCGCAAGGGTAGAATCCGCATAAGCGATCATGCAGATGAAGAAATCTGAGGCTGATGATCTCACGTTTGATGAGATCTATTTCTCGGTACTCCACGGAGAGATCATTGAGAGCTATCCGACGGACAAGCCGTATCCAAGTTGCCTGATTTTCGGGAAGACCTTTGGCGGTGATCCTGTTCACTCGGTATGGGTTTATAATGAACAAAATCGGTGGGCGGTGCTGATAACCGTGTATCGGCCCGATCCCACACGGTGGCTCAACTGGCGGGAGAGGAAAAGATCATGATGCCATTTGAGAAGTGCCCAGTCTGCGGGGGCGAGATGGTGGCAAAGAAGGTAGAAAAGCTCTTGCGGGGCGGGCTCAATACGGCCACCGTAACGGTGAGTGCTGAAGTCTGCTTGCGGTGCGGAGAGCGGACTCTACTCACAGGAGACAGTGCACACAGAGTACCACCTCACGCCGAGGATTCAGGGTGCTTGAGCTGTTGACAAGCCGCCAACAGATTCGTTTCCTCTGCCAGAAGATCGCATCGAAACATGGCTGCTGAAAGAAACAACTCATGATACCTACATTGGAAAGCCGCAGCGAGAATGGACGCAACTTTGGAAGTCTTCCCAGCTCTCGGAAGAGCAACGTAGGTGGCTAAGAGCCAGAGCACGCAACGATGTAGTTACAGAGCCCAATGGAACCAAACAATTCTTCAGGCATTTTCCCTCATGAGGAGGCACATGTGGCTTTCTGATGGAGAATCCGTTGGGCTTCGCAAGCATGGCATCGGGGACTGGACCGTCACCGGAGTCGGCCGAGCCAAGGAGTTGACTCGACGTTGATATGAACTTCCCATACGGGTTTTTCCGAGCCCACCCTATGGGAGGCAGGATAAAATACAATGGTCGATTGGCATCGTTTTACCCCATCGGACTTCGAATACGACTTCGAACAGGATAAACTTGCCGCTCATGGTGTGACGTTCAACGAGGCTGTTGACTGTTTCTTCTCGGATTTCGAGGTGCGCAAGAACAAGAAGTTCAAAGACCGCTATCAATTGATTGGGGAAACAAGAGGTGGGCGAAGTCTCAAGATTATCTTTCAACTCAAGGCCAAAGGCGTTGTACGCATTATCACCGGTTGGCCTGTATGACAGGAACGAGCAAAGTCATGAGGAAGAAACTGTCTGAAGATGAAATCGATAAGGTCGTGGTGGCACAAGCCGAAGATGACTCGGCATGGGAGGAGCCGATTCGGGTTCGAAAGGACAAAGCGGCCTCTTTATCCATTCCCGCTGAACTTGTGGAAAGAGCATCATTTCTAGCCAAGCTCCATAGGGAAAAGGGAGCAGAAGAGTGGCTTACACGCATTATCCGAGAACGAGTCGAGCTTGAGGAGATCGCTTTTGCTGAAGTAAAACGAGATCTTAAAGAAAAACAGAGCCTGCCTAACAAAAAAACCCAGCGGACGGCGAATCCGTAGGAGTAAGACAGCAAGTAGTGTCTGCTTCATGCTTTTCAGTATTTGAGCCGCCGCTGATTGTTGCCGTTAGCCCCTCCGGCCCATCGTTGACACGACCTCCAGTACGGGCTTATAATGTAATTACATTTTATCTGGAGGATTATCCGATGAAGACCCGTTTAGTTCGTATTGGAAATTCTCGTGGCATCAGACTGCCAAAGCCACTCATCGCTCAAGCCGGGCTGACCGAGGAGGTAGAGCTGCATGTAAGAGATGGAGCCATAGTGATCGAGCGTGCTTCCACGCCACGAGCGGGGTGGGCACAAGCTGCAAAGGAAATGCTCGAACGGGATGAAGATCGACTGGTAGACCCTCCTGCCCCTACCCGATTTGACGAAGAGGAATGGGAATGGTAGCGGGTGGAGATGTTCGCAGGGGTGATGTTTTTCTGATCAGTCTCCACCCCACTCGTGGGGATGAGATCCAAAAGACTCGCCCTTGCGTTATCGTCTCACCGGATGAGCTTAATGCCAATCTGCGCACGTTCATTGTAGCCCCTCTTACGAGCGGAGGGCATCCTTACCCCTTTCGTGTAGCCTGTAAGTTCCAGGGACGGTCAGGTCACATTGTTCTTGATCAGATCCGCACTGTTGATCGTGAGCGTCTGGTACGAGGTCTCGGAAAGCTTTCCTCATCTACACTTGCGCGTATACTGGCTATTTTGCAAGAGATGTTCACACCATAGCCATGGGCTAACCCTCAAATCGAGCGGACCCGGCAATACGCGATTCCATAGTGCTCAGTGCTGTTTCCTCGTGTATTTCAGTACCTCGGCCGGGCTCGGCCGGGCCGCTCATTTGTGTGTTGGTCATCAAGTCGAATGACCTTTTCAGAGGATCGAGCCGTGTGAGGGGAAACTCTCAAGCACGGCTCCTCGGGGACTTGGGGACGGAGACGGCCCCCCCTCAAGTCCGCAACCGTAATTTCATTTGGGTAAACCCCCGGCTTTGCCGGGGGACTCACAGAGTTTGACATTTGCGGGAGTATACGAAACCACACGCTTATCTCGATCCCACCGAAGTACTCGGTTGCTCAGGTGGTGGGCTACATCAAGGGCAAGAGCGCCATCCACATTGCAAGGACGTTCCTTGGGAGAAAGAAGAACTTCACTGGCTCTAGCTTCTGGGCCAGAGGGTAGTTCGTGTCCACCGTAGGCAGAGACGAGGAGGCTGTTCGTCAGTACATCAAAAAGCAGGAAAGCGAAGACAGGCGTCTGGACCAACTCAATATGTTTGAGTAGCTTGCCACCTTTAGGTGGCCAATGGTTCACAACCGCTTTGAGCGGTCCACGGTTTTACAGGCCTCCGGCTTTGCCGGAGGTATCTGACCCAGCCTTACCGACTCCTCCCTCAACTCACAGGGGCAGCTCTCCCTCGCCCCTGCCACCCCATTGCACCCTTCTCTCGGCCCCCTCGGGAGCTTCCCTCCCCAACCTCAAGCAAGTACAAGAACCAGATTGCTCGGAAGAAGATATACTCTGGAAAGACGCAAAGCGAAGAACCGCAAGTAAATCCATTTGCACTGCACCGGCAGCTCATATCCGCTGGTCCATCTCCTGACGCTGCGCACCGCGTGGGTCATTTATTCTGAGCGAGAAAGGGTCAGATTTTCTGAGCGTTGAAGGTGAGAATCTATGAGGCACAACTTACTGAAGTCTTTGTCTAAAAGCTAACGGCTAACCGCTAAGATTAGGTCGCAAAAGGTGTCCGAACATGGAGGGCGGTCGATTATTGGGCAGCGGCCTTCGAGCAGGCCCCCTCCTTCCTGCGCCGCTTGATTTCACTCCGGCACATTTCCCAGATGAAGCACTGGGTTCGGTGCTGGCAATAGAGCTCGGGATCCGTGCAGGCGTTGCAGGATTCGACGCACTCCTCGCAGTAGGAGTACTCGTACTTATTGCAGCGGACCAGTGCCGGACGGTCGGGGTGGAATCGGCAGCCGGTGAAATCCGGCTGCTCTGGCTTGGGTCGGGCTGTTCCTTCGGTCATTGGTTTATCCAGGGTCCCGCTCAAAGCTCCCAACTCCGCAGAGTTTCGATGAGGGGATAGTCGGTCAGGTCGTGGTGGATGGGTGTGACGGAGATGCAGTCTTCGGCGAGCGCGGAGGAATCGGCCTCCACGTGAGGATCGCCGAGAATCGCTTTGTTGCGCAGCCAGTAGTAGACGTTGTTCCGGGGGTCCGAGCGGCGGTCATACGTTTCCGCCGCACGCATCTTCCCCTGGTGCGTGATCTTCACGCCCCGCACCTGTGAGTAAGGTACGTTGGGCACGTTCACATTCAGAGTCACCCCCGGTGGCAGGCCTCTGAGCTCCAAAGCCCGCAGCAGTCGCGGGATGAATTCGGTGGCCGACGAAAAATCGGACGTGTCGAAGGCATCCATGGAGACGGCGACGGAAGGAACCCCCAGCACGGCCGCCTCAGTCGCCGCAGAGACCGTTCCGGAGTAGATCACGTTGACTCCCACGTTGGCCCCGAGGTTGATTCCCGAGACCACCATCTGGGGGGGCGGTTTCATGAGCTCGGTGATGGCGATCTTCACGCAGTCGGCGGGCGTGCCGCTCAGGGCATAACCGAAAAAATGGCCGTTTCGCCGGACGGGCTTGACCCTGAGCGGGTCGAGGAAAGTGATGGCATGCCCAACGGCGCTTTGTTCCGTTTCGGGGGCCACGACGGTCACTTCGTGCTCCGCGACAAGGGCCAGGTAAATCGCTTCAATTCCTTTGGCATAAATGCCGTCGTCATTCGTCAAGAGAATCCGCATCGATCATCGTATCCGTTGGTTGAGCGAGGTGTTGTCTGGCTGCATCGATCCCGGCCTCGAGGGCCTTTCGATTCAGATCTTCGGTGCCCGGGGGAACTCGCGCGAGAACAGCGGCCTCCAGGCTGGACGGCGACACGACGCCCGTCAGCGCCACCAGGGCTGCCAAAGCGATGATGTTGGCCACAAACTCCTTCCCGAAGGTTTCGCGCGCAATCCTCGTGAAGGGCAGGGAGACCGCCCGTGTCGTCGGGAGTTGTTTAACCAGGGTGGAGTCCACAATCAAGACGCCCGAGGGCTTCATGTCGAAAAGGTAAGTGTCGCAGGCTTTCTGATTCATGGCCAGCAGCAGGTCGGGCTTCACGGCCTTGGGGTAGTCGATCTCCACGTCGCTGATGACGACTTCGGCCTTGCTGGCTCCCCCGCGGGCTTCCGGTCCATAGCTTTGCGTCTGACAGACGAATTTTCCATCGTAGATGCCGGCCGCTTCGGCCAGGATGATCCCGGCCGTGATGATGCCCTGGCCCCCCGACCCGCTCAGCCTGATTTCGTATCGCTCCATCTCGTTCACCTGTCGCCTTGGAGGTGTCAGCCTGCGGGCTGCTGCTCTTCCCGGGATGCCGCGGCCGCCGCGGCTTCGCGAATACGTCGATATTCCTGGGTGTAGATGGGAAGATCCCGGTCCACGAGCACCCCGATGGTGAACCGACCTTGCATCTCCTCCTCGCTCAGTCTGGCGGCTTTTTCGACGCGCACCGCCGCTTCCTTCTGCCACCGGAGCATTTCCACGGCGCCCCCGGCCTTGTTCCGCCGTCCATACTGGGTGTGACAGTGGCTGATGACCTCCACGACCGAGAAGCCGCGCTTGAGGATGGCCTTTTCGATGAGGTCGTCCAGCAGCGTGGCGTGGTAAACGGTTCCACGCGCCACCATGCCCGCACCCGCAGTGACGGCCAGCTCGGCGATGGAAAACGCCTGCTCGATGTTGCCGTAGAGGGCCGTGGTCGCCAGAGCGCCGTAGGGGGTTGTCGGTGAGTACTGGCCGCCGGTCATGCCATAGATGCTGTTGTTGACGATGATGGCCGTGAGGTTCAGGTTCCTTCGGGCCGCGTGGATAAAATGGTTCCCGCCTATGGCCGTGGCGTCCCCGTCGCCCATGATCACGATCACCTGCAGCTTGGGGTTGGCGAGCTTGACGCCCGTGGCGAAGGTGAGCGCGCGTCCGTGGGTGGTGTGGAGCGTATTGAAGTCCACATACACGGGAAGGCGCCCCGCGCAGCCGATGCCGGAAATGAGGACGATGTCGTCCTTCTCGTAGCCCGTGCGGTCGATGGCGCGAATGAGCGACCCGAGCAGGATGCCGTTGCCGCAGCCGGGGCACCACACGTGAGGAAACTTTTTGTCGTGCCGCAGATATTTATGAATGAGGTTGGTGACTTCTGCCATCTCAAAGGACCTGTTTCGAGTTTCGAGTTTCGAGTTTC
>JBFYYO010000171.1:0-8754 GCA_041310025.1 Syntrophobacterales bacterium
GGTGGTATCGCCCGCTATCGCGGACTCAACCACCGGCTAATGGCTTTGAACCCTCCGGGTTCGCTTCTGATCGTTGTTCCAAAAGATCTGCACCCATCATGGAACGGTGCGCCAGAGGATATCGAGGTTGATGTCAGAATAGGCGTGAACAGAATATCGTTACAGATACAGCCGACTGGCGAGAATACCATACCATGCTTCATGGGGGGTTGTGCAAGGACTGACCTTTGCAGTCAGTGATCCCGGAAAGCACTGATGATCCATGAATCCCGTTCACTCTCAAAAGCTGCGCAGGGGAGACTTCTGTACCACAAAAATCGTGAGCAGCGGCAGGAACAGGCCGATGAGCGTCACCGTGATGAGCAAAATCCCGAGCTCACTGTAGTCCGCGGGGATGGAGATGGCTCCGGTGGCCGGGTCCTTCACTTCACGGGTCACGATGTGAATCTGGTTCAGATACTTGGTGCCGAGGCTCGACAGGGAGAGCGCCAGATTGGTGAAAGAGGCCATGACGGCGAAAAACGTGGCTTTGAGATGGGCCGGGGCATTCTGGGCGATCCAGGCCAGCATGGGAACCATGGAGACCTGTCCCAGCGGAGACTCGAGAGCGGTGTCCACGAGCGCAATGAACCGGGCGTCGACCACGCCGTTGGTCAGGGATGAGGTCCATTCGTGGAGTCCATAATACATGCCGATGATGGGGAGGCTGAGGGCCGTGGTCGCGATGGTCAGAAACGCAACGATGTAGGGGATGGGCCGCTCGGCCATGAAGCGCCGGAAAATGAACAGTCCGAAGAGGGTCAGTGAGCTGCTGATGAGGGAAAGCTTCGATATGAACTGCTGGTCGAATCCCAGCTGATCGATCTGCCACCAGGTGGAGCCCGCACCGGGACCCGGAAGGGCTCGGTACATGTAGATGATGATGGCCGTCCCGAGCAAAGTCCATCGCTGGCTTGGCTCAAGCTCCTTGAGGAGCCGAGCCATGAGAAAGATGACGATGGACATGGAGCCCGCGAATACGATCTCCTGGTCGAAGGGCACCTGCCCCAGCCCCACGGCGAGGGTGAAGACCACAAACGCCAGGCTGCCGCCGAGGATCCAGCCGCTGGGCTTCACCGACTCGGTGCGGGGGTTCAGGATCCCATCGATTTCCGCCTGGCTGAGCCCGCTGCGCCGGAGCTTCCGGATGCGCATCTGGCGAAGCACTGCCGCAAGCGCCACACCCAGGACCGAGATGAAGGGAATGATCATGGCCATCTTGTAGATCAGGATGTACACAGCCACTTTGTCATCGGCCGTCATGCGCTCCACACCGCTGAACATCAGCACGTTGACCAGGGACACGGCGATCCCCCCGCCCACGATGGCCACCCTCCCCAGTGTCTGCATGGTCGTGTGCATCAGCTTGATGACCTTCCGGTCCAGTGGCTTTCCGGCGTCGTCCACGGTGGGCACGGCTTCCACGGTCATGGCATCGGCCACGACGTCCTGGATGACATAGCCCACGGGAGCCAGGAGGGTGCTCAGCACAAACCAGGCCTCGACCCTCATGATGCCGAGCATCCACGGCGCCGATTCCAGAAGCCCCACCATGACGGCCAGACTCACCGCGATGAGGCCGGCCCCCACGAAGACCATGAAGGATTTCCACCTCCAGAGGAGGTCGACGATGTGGCCCATGGGCATCTTCAAAGTCCAGGGAATGCCGGCCCAAAAAGCGAGACCCGCCAGGAATTCGGCGGAGAGCCCCAGGTGGTCCTTGACGAAGAAGGTCCCGACGATGCCGGTGAGCCCGGAGATTCCCGCCGCAACATAGACCATGAGAGGCGGCATGTACGAGATCCGCATCCAGGATGTGAGGGCTCCGGCCCGTCGGTTTGCCCAGGATTGGATCCCCGCCACTTCGGGGGCATCTTTCTCGCCGTCGTTCTCCGAGTGGATTCCCATGGGCCGTTTCCGTTTCCCCCGTTCTAGAGGTTGATTCGTTGATCTCCAATGATGCGGCACCGAGCCGCCTCGCAACCATCCCTCCCGCCTTCCTGAACCGTGAGCCATGCTGCTGCAGGGAGCCCCAAAGCACAGGGGAGGAGTTTATCTCCTCCCCCTGGGTTGAAGTCAACCTCATTGTCAGCAACGCCTTTCCCCAAGATCAAAAGGCGGAATTGTCCACGAAATGATTTTGTCGAGCCCTACTGGCTGCTCACCTCTACGGGTGCCTGCTCAAGCTCGCGCTCCTCCCCTCGATGAGAGTTGAGTGAGCCGGGATTTCTCCCGGCCTTTTTCTTCCATCAGCTCGTGAGAGCAACATAGATCCTGGCTTGGTCCCGCTGCACGAGAAGCAGGAGGGAGCCTTTGTCTTGCGACTTGGCGAGAGCGCTCTTCAGTTCCTCGATGGAACCGACCGCCTTTCGATCGGCCTCGAGGATGATGTCCCCGCGCCGAATGGATGCCTTATCGGCCGCGCTTCCCGGCTTCACGTTCACGATCACGACTCCTCCGTCTTCCAGACCAGAGCGCCGCGCCATTTCGGGCGAAAGATCCCGGAGCTCCATCCCCCACCTGGACTGCGACGGTTCCTCCGAAGCAGCCGCACGAGGTTCAGCAGACTCCAGCCTGGCCACCTTGATGCGGAGCTCCTCTTCCTTGCCCGATCGCAGAACCTTCACGGCGACTTCCTCACCCACCGGGGTGGATGCCACGATGGCGGGCAGATTCTGACTGCTCTGGATTGCCTTGCCGTCAAAGGAGACCAGGACGTCTCCCCGTGTGATGCCCGCCCGGTCTGCCGGTCCATCGGAGACCACATCGGCCACCAGCGCTCCATGGGGCTTGTCGAGGTCCATGGCGCGGGCCAATTCCGGAGTAATGTTCTGGATGTTCACCCCGATGTATCCCCGTGTGACTTCCCCGTGCTCCACCAGCTGCGGCATCAGCTGCCTGGCCATGTTCACAGGCACAGCGAATCCGATGCCCTGACCGTTGGGGATGATGGCTGTGTTGATGCCCACCACCTCGCCCTGCATGTTGAAGAGCGGACCGCCCGAGTTTCCCGGGTTGATGGAGGCATCCGTCTGAATGAAGTCGTCGTAGGGCCCGGCCCCGATCACGCGCCCCTTGGCGCTCACGATGCCGGAGGTGAGGGTGTGACTGAGGCCGAAAGGGTTCCCAAGGGCCAGGACCCAGTCCCCCACCTTCAAGGTGTCGGAATCCCCCAGACGGGCTGCCTGCAGCTCCCCGGCATCATGGACTCTGAGGACGGCGAGGTCTGTTCCGGGGTCGCGCCCGACGATCTCCGCCCTGAGCTCCCGCTGGTCGGCCAGGGTCACCATGACCTCCCTGGCACCTTCCACCACGTGGTTGTTGGTCAGGATGAGGCCTTCACCGCTCACGATGACACCGGACCCCGCACCCTCTGCGGGACGCCCCTTGGGATTCAGGTCCTTGTCATCGAAGAAATGATGGAAGCGGTCTTGAAAGGGCCCCTCGGGCAGAGCATGGAACGGGAAATCCGCTTTCTGGACCTTGGTCACCTTGATATTCACCACCGAGGGTGAGAGCTGTTCCGCAATGCCTGCAAATGAGCCCTGAACCGGAATTCCGGCTGCATCCATCTGGCTTGACGCCCGTGCATCGCGAACCGTCTGCTGATGCCCGGTCCAGTTCAACCCGTATAACACCATCACCCCGGTCAGAAGAGACGCAAGGACGATGACCCTCATCTTGCGACTCCTCCATTCATTTGTCCCATACCATTTCTGAATTCCACGGAACATGATGCATCCTCCCTTTGAAAGAGTGATATTGCATGGAGCTCACGGACCGGCAGGAAACCGCAGCCGGCCTTCAACGATGAATATAAGGGAGGCAGATGAGAGGAGGATTAAACCAATATTAGAATTCTCTAATGCCGGGGCGTTGCGTGATCTTTGGATGTAAAGACCGAAGAATATTCAAGCTGCCTGAGCAGGTGAGCCCGGTCGCGCGTGCAGGCTATTCCGATACCATGGGCAGAAGGACCGTGAAGGTACTTCCCCTGCCGGGGCTGCTTTGCACCTCAAGGGTGCCGGAATGCGCCCAGGCAATGGACCGGGCGATGGAGAGGCCGAGGCCGATCCCTCGGTGGGTGAGGGCATCGGGGCTCCGGAAAAACGGCTGGAAGATTTCCTCGTGCAGCTCTGCGGGAATGCCCGGCCCCGTGTCCGCCACATGAACGGCAGCATGGTCGCGGAGTCGCTCCAGGGTAAGGGTGACGCGTCCGCCTGTTCCGCTGTACTTGATCGCATTTTCAGCGAGGTTGGAAAGGAGACGACCGAGCTGCTCAGCATCTCCCAGAACCAGGAGCGGCTCAGTCGGGCTGATGGACAGTTCCACGGAGCGCGAATCGGCCAGAATCTTCATTCGCGACCCCACCTGCCGGACGAGCTCGCCAAGATCCAGAAGATGCCGCTCCCCGCGCAGGACCCCCGCCTCGGTGCGAGCCAGCAGCAGCAGATCGTTCACCAGCTCGATCATGCGGTTGACTTCATCGAGTCCGCTCTCCAGAGTCTCCCGGTATTCCTCCGGGGACCTGGCGGCACGCAAAGCGACCTCCAGCTCGCCCTTCAAAATGGTGAGCGGTGTCTGGAGCTCATGGGAGGCGTCGGCCGTGAAGCGGCTCACCTGGCTGAAGGCTGCATCCAGCCGGGCCAGCATGCCGTTGAGGGTTCTGGCAAGCCTGTCCAGTTCATCGTCGGCCCCGGTTTCGTCCAGACGATCCGCCAGGCGCTCTGCGCCGATGCGGTTGGCCGCCTCCGTCATACGATCCACCGGCAGCAACGCCCGGCGCGCCAGAAGCCAGCCTCCCGCGCCAGCCAGCAGCACTCCGACAGGCAACAAACCGGCCATGATCAGGAGATACCGGTTGCGCGTCTCGAAGACGCTCTGAAGCGAGGTCCCCACCTGGACCACCCGCACCACCCGGCCTGCCTGCAGGACGGGAAGCGTGAGAATGCGAACGGGATAGGGCTCGACAGAGTCCACCGTCTCGTAGGTGGGCAGACCGCGGGATGCATTTTCCAGGGCTTCGGGGCTGACGGGCAGCTTCTCGGATCGACCGCCGCCATGCATGGGATCCCGGCGGCCCAGAGGATCCAGCATCCGGAAGTACCGCTCCCACGGAGAGAACCCGAAAAACCGCCTGAAGACTTCGTCCACATCCGGAGGAAACGCCGGGCTCTGTTCGGCTCCCGCCTTCTCGGCCATTACGCGGGCAACCCCGTTCAGCGCCTGGTCGACCTGGTTGGAGAGACTGTAGGCCAGGACTCCGTAGCCGGCCCCGCCCAGAAGCATCAGCGTCACCGTGAGCAGGCTCACGTACCAGAGGGTGAGACGGGCGCGGATCGACCGAATGATCATGGTTCACTCCTCCTTGAGCACATAGCCGGCACCCCTCACGGTGTGGATCAATTTCGGTTTGCCCTCCAGGTCGATCTTCCTCCGCAGGTAATTCACATAAACGTCCACGACATTGGTCATGGGATCGAAGTTGTAGTCCCACACGTGCTCAATGATCATGGTCCGGGTCAGCACGCGCCCGGGATTGCGCATGAAGTAGTCCAGCAGGGCGAGCTCCCGGGCGGTGAAGTCGATCCTCATACCCCCGCGATGGACGGTGCGCCGGGCGGGATCAAGCGTGAGATCGCCCACCCGCAGGATGGGCTCCCTCGCCTCACCTCTCCTCCGGAGCAGGGCGCGCACGCGGGCGACCAGCTCCTCAAAGGCAAAAGGTTTCGTCAGGTAGTCGTCGGCACCGGAATCCAATCCCAGGACCTTGTCCTCGATGGTGGCCCGCACGGTGAGGAGCAGGACCGGCGTTGCGATCTTTTTGCGCCGAAGCTCCTGGAGAACCGTCAGGCCGTCTTTCCGCGGGAGCTGGATGTCGAGGAGGATGAGATCGTGGACGCCGTCCAGGGCCATCTCGAGCCCGGCCTCACCGTCGGAGGCCACGTCCACCGCATACCCCTCTTCTTCGAGGCCCTTGCGGATGAATCCGGCCAGTTTCCTTTCATCTTCGATGACGAGCAGCCTCATGAAGCGAAATCCCCCCCAATCCCCACCAGCATTTTCGTCGAAGAGCCCCCTCACCCCCTCAGGCACCCTATCCATCTTAGCCCAGACATGGTCCAAAGAAAAAACTTTCGAATCACCGGGAACCTTTTCCTTGCTTCTTTGTCCAAGAGCACTGAAAGACATGGATAACCAACCGGATGAGGAGATGAACATGAAAAGCTCAGGGAAGGGGTTGTGGAGGTTGTCGGGTCGTGTGATCCGCTCTGTGGTGGCTGTGGCAATGCTTGGTTTCGTGTGGAGCACTCCGCCCCAGGCGGGAGCGAGGGTCATGTCCGGAGAGGCTTCCGAGAGCCCGGATCAGACTCTTTCCCCCTACTTCCTGGTAAAGTCGGACGATTCCTCCGTGGATCAGATGCCCCTCAAGGCCACGACCGCGGAAGTCAAAATCGCGGGCGTCATTGCGGGTGTCGTGCTGACCCAGATTTACAAGAACGAAGGCAAGAAACCGCTCGAGGCCATCTATGTATTTCCAGCATCCACCCGGGCCGCGGTGTACGGCATGCGGATGACCATCGGCGAGCGCACCATCGATGCCCAGATCCAGAGGCGGGAGGAGGCTCGCCAGGCCTACGAAAAGGCCAAGCAGGAAGGGAAGGGGGCCTCCCTCCTGGAACAGCACCGGCCCAATGTTTTCCAGATGAATGTGGCCAACATCATGCCGGGCGACGAGATCAGGACGGAGCTCCGATACACGGAGCTCCTCGTCCCGGCCGACAGCGTTTACGAGTTTGTTTACCCGACCGTTGTGGGGCCCCGCTATTCAAATCAGACGGCTCAGGAGGCTCCGGCGTCCGAGCAGTGGTCCGCGAATCCCTATCTCCATCAGGGAGAGGCTCCCCCGTACACTTTCGATCTCAGACTGGAGCTCACCGCGGGTCTCCCGATCCAGGAGATGACCTGTTCGAGCCACAAGGCAAAGATCGACTATATCGACAAGACGCGCGCGCGCCTGCAGCTGGATGATTCGGAGCGTTCCGGGGGAAACAGGGACTTCATCCTCAAATACCGGCTGGCGGGCAGCCGCATCGAAACCGGCCTCCTCCTCTACGAGGGGAAGGAGGAGAACTTCTTCCTCATGATGATGCAACCGCCCAGGAGAGTGAAGGAAGCCGATATCCCACCGCGGGAATACGTTTTCATCGTGGACGTGTCGGGCTCCATGCACGGCTATCCTCTCGATATCTCTAAGAAGCTGTTGAAGGATCTCATCGGCGGCCTGCGTCCGAGGGATACCTTCAACGTGCTCCTCTTTGCGGGAAGCTCGGAGCTGCTCGCCGAGAAATCGCTTCCGGCCACTCCCGAGAATGTCCGAAGAGCGCTGGAAGTCATCGAGCGGCAGCGGGGAGGCGGTGGCACGGAGCTCCTGCCGGCACTCCAACGGGCTCTGAATCTCCCTCGCGCCGAAAACGTCTCGAGGAGTTTTGTCATCGCCACGGACGGCTATGTCACCCTCGAGCCGGAAGCCTTTGATCTCATTCGAGAACGCCTTGGAGATGCCAACTTCTTCACCTTCGGCATCGGCACCAGCGTCAACCGGCACCTCGTTGAAGGCATGGCCCGTGTGGGGGCAGGGGAGCCCTTTGTGGTCACGAAGGCTGATGAGGCGCCGGGAAAGGCTGAGAAACTGCGCCAATACATTCAGTCCCCGTTGCTCACGCGTGTCCGAGTTCAGTTTCCGGGTTTCGAAGCCTATGATGTCGAGCCGCCGAATGTTCCCGACCTGTTCGCTGAGCGGCCGATCCTGCTGCACGGCAAATGGAAGGGAAAGGCGGCAGGGAGCATCAAGGTCACCGGGCGGAGCGGCAATCGGGATTTCGATGAGACCATCAAAGTCGCTGATTACCGCCCCTTCCAGGAGAATTCGGCTCTGCGCTACCTCTGGGCGCGGTCTCGCATCGAGCAGCTTTCTGACTACAACAGGCTTCGGGCTGAGGACGGCAGGGTGCGACAGATCACCGAGCTCGGCCTTGAATATAACCTGCTCACGGCCTACACCTCCTTTGTGGCCATCGACTCGGAAGTACGGCGAAAAGGCGGGGATCTGTCCACCGTCAAGCAGCCCCTCCCCCTGCCGGAAGGAGTATCCGATTATGCCGTCGGGCAGGCCGTCCGGCCCATGCTGTCCAAGTCCATGCGTATGTCGCCGGCTCCGGAGCCCCGAGAAAGGGCTGGAGCAGGCGAAGCCCCCGAAACAGCCGGCGGGCCCTCCGGCGGGAAGGAGCTCCGACAGGAGTCGCTCGATGAGAAGAAGGATGTTTTGACCATCGCCATCGAGGCGGTGAAAGTCGATGGACCGTTGACCGAAGAGGTCGTCAGAAAGGGAATCGAACCGCGGATGGAAGAAGTCCGGAAATGCCTGGAAGGTCAGCGTTCGTCAACCCTGGCGGGAAAGCTCATCCTTGCCTGGGATATACGTCGGGATGGAAGTGTCCGGAGCTTCCGCATCCTCTCCCCTCGGGATACGTCGGATGCGGTCAGAAAATGTCTGGACAGGCTGATCGGTCGTTGGAGTTTTTCGACCACAAAGGCGGGCACGGTCACCCGAGTGATGCTGACCCTGAGTCTGAAGGAATAGCTGTCGATGGTGTGATCCGCGCTCCACATACGCCAACTGTCCTCCCCTCCATGACGGGGAGGGCGGTTGGC
>JBFYYO010000172.1:0-9043 GCA_041310025.1 Syntrophobacterales bacterium
ATGACGACCTCTCCAGTCTGCCTCACCTTGATCTCCAGCTGATCATTCCTGGTCAATTTCTGACTCACCACCACCCGGATCGGAATCCCCAGGAGGTCCGCATCCTTGAGCTTGACCCCGGGTGACTCGTCCCGGTCATCGAAGAGCACCTCGTAGCGCCCCTTGAGCTCCCGGTAGATGGCCTCCGCCATCTCGATCACGGCCTCCTTCTGTCCCAGGGACGTCAGGATCACCTGAAACGGGGCGATGGTCACCGGGAAAATCATGCCGGATGCGTCGTGCCACTGCTCCACCGCCGCCGCCATGAGCCGTTCGACCCCGATGCCGTAGCATCCCATGATGACGCGCTGCTGGGCACCGGAAGCGTCCAGGTAGGTCACATCCATGGTTTCAGGCGACGTGTATTTCACGCCGAGCTTGAACGTGTGGCCCAGCTCGATGCCGCGCTTGATCTCCAGGACGCCCCCCTCGCAGCTCGCGCACGGATCGCCATGCCGCACTTCCGCGATGTCGACCCGCTCTGCGGCGACGAAGTCACGGCCGAGCAGCACGTTTTTCAGATGAGTGTCCGGCTCGTTGCCGCCCGCAACGAACACAGCCCCTTCGTCCACTGAGGTATCCAGCACCACCCGAATCTTCGGAATTCCAACCGGCGAGAGGAATCCCCCGAACAATCCCCTGGCAGCAAGAGTCTCCTCGGAAGCCAGATCCAGTCGAATGGCCTTGAGATGGTTGGTGAGCTTCGTCTCCGAAACCAAATAATCCCCCCGAATGGCCGCCAGAAACAGTTCACCGTCGGCTTCATAGGCAACGGTTTTCAGGAAGCGGTCCTCGGCAATGTCGAAGAAAGCCATGAGGTCGGCGATGGTCCTGACGCCGGGGGTCGCCACTCTCTCCATGGAGGGAGGTGCATCGAGGGAGTCACTGCGCATGGCCTTCATGCCCACGGCCTTCTCGGTGTTGGCCCGGTAGCCGCACCGGGCGCACACCACGAATCGATCTTCACCGTGGGGGGACTCCAGCATGAACTCATGCGAGCCCGTTCCCCCCATGATGCCGGAATCGGCCTCGATGGGGACCGTCTTGAGGCCGGACCTCGCGAAGATCCGCAGGTATGCATTGAAAATTCTGGGATAATAGTCATCCAGGTCCTCGAAATCCCGGTGAAAGCTGTAGGCGTCCTTCATGAAGAACTCCCGCACCCTGAGGAGGCCGGCCCGGGGACGCGCTTCGTCACGAATTTTCGTTTGGATCTGGTAGAGCATCACCGGGAGGTCGCGATACGATTTGAGGAAAGACTTGGCGATGTCGGTGATGACCTCTTCATGGGTCATGGCCAGAACAAAATCCCGGTCTTTCCTGTCCTTGATGCGGAAGAGCTCCTGGCCGATGTCGTAGTAGCGTTTCGTCTTCTTCCAGAGCTCCGCAGGATTCAGGACCGGCATGGTGACTTCCTGGCCGTCAATGGCATCGAGCTCCTCTCGGATGATGGTCTTGATCTTTTCGGCCACACGGTGCCCCAGGGGCAGAAGCGAATACAGCCCCGCCGCCACGGGGTGGATGTAACACCCACGCAGGAGGTTGATGTGAGAGGGGGTTTCGGCCTCTTTGGGCACTTCATAAAGCGTGTGTACAAAGTATTTCGAATAGCGCATCCGTTTCTCCGTTCATGAAGAATCTGCTGTCTGTTCCAAAAGGTTCAGCTGGTTGAGCTGTTCCTCCGCCGAGATCCGTTCCGCTCCGGGTCCGCTTCGGCAAGTTGCGGGGATCATATTAGCGGACAATCCTCAAGAATTCCAGATCTCTGAGAAAACAGCCGATTCAGATGCCGTCCGACCCTGAGAACGTGTCGAAAAAGCCCTCAGCGTTGCCAATTCGTCATTCCCGCGAAGGCGGGAATCCAGGTTTTACAAAGGTTCTGGACCCCCGCCTCCGCGGGGGTGACGTGAAGGGGTGCACTTTTTAGACACCCTCTGAGAGAGCGGCCGCCCCGGAGGCGACATGAACGGACTCGTCTCGCAGGTTTGAAGTGCCGCGCCGTTTGCTTGACAGTCACCAGGGCTTTCCTTAATTTCAGAACTAGTTTCAGAGCCGCGACACTGAGCTGTGCAACTCCTTGAGGCTTGTGTCTTCAAAGCACGCCGACTGTTGACTATGCGGCCTGAGCGGTGGTCGAGCAGAGAGGATGAGTCGTTTTTTTGAGGAGGCAGTTGTGACCTATTTAGAGAACGATCCGATCATCCGGGAAATCAAGGCCATGAAGCGGCGAATGGATGTCCTGTATGATCAAAGCCTTAATGAGGAAGTCCAGATCGAGCGATCTTCGCCCTTCGCGGACCGGAGCTGGACTCCCCATATGGATGTCTGGGCAACGGACGAGCTGTGGGTTCTTTCGGCAGATCTTCCCGGTGTCCGGGATGAGGACCTGACCGTTCAGGTGAGCGACGGCGTCTTGAAAATATCCGGGAACCGGGCACTTCCCGAGCTCCCCGCCCATGCCACCGTGCAGGCTTCTGAAAGGCAGTGCGGCCGGTTTCAACGGTCTTTCGGTTTGCCCAGGGACGCCCGGCAGGATCGCGTCGAAGCCGAGCTCGCGGGTGGGGTTCTGACCATCCGGGTTCAGAGGAAGGCAGGAGAGTCGGGGATCTCGAGAAAGATTCCCGTCCAGTCCGAATAGGGTTCATCAGACCCGGTATTGCGGGAAACAGACTGCGAGCGGCGCAGCCCGCCGTCTCGCGATGAACGCATGTTTACAGGAGGACCATTGAGTATGAGTACAAGAATACGCACAACCTTATTGATGGCCTTGCTGACCGCTTTGATCGTGCTTTTCGGGAATGCGGTCGGAGGCCGTGGCGGCATGATCATGGCCTTCGGTTTCGCCGTCGTCATGAACTTCGTAAGTTACTGGTTCTCCGACAAGATCGTACTGGCCATGTACCGGGCCCAGCCACTGGACGAGCATTCCGCTCCGGACCTGTATCGAATGGTCCGCGAACTGGCTCATGAGGCTCAACTGCCCATGCCCCGTCTCTACATCATTCCCGAAGAGACCCCCAATGCATTCGCCACGGGGCGCAACCCCGAGAATGCGGTCGTGGCCGTCACGGAAGGCATCACGCGCCTTCTGACGCCCCAGGAATTGCGTGGGGTGATCGCACACGAACTGGGCCATGTGAAGAACCGCGATATTCTGGTGAGCTCCATCGCCGCCACTCTGGCGGGCGCGGTCATGATGCTGGCCAACATGGTCAAGTGGGGCGCCATTTTCGGTGGGTTCCGGGGCAATAACGAGGAAGGCGGCGGCGGGATCTTCGGAGCCCTCGCCATGGCCATCCTGGCCCCCATCGCAGCCATGTTGATCCAGATGGCCATATCCCGGTCGAGGGAGTACCTTGCCGACGAGACCGGGGCGAGACTCATCCACGGCGGAGAACCGCTGGCTCGAGCCCTGGAGAAGCTCTCCCTGGCCTCCGAGCGCATCCCCATGCACGACGCCAATCCCTCCACGGCGCACATGTTCATCGTGAATCCGCTCTCGGGAAGAAGCCTCATGAACCTTTTCAGCACACACCCCCCCATCGAAGAGCGAGTCGAGCGCCTCCGTTCCATGCGGTAGCGGCCGCAGCTCCGCAAGGCCGCACGGCCATTTTCTGAACAACATCTCACAAATACATCTCCGCACCGGCGGGAGCCCGATCGGGCATGAAACGATCGGGATTCCCGCCAAGATGCATACCTGAAAAACACAACGAGCCATGGGAGCATTGAGGCGCACGCCTCTGTGTATTCCTATGAGGACCCTTTACGGGAGCCGGATACCATGAGTGAAAACCTGGAGGCTGTTCTCAAATATCATCAGGCCACCAAGCACGACTTCCAGCGCTATGCCCTGGGACCGGGCTACATGGACTGGGCCACCCAGCCGGACCCCTTCCGCCGTTACCCGGGTGCCACAGTCATCCGCCTGGAGCACAACACACCGGAGCTCCCGGAGGCCCTGTACGATGAAGCTTCGGTATGGGCAAAGTTGCCTCCGGCGCCCGTGAATGCCACGACCATTTCTCAGCTTTTCTTGAACAGCCTGGCGCTTTCGGCCTGGAAGAGCGCGGGGGGGACTTCATATGCCCTGCGCGTCAACCCTTCGAGCGGCAACCTGCACCCCACCGAAGGCTACCTGGTGAGCGGGCCGGTTGCGCAGCTGAGCGGCGATGCCTGCGTCTGCCACTATGCTCCCAAAGAGCACGCCCTGGAGCGGAGGGCCGTGATCCCTTCAGAGGTCTGGCGGAAGCTGGCCGAAGGACTGCCTGCCGGGAGCTTTCTCCTCGGTTTGTCATCCATCCACTGGCGGGAGTCATGGAAGTATGGCGAGCGGGCGTATCGCTACTGCCAGCTGGACCTGGGACACGCCATCGCAGCGATCAGCCTCGCCGCCTCGGGCTTGGGATGGCGGGCTCTGCTCATGGATTCCCCGAGCACCGACAGCATCAGCGCTCTCCTCGGGATCTCCGGGATGACGGGACCCGAGCGGGAGCATGCCGATGGACTGGTCCTCATCCTGACCCGCCCGGCTGAAGACTCCGGAGACATTCGGCTTCAAATCCCGGACGCGTCCGAGCTCCAGAAGCTGGACTGGGAAGGTCGGCCCAGCCAGCTGAGTCGAGGCCACAGGCAATGGGACATCATTGATACCGTCGCCCAGGCTTGCCGGAAGCCGATTACCGGTGCCGGGGTCCGAGATCGCCCATGTTCCAACGAAACCAACTCGGAAGGTGTTCGGCCCAACCTCCTTCTGAGTGGTATCGTCCGCCAAAGACGGAGCGCCGTGGCCATGGACGGCGCCACCCGCATGCCCGCCGAAAATTTTTTCAGGATTCTGCTGCGGACACTGCCGGGAGCACTCCGGGTTCCCCATGGCACGCTCCCGTGGTCTCCGAAAGTGCATCTGGCATTGTTCGTTCATCGCGTTGACGGGCTGCCCGCCGGACTTTACATGCTGGTGCGCCGGGCAGACGCCCTCTCCCCGCTTCAGGAGGCGATGCACCCTGCTTTCCTGTGGAAACGACCGAGCTCCTGTCCCGATGCACTTCCACTATTCCTGCTGATGGAAGGTGACTTCAGACAGGAGGCCCAGCAAATCGCGTGTCTTCAGGAGATCGCAGGCGACGGCTGTTTCAGTGCGGGCATGATCGCGGAATTCGACGGCCCGCTCAAAGCCCACGGTCCCTGGTTCTACCCGAGGCTTTTCTGGGAGTGCGGCCTGATCGGCCAGGTGCTCTACCTGGAGGCTGAAGCGGCGGGATTGCGGGCGACAGGCATCGGCTGCTATTTCGATGACCCCATGCACCATCTCCTGGGGCTGAAATCCACCCAATACCAGGACCTTTATCACCTGACGGCGGGAGGCCCCATTGAAGACAGCCGCCTGACCACCCTTCCACCTTACCGGGATTGAATCGAAAGGGGCAGTTCAGGAGCAGAGGGCTTCAACTTCAAGAATGAGGGCAGGAGTACAGGGGGTGGGCGGCATGAACCAGGGGTGTCGTCTATGCCTCGCGGGTTCGGCTTGAGCGCCGCTTAAAACAATGCGCGGTCTAAAGCTGAACTGAATGGATCGATCTCAATGCTGAACACTCAGCTTCTGGGAAGCAGCGGTTCCTGAGCCATGAGCTCCGCCTCAACTCCGCTTGACCGAAGCTCCCTGGCCCAGCCTCTCAGGTTTCTCGCTTCCTCGGGCCATCCGCACTGTTCCATGCGACAGGCCTGGCTCTCGACATATTGCGTGAAGCTGCCCGTCGGGGAACTTCGATCCATGCCGGATGTTTGATCAGCTTTGGATGATCTGAGTTGCTTCATGTGATGTCTCCCCATGTTGTGAAGAGTCGTTCCCTCTCCGGAGGCCCAACCGCTCGCCGGCGCGCAACCGCCTGTCCTGAGGCACTCTTCGCACCGGCTCGAGCGCTCACCGAGACTGGACTCCACCGCACCGACGAAAACAGTTATTTAAACTTATAGCGATTTTTAAATCATGATTCAAACTGAAATCACACAGCAGAAAGGGGGGGGCGGGGCCAAGCCCGTGATATTATCCGAGACTGCGTCCATGAGCTTAACCGTTTGATTCGAAGGAGTGTTTCTTGTAGAAGTAACGCACTGGGTGTGCTTGCTCCATGGGTGGGTGCCGGTGGGAAGAGCGGGGACTTTTGAGCGAAGAACGCGATCATCATAAAGCATGAGCATTTCTCAGGACATTGACCGTTGCCCGTATCATACGGAACCCGGCGCCTGGTTTTCCTCTTTGGGGGGGGATGCCGGCTCTCTGGGAGCCATGAGCTCCGAGATCGAGAGAGTCCCCTTTGACCGGCGCGAGATTCAAGCTCTGGAACAGGCCATTGAAATCGCGGAAGACCTGGTCAGCAACCATTACAAGATCTCAACCTCCGACTGGAAACGCTATCGCTACGACATCCGGTCTTTGACCGATCTGACGGCGGAGGAAATCACCGATATGGCCTTCGCCCAGATCCGACGGTACCTCCGGTGCCCCGACCAGAAGCTGAGGGGAGGCAACCCAGCGGACTATTTCAAGATCTGCCTTCAGGACCATGTGATCCGGAAAGCCACCCAGAGGGACTCCCACATCGATCTGCTGCCTCTGGCCGTCTACATCGTCATCCATGAACTGATTCACGTGACCCGTTTTGCCAGGTTCCTCCAGCGTTTCGACGCGTCCCCTGCCGAGCAGGAGGCCGAAGAAGCGCGAGTTCACGACCTCACCTTCACGGTGCTGAGGAATTGCCGCGTATCAGGGATTCAGGAGATTCTGGCAGCCTTCAGGGACTGCCGCACCATGGAAACCTTTCACGGAGTTCCCGAAAGGGCCTCCGATCAACGGGGATGAACGAACATGCAGAGCAAGATCACCCGGGAGGAAGTCCGCCATGTGGCGCATCTGGCAAGGCTCGAGCTGGCCGAAGACGACGAAGTCCGCATGACGGAACAGATGAACAACATCCTGGACTACATGGATACACTGAACCAGGTGGACACGTCGAGCGTTCCGCCCACCACCCACGCGATCCAGAACTGCAATGTTTTCCGTCCGGACAGGGTGCTGGGCTCCCTGCATCGCGAAGCCGCCCTCGCCAATGCACCGGAAACGGACCAGACCAGCTTCATCGTTCCCAAGGTATTCTAGTCGAGAGGAAATTCAGATGGACCCCACCTCATTGACCATTCACGAGCTTCACGATCTGCTGATCCGGAAGGAAATCGGGGCGAGAGAGCTCACGCAGCGTTTTCTGGAGCGCATCGAACAGCTGGATGACCGTCTGCACGCCTATCTCGCCCTGCAGGCCGAGATGGCACTCAAAGAGGCGGATCGTTACGACCTGGGCCGCAAGGATCCGGGGGCATCCCCTGTGGCAGGCATTCCGCTGGCACTAAAGGACGTGATCTGCACCCGCGGGGTGCGCACCACCTGCGGATCGCGGATTCTTGAGAACTTCATCCCCCCCTACGACGGGACGGCTGTCGAAAAGCTGAAGAGCGCCGGGGCGATCTTCCTCGGCAAGGCCAACATGGACGAGTTCGCCATGGGATCGTCCACGGAAAACTCGGGGTTCGGCCCCACCCGCAACCCCTGGGACCTGGACCGCGTTCCGGGTGGGTCCAGCGGAGGCTCGGCAGCCGCGGTGGCAGCGAATCTCTGTGCCGGCGCCCTGGGTACGGACACCGGCGGCTCCATCCGTCAGCCGGCCTCCTTTTGCGGCGTGGTGGGCCTGAAACCCACCTATGGACGCATCTCCCGGTTCGGTCTCGTGGCCTTCGCCTCCTCCCTGGACCAGATCGGCCCCATCACCAAGGACGTGGAGGATGCGGCCCTGCTGCTCCAGGTGCTTGCGGGCCATGACCCCCGGGACTCGACGTCCATCAACATGCCGGTGCCTGACTATCTCGCCACCATGCGGGAGCCCATCAAGGGACTTCGACTGGGCATTCCCAAAGAGTATTTCGTGGAGGGCATGCATCCGGATGTGGAGACCGTGGTGAGGGCGGCCATCCGAAAGTGTGCCGAGCTCGGAGCCGAGATCGTGGATGTCTCTCTCCCCCACACTGAGTACGGGGTGGCCGCTTACTACATCATCGCCCCCGCCGAGGCCAGCTCGAATCTGGCCCGCTATGACGGGGTGAAATACGGGCTGCGGGTGCCCGATGCCCGGGATCTCCTGGCCATGTATCGCCGGAGCCGTTCCGAGGGATTCGGCCCTGAGGTGAAGCGCAGGATCATGCTGGGGACGTACGTGCTCTCGGCAGGCTACTACGACGCATACTACCGCAAGGCATCCCAGGTGCGAACGCTCATACGCCAGGATTTTCTGAATGCCTTCGAGCAGTGTGACGCTCTCCTGGCCCCCGTGGCCCCCATCCCTGCATTCAAGATCGGCGAGAAGTCCGACGATCCGCTCCAGATGTACCTGAGCGACGTCCTGACGCTTCCCGCAAGTCTTGCGGGAATCCCGGGCCTTTCGGTGCCGTGCGGGTTCTCAGGCGAAGGGCTTCCCATCGGCCTGCAGATCCTGGGCCCTCACCTGCGGGAGGAATCTACACGAATTTGCCGATGAGTGCCATACACTTGGTCTGAGCTCTCCGCAAATGGGCTGGAAGGAGGGCTATGCCTCTGCCTCCAGCCCTCGCCAGTCCCCTGCCTGCCGAAGCAATACCCTATACCAGAATGCGTGCCGGCCCGGGCTTCTTGAACCTTATTCGTTAGCCGGGCTTTTGCGCGAAGCAACAGGGTCACACCTACACTTTTGACACCTGCAGCCTCCCGCTAAGCATTTCACCAGAGCTGACCTCGGATTCGTTCATTTTCATCTACTGTGCAACCCGCTAATTCGCCTGTGTGTCAAGAGTGTAGGTGTGACCCCGCTCTTCTGCGGGCCACCAACTCGTCTATGAGGACCCAAGGAGTGACACCGCGAGAAGAGCCAACCAGCTCTGATCCAGCCTCCCCAACGTGAGGGCTGAACCGACAGCCCAA
>JBFYYO010000173.1:0-16032 GCA_041310025.1 Syntrophobacterales bacterium
CTTGTTCTCCGTCACATTCGAGATTGCATAGCTCGAGACGGCGCCCACCGACACGCCGTTCACCAGAACACTGTTCACACGGTAGCCCGTGCTGGGCGTGATGCTGAAAGTCTGGCTGCCACCCGAGCTCACTGAAACCGATCCCGACGGTGATATGCTGCCGCCACCGCTCGTCACACTCGCCGTGATCGTGTAGTAGGTCGTATCCGGCACAAAACTGGCCGTGATGGCTCGCGGTGTCGTCACACCCGTGAAAGAATAGTTCGTCACCGGTCCAACGGACTGGCCGTCCACCAGCACGTTGCTCACCCGAAATCCCGCACTGGGGCTGATCGTGAAGGTCTGGCTTCCACCTGAGGTGACAAAAACGGTGCTGGAAGGCGAAACCGACCCCCCTGTCCCACTGGACGGGGTGATGGTGTGGCAAACCAGCTCTTCCGAGTAGTCACTCTGGTTGTTGGAAGCGTCGTAGGCCGTCGCGGCAAAATGGTAAGTCTGCCCGTCTGCAAGCCCGGACCATGTGTGGGTGGTGGTGCTGCCGACATCGACATTGCTCTGGTAATTTCCGCTCGCATGCCCGTAATAGAGCCGATAGCCCGCCACGGGATCCGAGTTCGCATCCCAGGCAAGGGTCACCTGAGCCGCATGAAGGGTTTGCCCCCCCCAGAACAGGATCGAGAATAATGTCAGAAAGGTGAGGGTAAATGCGGAAGAGAGACGGTTTCGTTTAGACCATTTCGAGAGACCACGCGTAGACATTCCAGAACCTCCTTGGAGTGAAGCCGCGGATGATGCAGCTCCATGGTTCTGGAATGCAGCGTGAGCCGACTGAGCACTGGAACAACGACCAAGCGCTCAGTCGATGCTGTTCCCCCAGTGCTGTATCAGCCCGGCAACCCTGCTACCGTATCCCGCAGAAGCGGAACTTAGGCCAGTGGCTTTGCGTCCTACCCTTTCGGATAGTTTGCCCTTGACAGACTGTCGACCGAAATAGGTCTCCAAACAATGAATGACCCGAGGATCAGTTCGGCACGCAGGCGGAAATCCTTAAAGCTTCTTCACCTCCCATGCACAAAAAGTTGGGAATACAACGTCCACTGGTGCAGGAGGGCGCCAGTGGATGACCGGTTCCGGTGGGCACGATGAACCGGCGGCCACCCTACTGTTCCGAGTAACCCCGACGATCCTCGTAGGGTGGGCACGTCTTCTTGTGCCCACCGCAACTGCAAAGGGATTTGCGCCCGGTTGTGCTGGAGATGTGGCCCTTATGCCTCTTTCATCGCCCCGTGGTCTTCGGGACCGCCGTAAGCCATGAAATAGACCATCGGCACCACCACCAGGGTGAACAGAGTCGAAACGGTGATCCCAAAAATCAAGGCCCAGGCCAGACCGGAGAAGATCGGATCGAGCGTGATGGGCCAGGCCGCCAGCATGGCAGCAAAAGACGTGAGGAAGATGGGGCGGGTTCTCAAGGCTCCCGCCTCGATGAGCGAGCGAACCAGCGGCATGCCCTCCTTGCGACGCTCCTCGACGAACTCGATCAGAAGGATGGAATTTCTCGTGGCAATCCCGGCCAGTGCGATCATCCCGATCATTGCCGTCGCAGTGAAATAGACCGGATCCTTCCATCCACCCACGACGTCTGCAGAAACGAGATTGAGGAGCCAGAATCCGGGGAGAATGCCGATGACCGACAGGGGCAATGCGATGAGCTGAATGGCGGGAAGAAGATAGCTCCCGGTCTGGTAGAGCAGCAACAGGTAGATCCCCAGAACCGCAACCCCAAAGGCAATCCCCAGATCCCTGAAAACGCGAAGCGTAATATCCCACTCCCCTTCACCCGACCAGACCACCTTAAAACCTTTCAGAGCCGAATCTTTCTCGACTTCCCCCTGCAGCTTGAAGACGGCCTCGGCCGGAGGTACTCCCGCCGTCTCTCCGAAAACGTAGACCACGGGAACCAGATTCTTGTGATAAATGGGCTGATCAATGGTCTCCTCAGCAAAATAGCCGAGCTCCCTGAGGTAGACGCCCTGTCCTCCGCCCCCTCTCAAAACAACATGCTGAAGCTGCTCCGGACGCGACCGCTCTTCCCTCGGAAGCCGGATTTCGATCCTGAGGGGATTCACTTCATCTTCTGTTCTCAGAGAAGCCAATCGGTCCCCCTCAACCAGACCGGCAAGGGTTTCGATCACCATTCGGTCGCTGATGCCATGGAGGGCCGTCTTGGTCTGGTCCGGTTTGAAGATGAGCTTCTTCTGGGGAGCAACCAGAACGTCGTCCACATCCACCACACCGTCCATCCCTTTCAGCAATGCCCGCACCCTTCGGGCAGCAGACGCCATCTCCTCATAGGTTTGGGCTCCCTCCTTGTAGACCTCCGCCACCAGTGTGGCCACCACGGGAGGTCCAGGCGGGCTTTCGACGATCTTGACGTTGGCGCCGAATTGGGCGGCAAGCTTCTCGAGATCATTTCTCAGGCGCAGCCCCAGGGCGTGGCTCTGCTGGCTCCGCACCTTCTTGCCGATGAAATTCACTCGAACATCGGCCACACTGGCCCCGCGCCTCAAATAGTAATGCCGGACCAATCCGTTGAAATCCATCGGACTGCTGACGCCGACGAAGGTGCTCACGTCCGTCACCTCAGGCACCCGGACCATGTAATCAGCCAGCGCATGAGCCGCAGCCTCGGTCTTTTCGAGGGAGCTCCCCTCCGGCATATCCACCACCAGCTGCAGCTCGTTTTTGTTGTCGAAAGGCAGCATTTTCAAAGGCACCCGACGGCTGGTGACCAGCCAGACGGCGAACGCAAGGAGAAGCACCACCACCAGGACAATGGTCCAGCGCAGGTCACGGCGACGGATGATTCGCTGCATGATGCCTTCATAGGCCCGGTAGAGGCCCGTCTTCTCCGGCTCCCCCTCCGGTGCCCCATGGGGGCCGTGGCCGTCGTGCTTCAGCATATGCAGGGAAAGCCAGGGGGTGATGGTGAAGGCCACCAGCAGACTCATGAGCATGGCCACCGGCACGTTCAGCGCCATGGGAGCCATGTAGGGCCCCATCATGCCGGTGATGAAAAACATGGGAACGAACGAGATGATGACTGCAAGCGTCGCCAGGATGATGGGAGGGCGCACTTCGTTGACAGCCGTCACCACGGCCACATCCGGAGGCTCCTTCCTCATGGAAAAATGGCGGTGGATATTCTCCACATCGACGATGGGATCGTCCACCACCAGGCCCAGGGAAAGGATCAGCGCGAAAAGCGTCACTCGGTTGATGGTGTAGCCCAGGAAGAGATTGACGAGCAGAGTGAAGCTGAAGGTGACGGGCACCGCCAGGGCAATGATGATCCCTTCTCTCCAGCCCAGGCTGTAGGCCAGGAGGATCACCACGATCGCGATGGCCACCCACAAGGCCTCCACCAGCTCGTTGACTTTCTCGTCGGCCGTCCGACCGTAATCCCGAGTCACCCGAAGGTGCACACCTTCAGGCAGCACTTCTCTGGCAAATCGCTCCGCCTCCCGCGTGACCTCCTCGGACACCCAGACCGCGTTGGTCCCCTTTCTCTTGGCCACCGCAACCGTGACTGCCGGGTAATCCCGGTACCTCTCCACACCCTCGGGAGCCGCGGAATGCCCGGCATGCTCCGCCGCAGGATCCATGGACGAATAAGCCCGATTCCCCAGGTAGATGCGCGTGTAATCCTCGGGCTCGGCAGGTCCGTCCAAAATCTTGGCTACATCCCGGAGAAAAACGGGCTGCATTTCGTGCACGCCAACCACGAGATTCCCCAGCTCAGCCGCGCCCTTCAAAAAACGTCCAGCCTCGAGCATAACCTCTGCATTCTCGTCCACCAGGCTCCCTGCAGATGAGGTGAAATTGGCACCTTGAATGGCCCGCTGGATGTCCTGGAAGGCCACCCCATGTCCCGCCATGCTCTGGGGTGAAACGGTGATGGAGACCTGCCTCGGTCTGCCTCCCACCAGGTAAACGCGGCCTGCGTTTTTGACACCCTGCAGGCGGATCTCCAATTCCTCGGCAATGCGCCTCAATGCGTAATCGCTGTGCCGGTCGCTGAACAAGGTGAGGTTGACGATGGGGACGTCATCGATTTCAACGGGCTTCACCACCCATCCGGTGACGCCGGGAGGGATCTGGTCGATGTTGGATTGGATCTTGTTGTAAAGCTTCACCCAGCTCCGCTCGCGATCCTCGCCCACGAAAAACCGGACGGTCACAATGGCCTGGGATGGGTGGCTGACTGAATAGACGTATTCGACGCCGTCGATCTGGAAGAGCAGCTTCTCCAGGCGGGTGGCCACCTGCCGCTCGACTTCACGGGCGGATGCCCCCGGCATGCTCACCAGAACATCGGCTATGGGGACGACGATCTGCGGGTCCTCCTCGCGCGGCGTGACCGCAAGCGCTACCAGCCCGGCAATGAGACTGATGAGGATGAGGAGCACCGAGAGATTCCCGCGGAGGAAAACCTGCACCAGGCGGGTCATCCAGTGGTGCGCTCCATGCTGCGCTGCACTCATGGAATCACCACCTCTTCACCTTCATCCAGACCGGAAAGCACCTCCACCAGCTCACCGTGGACGGGGCCGAGAGTGATGAAGCGCCTTTCCGGCCCCCTTTCGGGATGCACGACATTCACGAGGGGGAGCTGCCCCACCTCCTGAACGGCCACCCTGGGAATCACCATCGCCCGGTATTCCCCTTGAGGGATCTGAACGCTGCCGAACATTCCGTTCACGAGATCCCGATCCGGGGGCAGGCTCACCTTTGCCAGCATCGTGCGGGTTGCAGGATCGGATCTGGGCTGAATTTCGCGCAATCTTCCACTGAGCGATCGCCCCAGCGCATCGATGCGCACGTCCAGCTCCTGCCCCACCAGGAGATTTGGCTGAACCGATTCAGAAAGATGGAAATGAAGCTCCGGGCGAAGGGGCGAATCTATGAGGAACAATGGCTTGCCGGGCATGGCCATATCTCCGACATCCACCGTCTTGCGCAGGACCTTTCCGGAGAACGGAGCCCGAATCACCGTATGGTCCAGCATCGCCTGCGCTTCGCGGAGAGCCGATTCTGCCTGCTGTTTTTGAGCCAGCGATCGGCCGATTTCGCTTTCAGCCGCCTGAACCTCCTTGAGCAGGGCACGCAGCTGTGCTTCCACCATGTCCTTCTGGGCCCGAGCGTGCTCCAGCTGCTGCCCCGTTGCAGCCCTGCTCCGGTACAGATCCTCGGTACGGCGATGATCGGAAGCCACCTTTTCCCGATTGGCTCTGGCCGACTCCACCTGCGCCCGGGTCGCCACGAGACGAGCCCGCGCAATCTCCACGCCCCTCGCCGCAGCAGTTACCTGAGACTCGGCCTGAGCCGCCCGGGCGCGGATTTCGGCATCATCGAGCACAGCCAGAACCGTCGCAGGATTCTCCTTTCCGTCCCCCGCCGCCACGAGATCCCCCTCACGGACAGGGATTTCCCGGACCTGAGCCATGATGCGGCTCGAAACCTGCGCTTCGCTCATGGCACGAACGGTGCCCACCTGTTCGATGAGCAAGGGGAATGTGCGGCGCTCCACGCTGACCGTCCTGGGCTTCTCAGCGGCCGGGGCAGAGGCTTCGGGCTTTTCCTTCTCGACCTTGCTGATGAACCCGCCTGAAAGCCACACCATGAGACCGACCAGAGCGAGAAGAACGGCCCCGATCTTCAGTGCCTCCCGGGTGAACCGGCTCTTCCTCTCTGTGTCCTGGGGCTCAGCCACTGGATGCCTCCGGTAAGTTTCGATCTTCAGGTTTCGAGCTTCGAGTCACTGAGCTCGGCTCTGCAGCTCATTCAATTCCTCGGCGAAATCGCCCAGCGACCGCCTCAGGTACGCCTGCGCAATCTTTCCCTCAAAGAGCGAGGCCATGTAGGCGACCTCCGCCTGATTCCAGGCGACTTCAGCCTGAAGCAGCGCGTCCACCGCGACCACCTGCCGGTCGTAAAGCCGACGCACCTCCTCCAATGCCTCCCCGGCCCAGGTCCTTCTTTCGGTCATCACCTTGATCTTTTCCGCAGCCTCATTCACCGCGAGGGCCGCCTGCCGGACTTCGAGGGCGATGTCGAGGGCAACCTGCTTCCCGCGGGCTTCCGTTTCTTTCAGGCGAGCCTCGGCTTCGCGCATTCTGGAAACGGACAATCCCCCTTCGAAGAGCGGCCAGGTGGCCTGAATCCCCAGCAGCCAGCTGTTGGGGTTGTCCTCCCATTTCTCCGTATTCCATTGATAGAGTCCGCTGGCGCCCAACCGGGGAAAGAAGCTCCCTCGGCTTGAACGAACCCTGTTGGCCGCGGAATCGATCATCGATTTCACCGCATGCATCTCAGGGCGGTTGGCGAGGGCTCTTTCCACAAATGCCTGCTGCGAATCCCCAGCTGAAGATTCCAGCGACTCTGGGAGGGACAAGGAGGGGGATGGGAGCTCTCCTTCCTGAATGCTCCGGGCGATGAGCCGTTCCAGCGCGGCCTGCAGCTTGCGGGCGCTCGCGCGGGCCGTCACCAGGTTACCCTCCATCTCCGCCCTGCGGGCTTTGAGGCGCAGCACTTCACTGGGGAGAACCACTTCAGCTTTCAGCCTGGCCTCTCCCAGCTCCAGATCCACGCGGGCAGCATCCAGCGCTCTCTCGGCCACACTGATGAAGGCAAGAGCCTGCAGCCACTGGTAAAAAACCTCTGTGACCTTGGCGACGAGCTGGTTGCGGGCCGATTCGAGCTCGGCTCGGGCAGCACGCGTCTGGGCCACTGCCGCACTGCGGTCGAACCAGCGGCTCCCTCCTTGAAAGAGGACCATTTCCCCCTGAAGCTTCGTGGCAAAATCCTGCTGAGCTCCCGGGTCGTTGAAGTTTGTCGAAGGAAGGAGACGGCGCTGATTGATGATGTGCATGGCAGCGAACACCGGGTTGTTGGTGATGCTGAAATCCTCCGTCACCACCAGCCGCGGATAAAATGATGCCTCTGCCTGCCGAACCTGCTCTGAGGCAGCCCGCATGCGCTGCTGCATCTGTTCCAGCTCCGGGCTGGCATCGAGTGCTTCGACGATGGCTTTCTCCAGGGTGAGTACGGTGGATTCAGCAACCAGAGGGCTTGCAAGCCAATCCTCATCTCCAGGGTGATCGACTTCCAAGGGCGGCCCAGGCGCGGCCTCCATGGCAGATGGCCGCGAAGCACTGCACCCGCAAATCCCGTGGGCCGAAGCCAGCACACCAATCAGCACAAGCCCCATCAGCTTCAGCCCCCTCCCCCGGAGGTGACATCGGAAGTGGATCATGGCCATCCTTGTCTCTGAGAGAAGCAATTCCGGAACCGACATCGCAGGCTTCATCAACTGCCGACCCTCCACAATTCCCTGCTCTCACCCGGGTTCATGATGAGCCTGGCTTAAGGTCATCTGAACCAACGATATCAAACAAACCCCAAAACCGCAAGCAGGGAAGGGTTCATGCAAGCCAATGTACGCCAAACAGGACTGTCTGAAAACCGTTCTCTCAGAGCGTGTCCAAAAAGTCTGAATGGTCGATCGTTCGTCATTCCCGCGAAGGCGGGAATCCAGACTCGGTGAGAAATCTGGACCCCCGCCTTCGCGGGGGACGACAAACGAGATTATATTGATCACGACTCTGACAATCATGCAAGATTAGAGGTAAACCTCAGATCATTGGAGGATCACGATGAACCTATCCGAGTATTTCGGGAAAGCCAAGGGGCGTGGAGTCCTGGCAACCGCCGATTCCGAAGGCAGAGTGGATGCCGCGATCTACGCTTCGCCTCACATCCTGGATGGTGAAACAGTTGCCTTCATCATGCGGGATCGACTGACGCATCTCAATCTTCAGTCCAACCCGCATGCAGCTTATCTTTTCATGGAGGATGGTCCCGGATATAAAGGGACACGGCTTTTCCTGAGCAAGATGCGTGAAGAAAAGGACAGTGAGCTTCTGTTTTCCCTTCGCCGCAAAGAATACAAGGAATCAGAAGAGCAGAGGGGCCCTCTCTTTCTGGTGGTCTTCAAAGTGGACAAGATTCTGCCACTCATCGGCGCCGGTGAAGCATAAGGAGCTGCCTGGACACGCTCACATCACGACTTCCACCAGACCTCTCGAAATCCTCCCCCTCGACGGGGGAGGCTGGGAGGCGGCGTTGCTCGCGAGCCTTTTCACTCTCTCTTGCCCCTCGTGATGAAGGAGGGGCATCCTTTGATATTGTCCATACGATCATCCGAAGAGGCCCGGATCGTGCGGGCCCCTCATCCAAAGCCAATCAGGAGGAAAGAGATGGCGGCTTCCCGAGAAGTTCCCACAGCGCTGGTCCGGAGGATTGAGCAAACTGCAGGAAAGCATTCCATTTTCGAAAACGCAGCTCGAGATCTGCCCATTCCGGTATGCTCCGAGGTTCTGGGCCAGGATGGCAAGATCAGACCGGTGGTCTTCAAAGAAACGGTCACGATCCTCACCTGCAAGGACCCGGAAGGTGCCGAAAAAACCTTTTCCAAGACCATAGCCAAACACAAGAACATAGTCCTGGAGGCCGTTCCATCCGAAACCCTTCACCAAGTGACCGGGAAAAGAGTGGCGGTGCTTTTCTCCGGAGGTCCCGCGGCGGGGGGACACAATGTCCTTGCCGGACTCAAGGCCGTTCTCGGTAAAGGAAACACCCTGCTCGGTATCCGAAAGGGCCCCAAGGGGCTGATCAACGGGGACGTTTTCGAAATTTCCACGGAGGACATCCGAAAGATCTTCAACACCGGGGGGTTTGACTTTCTCGGTACGGACCGGACCAAAATCAAAACCCCCGAGCAGTTCCGAAAGGTCAAAGAAACCGTGCTGAAAAACAGGCTGGACGGCCTGATCATTGTCGGAGGCGATGACTCCAACACCAACGCAGCCTTCATTGCGGAATATTTCGAGCTGGAAGGCGTCAAGTGCAGTGTCGTCGGGATACCCAAGACCATCGACGGCGACATGGCCGTGGGCGAGCTTCTGCCCATCTCCTTTGGCTACGACACGGCGACGAAGGTCTTTGCCGAGCTCGTCGGCAACTTAAACCAGGACGCCGCTTCGGCCATCAAGTATTACCATTTCGTGAAGCTCATGGGACGAACAGCCAGCAAAATAACCCTGGAGGTGGCTTTGCAGACCAAGCCGGCCATCGCCCTCATTTCCGAAGAGATTGCCGAAAAGAACCTCTCCCTGGACGGCCTCGTGGAGCACATCGTGCGCATCATCGCCCGGCGCAGACTCAAGGGGATCAACCATGGTGTCGTCCTGGTTCCCGAAGGTCTCGTCGAGTTCATCCCCGAGATGGGAAACCTCATCAAAGAGCTGAACAAGGTGCTGGCGGAGTACGAAGCGGACATCAAGGATCTGCCGACGCTCAAAAACAAACAGGAATTCATCTATCCGCGCCTTTCGCCCCAATCGGCTCAGCTCATGGCATCCATTCCCGAAGAAATCGAGGAGATGCTCATTCTGGACCGCGACGACCACGGAAATGTCAAAGTGTCGCAGATCGAAACCGAGAAACTGCTCATCGACAAGATCCGCTACAAGGCTTCCGAGATGAAGCGACACACGGACAGATACTTCGGTGAGGGCGAAGGCAAGATCCCGGCGACACCAGCCCAAATCGAGCAGTTCAAGGCCTACAGCCTGGCGACTCAATCCCACTTCCTGGGTTACGAAGGCAGGAGCGGCAAACCCACGGCCTTTGATGCCGCTTTCACGTTTCTGCTCGGCCTCACAGCAGGCTCTCTGGTCCTGGACGAGCGAACGGGCTACATGGCCGCTGTCACGGATTTTGACAAGGGAGGGAGAATACTGGGACTTCCCCTGGCGGGTCTCATCAGCTGCGAGCTCAGGAAGGGCAAGGAGGAGCTGGTCATCGAGAAGTCGCTGGTCCTGACCGATTCCCCCTCCTTTCAGTTTTTTGCTCAGCATCGAGACCAGTGGGCCACAGAGGACCTGTTCAGCAGCCCCGGCCCGATCCAGCACTGGGGGCCAACGTCGAAGCAGATCCCCATCCTGGTCGCCCTGGACCAGGGCTATGAGGACTTCACGACATTCAATCTGGGCGAGGAATGTGACGTGGAATTCGAATAGGACGGCTCAGCGTTTGAGCCTCTGCATGGCGATTCGAGGGGCGCCGCCTCCGGGCCCCTCACCCTCCTCCGTTGATGCTCGCTCGCCAAAGGCCACACCCCGATAGTTCTCTTTGAGAGTCACCGAGGCGAAGGGCCCCTTGATGGACGTTCCGGCAAAGATGTTGCCATGCGCCTTGACCACGGGGCGCTTGGCGCCCGCTGCAGCCCAGTCGGTGATCACAGAGAGCTCGGCGGTCAGCTGCGCGATCCGATCCTCGATCTCACGGATTCGATCCTTTTGCTCCGCAATCGCGGATTTGAGCTGATCCTGCTGCTCAAGAAAACCATCCAGATTCCGCTCCAGATCATGGATGGTCCCATCCAGCACAGCCAGCTCACCACGGAGTGATTCGGCTTCTTCAGCGAAGCCGGCCTCCTCCGCATCGGAGATCCGCTCACGATAAGAACGCTGCTGCCTGATGGCGCGATCCTGCTCTTGAGCCAGCTCACCAATCTTCCTTTCCACATCGGCCAGCCGAGGCTTCAAAGACCCGATGTGAGCCGACTGCCTGGCGGCTTCCTCCCGCTCGACCGCGAGCATCGCTTTGCAGGCTTCGGCCTGCCGCTCCGCAATGGGGTCGAAACCGATACCCAGGGCGCATGGCTTGGATCGATCCGAACCGATATGCTGAGCTTCAATCCCCCGGCGGGCGACAATGGATGACGAAAGGATCGTCCCTCTTCGGGAGATGCATTTGCCCGAAGTGCTGATGCGGGAGTCCACAATTCCCCGCTCCGCAACGACATCCCCCATCGCTTCGATATGGGAGGCGTGGATGTGCATGGCCTTGACCGATGCCTGGCTGCGAACCCTCGCTCCCAGAACGCCCCCGTAAACCCAGACATCGCCCTCGATGTCGATCTCCGCCTTGCCGACCTCACTGGCGATCAGACTGCCTCCGCGCACCTTGAAGCCATCCTGAACCACTCCGCCGACGATGATGCTCCCCGCAAAATCTATGTTGCCGGTCTCGAAGCTCACATCTCCCCGAATGACCAGTTCGGGCAGAACGGAGATCCTCCCGTAGGCTGAAATCTGGGGGCGCCCGTCCACCTTGGCCACCGCCTGCAGCCTGTCGTGAGAAAGCTCGACTCCGGAGCCCACCAGGAGCGGCAAATCCTTGGCCACCCGCACGGGGATTTCCTGCCCGAAGACATCGATGCCGTCGATTCCAGGAGTAAGCGGAGTCTTCCGAGCGAGAAAGTCTCCTTTGCGAACCTGGGGAATCATCCCACGATCTTTCAAGTCGATGATATCGACGGCACCCTGGTCTTGAGCAGAGTATCCGTGGAGCTCGGGATCGATGAGGACCTGGATTTCCGCAGAACGGGACAGCTCAGGGGGAATTCCCCGCGCCACCTCAAAGGTGCGCCCGGGCTCCCACTCGCTCCGAATGCTCTCCAGCAAGGTTTCAGCATCCGGAATGCCGAATGCGATTCCCTTTGCTCGCAGATAAGTCAACAAATCCTGGGACCGAAACCGGGGTGGGAGCTCCTTGTTCAGGACGAGGAAAGCCGTCAGGCCGTCGGGAGAAACCTGCAGCTCGAAATCGGATTCTTCGATCTCTGAGCCTGCAGCAAAATCATAGGGTTCAGCAGGCGCCGGCTCGGATTGCCCCTCCTGGTCTGCTTTCCCCCCATTCCTCGCTTGCTCGTTTTCCGGCACTTCGATGGATGAGCACGTCTTCGAGGGCGACTGCCCGCAGCGAGCGATGGCGGCATTGATGGCTTTGTGGTGCCGTCCGCTGATTAGGCCTCTTTCGTGGAGGAGGTCTCCAAGCGCTCTGAATTCCCCGGTTTCCTTGTAAACCTTCGTCTGATGCCGAACGGCGTCGTCGATGTGGTCCTGGGTGATGACTCCGTTGCGAAGAGCGATCCGGGCGAAAAGATGGTCGGGTTTTCGGTGGATGGCGAGGGTCTGAGCCCGCAGCAGGAGCTTGAGCCGTCCGGGGGAGATCAAGTGCAGATGGACCAGGGCATCCCCCAGAGTTGGGCTCTCTCCTTGAGCCCTCTCCTGCTGCTGGTAGGCAACCGCCTGGTCAATCTGATCCTGGGTCACCATCCGGTGCTTCAGTGCCAGTCTGACGAGTATTCGGTCCTCCTCGGCCGCCGAACGGGGATCCGAATGCTGCCCGGGGTGCCTGCCGCCTGCGGCCATGTGGGCTCTTCCTCACCTGTCAGTAAGTGACTCATGCCGGTATCCGCCTCTGTCTGCCGATGGAAAGGTCATGAATGGGTATCAATATATCGGCCATTTCTCGGATTTTCTTGGCACTTTCGAATGCAGCGATGGCGTCGATGTGCACTCCCGACGGGACGGCCGGCGCATTCGGGGGGAAGTTCATCTCGTTGCAGCAGAAGCCCGTGATCACTGCACGGCCCGCAGATGTCTGAATCGAGACCGACTGTCCTCCTGGCGTGTGGCCGGGGGAGAAGATGAGATCGATGCCGTCTCGCAGCCTCACATCCCCTTCGACGCACTCCACATCCAGGCCGTCCAGGAGGTCGGGGTAGTAGCGGTGGTCGAGCGGGTGCGGGTTCTTGAAGAACTCGTATTCGGCCTTCTGGACGATGATCTTGGCCTTGGTGCACTTGTAGTCGTTCTCACAGTGGTCGTTGTGCAGGTGAGTATGAATAATGATATCAATGTCCTCGGGTTTCAGCCCCACCGTCTCGAGTGCATCCTCGAACTCCAGGATGTCCAGGCCGTATTCCTTTCCCACCGAATCAGGCACCACGAACTGCTCGAGCCCCGTGTCCACCAGTATCTTCTCCTCCCCACCTTCGATGACAAAGCAATAGATGGGAATCCAGATCCGCTTCCCGTAACCGCGAAGATACGTCATGATCCCCTGGTCCGTTTCGTTGGCACCTATCACCAGCGGCCGAATCACATATTCCATGGGAGCCTCCTCGTTGATCAGGTTTCCAGCAGGCGCGTCGAGAACCGCACACACGATCCACGCCCCGCGAGTGCCCGCCATTCAGCCTCATCGGCGGGATCGCATCGCGGGTGTTGAGCGAGATTGTCAGCAGCCATTGTCTTCTTCATCTTGAAGAGGGACCCTCAATTGTTGTGGGCGTTTGTTTATAGCACGAACGCAGCACCCTTTCCAGATTACTCCTTCATGTCTCTTTCGGGCCACTTTGGAGAATCATGAGAATGAAGGACGGCTGAAGCGCAGTCGGGTCGACTTCAGCCACCTGCCAGTGTTTTCAGGAAGTTGTAACCGGATCTTCACAGTTTCTTCATCAGATCTTCACAAGAAACCTCCATCATCCATCCCGTCGTTCAGCCATGTCATACTCGTGAAAGTTCAAATGTAGCGTTCGCCCCCTTCGATACCTCAGGACAGGCTTCGATACCTCAGCACGAACGCCGCATGGTTTCCCATTGGCCCTGAGGTATCGAAGGGGGCGAACGGTAAACGAAACTTCTGTGATTTAAAGCGTATACATACCCTTACATGCCAACCTGAAGAAGGGGCAGCACTATGCAGTGGCTTCTGGTCTTGGCCGCCTTCGTTTTTGCCGTGGGAAACCTGATTTCTATCACTATCCTGTTGCGGTCGGCCAGGAACTACGATGACCACATGCCGGATTTGGAGGAAATCATCTCCCTGGAGAGCCCGAAAACACCCGCCATCCCCCGACCATCCGACACCTCGCACATCCTGTCCACCTGATCCTATTCGCGTCGATCTCCCAAACCTCCCAGGCGAAAGGCCATATGCTCCTTGCATTTCCGCTGGCGGTGGGTAAGATTCCACTAAAGTGGTTTTGAAGGAATCGCTGGGGCGGTTTTCACCCGGCAGGGCACGCGAGATGCTGAAATCCGATGAATGTGATTCGATGAGCCTGTGAGAAGCTATCCACATCGTTCATCATCAGCTCGGGATCCGATATCGGGAGAAGGCGGAGAAATGACTCCAAGGGTCAGTCTGCTGGATGTGTTTCACGGCAAGAAGAGCATGCTGGTGGCACTGGCCTTCAGCGTGACCGCCTTCCTGGCGATCGAGTTGATCATTTTCATTGTGTTTGCAGCTAGTTCCGGAGAGCATTCTCGGATACAGGTTCGAGACGGAACAGGCAAGACGATTTATGATGTGGCAGGGTCCACGCTGTCCCACATCAACTTCTCCTATTTCGAGCGCAAATACGGAGACCTCGCCAACTACGACGTGGAGGTCAGAACCATCAGCAGGCCTTTTCCGGTTCGAGCCTGGGTCTCGGCGTCGGTGGGAGTCCCCATCGTCCTGATTCTGCTCATCTCCTACCTGGTCAAAGTCTACCTGACCCTCCTCCAGGGTGAGGAGCGTCCCAACCCGGAGAACCTCCCGGCCATTCACGAGAAGATGCATCCATTCATCTCCTGGTCCCTTTTGCTGAACAGCTCATCCATCTTCTGGCTGGGAACTGCCGTCGCCGGGCTGGCCCTGGTTTTCTGGATGGTTCCGAACTTTCTCGGAGAGGTGGCGGCAGCCACTGCGGCCGCGATCATTCAGAGCGGCTGGCTGCTTCCGGGAGGGGCTGTCTTCCTTGCCTGCATCGTCCTATGGGTGGTCTATCTTCGCTACCGGCTTTCGCGAAGGATGATGGACTACCACTACCGCCTTGAAGCCCAGCGCCTCGAGCGGCAAGCCAGTCACCCCGAGCAGCTTCCGCTCGAAAAGCGTGAATCCGCCATCGAGACCCGCAACGAAGCCTGACCATCCGGCAGCCCTGTCACACTCCGACACTTACCTGGTGAAGACTGATGAAATCGAGTGGCTCCGCTTACCTGCCCTCAACTTCGAGGCACCACCCGATGGCCTCTCTTATCTACAACAGGACTTCAGCTTCCGATGATCTCCTTTAGGCCTTCAATGTTTTGGGCTGGTTCTTACGGGGATACTGTGCCGATGGTCTTGCCGATTCGCTCTGCTGAGGGTGAGCCTGCTGGAATTGCCGGGGTTGCGGAGGCCCAGGGACTGAACGAAGGCGATGATCCTCCATCGGTCGGGGATTTGGATCGTGGTGGCGAGGGCGGGCTGGCGGCCGGTTCCGCCGACTCCGTAGCTGATGTGTTGAAAGAGCTGCCCTTCGGACTTGCTCTGAACGTGCTCGCTCCTCAAATCAGTGGGGAGGGGCGCAAAGCTCTGGCCGACGGTTCCATTGCCGTCATACGCCTTGCCGTGACACTGCTGGCAGTAGAGGAAATAAGCCTTCTTGCCCGCTTCAACGACAGCCGCATCTTTGGGATCCAGAGGAGATTTCAGGGCAGACGGGTTCGCTGCACGGTAGAGGGCCTCTCCGCCCTCGAAAGGCACAACACCGGCCTCCATGATGAGGATGGGATTCTCATAGGGACGCACGGCCGGGGTTTCCCGCATGCGACCGTACGGGAAGTTGTTGTCGTAAACCATGAGCAGATTGTAGACGACCGTCACAACGACCAGGACCGTGGCGGGCAAGAGGAGCTTTTTCATCTACTCTCCTTTGTCTCCTCTCACATGCTGCGGATAGGGCTGCGGCGCATAAATGGCGTAAGGGGATTCGCCCGGGACGTCCGGAACCGGGCGGTAGTCCCAGGTGGGCTGCCCCAGATCCCCCACAACGAAATACGTGAACATCCCTTTGGCCAGGATCAGCATCAGCAGGCCAAGGATGACGATCCAGGTCCTTCTGGCCGATTGGTTTTCGAGGTTCGATTCCATCCTAGATCCTCACTCCATAGATCCCGTGGGCGACGATATACCCAAGGGCCCAAAGAACCGTTCCGAGAATGACGAGGGTCGCTTACCGATACGGCAACGGACGCTACTGGCTGTAGAGGTGGCAGCGCACGAGCCTGCCGGAGCCGAGGCGCG
>JBFYYO010000174.1:0-8616 GCA_041310025.1 Syntrophobacterales bacterium
ACCGTTGATGAAAATCAGGAAAAGGATGATGAAGATATCGACACCCAACATGTGCTCTGGCTGCCTCTTGTCTGGAAGTGGTTGATTTCTACCTAATCTGAGCGGTTAGCCGTTAGCGACTAGCTTTTAGCCAAACACTTCAGTCAGTTGTGCCTCATAGATTCTCACTCACCAAGTTTGGATGAATGGTGGGATAACCTATGAAAATTGTTGAGCTAATACCTAACAGCTAAGGGCTAATCTCTCAATTTAGGTTCTACGTACCGTCGGTGCTTCGATCGATCCGTCGAGGGTCCGAAAGCCGGTTCGTTGGTATCACACGGGTTCAGGAAGGCTGTGGAATGGCCTCGGCGAACAAGCAATGAGTGGGTGAGCCGGCCAGCGTATTCCCCCGCTCACACCACCCCTGCAATGATTTGCTGCTTATCAGGAAAGATGAATCTCATGCCAGGTTGACACTGCTCGCCTGGGCACCCTCATCTCCCTCCCGTTCGACGAAGGTGACCACGTTCCCCACTTCGAGGTCATTGAATCTGCCTCCCAGGACGGCGTTCTCGTGAAAGTAGACTTCCCGTCCATCGACATTCTCCAGGAAGCCGTAGCCGTCTTCGGGAAAAATCCGCACCACGCGACCCATGGGCTTCGTCTCCCGCCGCTTGACGTCGCCTCGCTGCCGGTCGGCATATTCCTTGAGCTGTCGCTCCGCAACATCGAAGGCGTTGCAGATGGACACATAAAGATCCTCACCGGGCTCCCGCTTGACGATCACCTCGCCCCCGGGAACACTCAGATCGACACGAACATTATAGAAAACACCCTTCTTCTGGCTTCGATGGGGCACCTCGACCATAACCCGGCAGGATATGATCCCATCGTGGAAGTTGTCGAGCTTTCCAGCCTTTTCGTTGATCAGATCAACCAATTCCTCGGACAGATCGACATTCCTTGAACTGATCTCCAAAGGTCCCTTCATCGTACACCCTCCTCCCTATGCAGAAAAGACACTGGGAAAAACCTGCTCCCGACGCACGGGTGTAGCCCAAGGCTCAGTTCTTGAGCCGAGTTATAACCTCGATTTTGGAATGAAGTGTTTTATGCACGGGGCACCTGTCCGCTATTTGCACGAAGCGCTCCCGCTGCCCCTCATCGAGATCGCCTTCCAGTTCGATCTCCCTTTCGATGACATCCACCATGCCCGCTTCGGTCTCGCATTCCATGCAGTCCTCCGCATGAAGCTTCCGATGCCTCAAGCGGACCGTTGCCGATTCAAGGGGCCACTGCTTCCGGTCGGCATACATCCTGAGAGTCATGGAAGTACAGGCTCCGAGGCTCGCCACGAGATAATCGTAGGGATTGGGTCCGGTGTCCGATCCTCCCACGGCAAGTGGCTCGTCGGCCAACAACCGATGTCCGCCGGCAACGATCTCCGTCTGGAAACCTCTTTTCCCCGTGCGAACCAACACCCGGTTGTCCCTCAGATCTCGATGCTCCCTTTCCTCCTTGGGGAGACCCAGGTATTTGCCCGCCCACGCGGCCAGAACCGTACCCACGTAATGTGAATCGCTGCGGTTTGAAAGCAGATGGTCGGCATCATCCAGGGAGACGAAACTCTTGGGATGACGCGCCGCCTGAAAGATTTTTGCCGCATTCTGAAGCGACACAACGGTGTCGCGCGGCGAATGAAAAATGATCAAAGCTCTGCCCAGGTTCTGGATGGCTTCATCCATCTTGACCTGTTCCAGGTCGTCCAGGAACTGTTTTCTGATCAGAAATGTCCTGCCGCCGATGGTGATCTCAGCTTCGCCCTTCTCGCGGATCTCCTCACTCGAGCTGCCCAGCGCCTTCCCCAGGTCCGAAGGATCAAAAGGCGCCGCAAGGGTGGCGACAGCCCTGGCTGATGGCACTCGGGAGGCGGCCTGGAGGACTGCGGCACCTCCCAGGGAGTGGCCGATCAGGAGCTTGGGCGCCTCGAACTCGGATTTCAGAAAATCCGCGGCGGTGATCAAATCCTCCACGTTGGAGCGAAGGTTCGTCTGGGAAAAATCGCCCTCGCTCTCCCCCAGCCCCGTGAAGTCAAAACGAAGGACGGCAATGCCTTCATTGGCCAGAGCACGGTTGATGTTGAAGACGGCATTGAAGTTCTTGTTGCACGTGAAGCAGTGAGCGAACAGGGCGTAAGCCACCGGTTTTTCGTCCAAAGGCAGGTCAAGTCGAGCCGCAAGACGATCCCCCTGAGCATTCTTAAACTCAAGCTTCAAGAAACGCATCCTCGTGCCTCCTCATCAGCCCTTCAGAGATCGTAGAACAGATCCAGCTCATTGAGCACCTCACAGCCGTTCTCCGTGATGCGCACCATGTTCTCGAGCCGCACGCCCCCGTAGCCCGGAATATAAATGCCCGGCTCAACGGTCACCACCATATTGGCCTGCAGAACGGTGGGCTGACGTTTGCGCAGGCCCGGTTTCTCGTGCACCGCCAGCCCGACTCCATGTCCCAGACCATGTCCGAACAGGTCTCCATATCCGGCCTTGTCAATGACTCCACGAGCCACAGCGTCCACAGCCACCGACTCCTCTCCCGCATGGATCGCGTCCTGAGCGGCCAGCTGAGCCTCGCGGACAACCCGGTATATCTCGGCCAGACGGTTCTCGGGCCGTCCGGCAATCCAGGTTCGCGTCATGTCCGAGCAGTACTGCCCCAGCCTTGAGCCGAGGTCGAGAATGACTGCATCGCTCTCACGGATCGTCCGGTCGGTGGGAACCGCATGAGGCAGCGCTGCATTGGGTCCGCTGGCCACGATGGGCGGGAAGGAAACGGAGCCAGCTCCCCCCTCCCGAATACTCCTCTCGATTCTCCACGCAACATCCTTCTCTTTCATCCCGACGCGGAGATCGCCCCAAACCGAGTGCAGGACCGATTCCGTCAAACGGAGAGACTTCCGGATCTGTTCGATCTCGTCGCCGTCTTTGACGATGCGAAGCTCCTGAGTCAGATCCTCCGAAGGCACCATCTGCGCTGAGGGACGCGCCGAATGCAAAGCCGCCTCAACGTCCTGATAGCGCTTGAAGGTGAGATAGTCCTTTTCAAAACCCAACCGTTCCGTTTGAAGGGATGTGAATAGATCCGGAAGAGCCTGTCCGAGCCCGTCGGAGTAAATCACGAGCTCGAAATCGGGAGCCTCTGTTCTGGCCTCCTCCTGATAGCGGAAGTCCGTCAGCAGAACCTGCCGATCGGCCGAGATCAGAAGGTAGCCCGAGCTTTCGATCAATGCGAGATCTTCCGCCTCGTACCCGCTCAGGTAGTATCGGTTTTCGGGAACAGCAACCAGGAACGCGTCCAGGCCTTCCCGGGCAAGCAGCTCCCGAAAACGTGCCAGACGCGCGGAAAACGGGTCTCGCCCCATCGTCAGTCCCCCTTTGGTGTTCATTTTTCAACCAGCCCATCCTTGCACTTACACTAATACAATCGGGACCGCTGAGAAAGACGAATCCCTCATGGCGTGCGTGGTCACGTACATTGCGCTCCCGTTTTTCGATCGTCGGAATGCCTGGGAAGTGATCCAGGTGATATATACGGCAGTTCTTGGCTGTCCCCTCATGGAATCGCGGTCTCGATTCAGGTCGTTCAGACCCTGAGTCCGTGCGTGATTGCGTCCACATCAACACCTGCGTATCATCTCCTCCTGCATCATATAATAAGAGTGAGCGGTCCGGTTTGCGAGACGCTCATACCCCAACAGACGCTTATACCCCCAAGGGCATTCTCCCCGACCCATCCTCCACAGAGGACGCGGTGCTGACTCGTGGGCTCCCCGGGAGGCCCGTTTCATCCGCGCAGCCTGAATCCGCCTGCCCCATGTGGACGGGTAACCATTTGACGGATATCCCCAGCAACCTATTGATTTATGCTTTGGGGAGAAGCTATGTATACTGTTGTCTCGTGTCGGATCTCCGCCGGAGCAGTCCTCGGGCGCCACAACCGTTCTGATCGCTGCGGCGAAACGATTCTTTGGCGACTACCCCCTTTGGGCAGGGTATCGAGACCGGAACCATCCATATGGCGGTTCTCACCGCCAGGAGTTGATGTGCCATGTTTGCCAGAATGCTCGTGCTCAGATTTCCCAAGCAAATCGTTGATCAACCGATCATCACGAATCTCGTTCGAGACTACAACCTCACCTTCAACATCCTCAAGGCTCAGATCTATCCCCGCAGGGAGGGAATTGTCGTCCTCGAGCTGCAGGGAACCAAAGAGGATTACGATCGGGGCCTCGCCTACCTCAAGGAGTCGGGGGTTGAGATCGAGCCGGTAGCCCATGGGATTCGGCGCGACAACGAGCTGTGCTATCAGTGCGGAGCCTGCACCGCCGTCTGCCCGACCCATGCTCTCCACATCAGGCGTCCCGACATGGAGGTTCTGTTTGAATCGGAGCGGTGCAGCGCCTGCGAGCTCTGCGTCAAGGCATGCCCCGCCCGGGCCATGATCGTCACATTCGACCGCCAGCTGGTTGCATGAGCCCCTCCTGGACCGCAGAGCGCAACCCCGAGCCGGGACCGTTTTCGGAATGGCTCTTTGCGCTGGATTTCCGGACTGACCTGCCATGGCGCGAATAGCCGTTGCCATGAGCGGTGGCGTGGACAGTCTTCGGACCGCCTCACTGCTTCAGGAAATGGGGCATGAAGTCTTTGGCCTCCACCTGCGCCTGCTGCCCCGTTCACCGAACGGGCGCTGGTCCGCCGAAGAAACCCTCGAAATTCGAGAGCGATCGGTTCGCCAGCTGGCGTCCCGTTTCGGCATCTCGCTCAAAATCATCGATTGCCGTGATCTTTTCGAGACAGCAGTGATCCAGCCCTTTCTGGAAGCCTACAGAAATGGGCTCACCCCCAACCCGTGCGTCCACTGCAACCCTGGAGTCAAGTTCCCCCTCATCCTCCAGGAGGCCCTGAAGCTGGGAGCCGATGGCATGGCCACAGGCCACTACGCCCGAATCGCACCGCCTGCCGACCCCTTCGGCCGCTACCGGCTGCTTCGCGGCCGGGACCTCGCCAAGGACCAGTCCTATTTTTTATACGGCCTGACTCAGGGTCAGCTGGCCAGGGTGTACTTCCCCCTGGGGGATCACCTCAAGCAAGACGTCCGGCATTGGGCAGAGGCTCTGAACCCGGATGTCGATCTGCCGGAGGAAAGCCAGGAAATCTGTTTCATCCCCAGCGGTGGATACCAGGAATTCCTGGCCGAGCGCCATCCCGTGGACCCGGCCCTGTCGAGAGGTCCCATCACCGACAAGGAGGGCAACGTTCTTGGCGAGCACAAAGGCCTCTTCGCTTACACCATCGGTCAGAGGCGCGGATTGGGCATCGCCTCCAGCGCACCCCTGTATGTCGTCGAGCTGGATGTCCCCGCAAACGCAGTCCGCGTGGGGAGCGCCCGTGATCTGGACTGCGGGGGATGCAACGCCTCCAGCGTCAACTGGGTTTCCATTGACCCGCCCAATTCCACCCTCTGCTGTTCGGTGAAGATCCGTCATCAACACCAACCCGCCTCGGCTCGAGTGACACCACTGCGGCAGGATCGCGTGCACGTCGCCTTCGAGACCCCGCAGCGGGCCGTCACTCCCGGGCAGGCTGCCGTCTTTTACGATGGCGACGTTCTCCTGGGAGGAGGAATCATTGAAAAGCCCGACCCACACCGCAGTGCCTAGCAAAGACGGGCCAAAGTCTCCATTCCCCCCTCGAGGGGGGCTGGGGGGTGGTCGTCCCAGCGACCTGAGGGCACACCCCCCTTGCCCCCCTGAAGGGGGGACTTCAGGTGCCAATCAGGCAGTCGCGCCCGGCCCCACGGTCAAAACGGTGGCATTGGAGACCCTGGGATGCAAGGTCAACCAGGTCGAGTCCTCCTGTTTTCTCGAGACACTCCACGAGGCCGGATACGTCATCGTTCCCCCTCGAGAAAGGGCTGATGTGACCATCATCCACAGTTGCGCCGTGACCTCCCGGGCCGGTTTCGAAACGCGGCAGCTGCTCCGCAGGGCCCGCCGGAGGAATCCGGATGGTCTCGTCGCCGTTGTGGGGTGCAATGTCCATCTGGAAGCCGACCGCATGGCTTCTGAAAAACTGGCCACCCACATCCTCGGCAACAGGGAGAAGTTCGACCTGCTCCGGTGGCTTCATGAGCCCGGAACGGTTGACTCTCCCTGCATGGCTGCCTCCGACCCCAGGGAGTGCCGGGCCTTTGAGGAGATCTGCGTGCGAAAAATGGCCATTGGCCGCACCCGGGCGGTTCTGAAGGTGCAGGACGGCTGCGACGCTTTCTGCTCCTACTGCATCGTGCCCTACACACGCGGCTGCAGCCGGAGTCTTCCCATGAAGTCCGTACGCCGGCAGCTCGATCGATACATGGCCGGAGGCTTTCAGGAGGTGGTCTTTTCGGGAATCCACCTGGGGCAATGGGGACGGGACCTTGCGCCAGGCGAGAGCCTGGCGTCCCTGATCCGCCGGCTGAAGCCCGGGGGCCTGCCTCATCGACTCCGACTGAGCTCCCTTGAGCCCCACGAGCTCACAGAAGAGCTCATGGGGGAGCTGCGCCACACTCCAGAGCTGTGCCCTCACTTCCACATCCCCCTCCAGAGTGGAGACGACGAGATCCTCAAGGCCATGAACAGACCCTACGGGTCCTCGCTTTACCGGGATCTCGTCCGACACCTTCATGAGGAGCTCCCCGACGCGGCCCTCGGGGCCGACGTGCTGGTCGGGTTTCCCGGGGAGACGCCTTCCCAGTTTGAGAACACCTTCGCCCTCCTGAGCCGCCTTCCTCTCGCCTATCTCCATGTGTTCCCGTTTTCGGCACGGCCGGGAACCCAGGCCTTCACGTTGAAAGGCCGAATCGACGGACGCACCCTCAAGACCCGGTGCAGCGTTCTCAGGGAATTGAGCGCCCGGAAGCGCCGTGCGTTTGCGGAGCGGTTCATCGGCCGCGACCTCGAAGTGCTCGTGGAGAGGCAGGAGCCCGGGGGGCTTCGCTGGCAGGGCACAACCCGCAACTATCTGAAGATCGATTTCCCGGCTTCAGCAGAGATTGAGCCGGGGAGCAAGGTGTGGGTTCGTCTTCTGGAGGTCACCCAGGATGGCCTGCGAGGTGAGGTGGCTCACTGTCCGTGCTCGTAATCGTAATCGAGAATGTGAATGCCCTCACCCTCACATCCGACCCAGGCCGCTCGTGCCCGCACCTTCCGGAGAACCCAAGGGCAGGGTGATCACAACCTCGGTGCCCGAGCCCACAACCGAGCTGACGGCCACATCTCCCCCATGGTCACAGACGATGCGGTATACGGTCGTGAGCCCCAGGCCGGTTCCTCGGGTCTTGGAGGTATAAAAGGGTTCGAATACATTGGGGAGATCTTCGGACGCAATGCCGACCCCGGTGTCACGGAAGACCACAGCCAGCCCCCCCCCGCGAGCTGCCACGCTGACCTCGATGGTCCCGCCGCCGGGCATGGCATCCAGGGAATTCTCGAATACATTCCGGAAGGCAACCTCCAGCAGCCCCTCATCCGCCCAGATGGGCGAGATCCCTTCTTCGGCGACCATTTCGACGACAACGCCGCGACGAGCCAGCGAATCCCTGTCGCCATCCAGGACCCTTCCCAGGACCTCCAGCACATCAACCGGTCGCGGCTTCGGAGCGGGGAGCCTGCAAAAACTCTCGATATCCCCCACCATGTGCTCGAGTCGCTCAGCTTCGGCCAGGATGACATCGAGCCATTTCAGCGCGGATTCAGAAGGTGCGAGCTCCTTTTTCAGCCGCCGCGCAAACCCGCCAATGACCATGACCGGGTTTCTGACTTCATGAGCCACCCCCTGCGATAGGCGGCCCAGTGCGGCCAGCCTCTCGGCTCGAACCAGCTTCTCCTGGGTCGATTTGAGCTCAGAGGAGGTCAGCGAGAATCGCTCGCTCAACCTTTCATAGAGCCTGGCATTCTCGATGGCCGTGGCGATCTGGTTGGCCAGAACGGTGAGAATCTCCTGGTCGTCTTGGTTGAACTCACGTCCGCTCCGCTTGTTCAACACCTGGATGACGCCCCTCAGCTCTCCCCGGTAAATCATGGGCACACACAGGATCGAGCGCGTCCGGAATCCGGAGTGGTCGTCAACGTCCGGGTTGAAGCGCGAATCCCTGGAGGTGTCGGGAATGATCAAAGGCTGCCCTTTTTCAGCCACCCATCCGGCGATGCCCTCGCCGAGTCCGAGCCTCACCTCCTTGACGCGATCGGCAGCATCCCCGAGAGCAAGCCTGAAGAAGAGCTCACCCTTCTCGGCATCGAGCTCGAAGATGGAGCTCGCCTCGGCGCTCATGAATTCCTGGACGCAGGTCATCGCGTGCCCCAGGACACTCTGGATATCGAGGGAAGAATTGATCAAAGCGCTGAGCTCTACGAGAGTCCTCAGTTCTCTGGGGCTTTCCGTCTTCGTATTCATGGTGCACCCGCTCTGAGTTTCAGGACAACCGCCAACCGTCGAATCCAATGCTGTTGAATTAAGCTCATCTGCCCGGTCGGGTCGGGTGCCATGGGCTAAGCGGAGCTTGCCCATGCGAGCTCATTCGGTCACGGGCAAGCTT
>JBFYYO010000175.1:0-8559 GCA_041310025.1 Syntrophobacterales bacterium
TATTGACTCTTCCATTATCTTAGGGTGTCCCGAAGGGGCATGAGGGGCGGCCCATCAGAAACGTTTCCGGCAACCCCTAACCCATCGTCTCCGCCCTCAGTCTCTAACCCCAAGCCAAGAACTAGAAACTAGAAACTAGAAACCAGTAACCGCATCACCCGCACAACTCGTTGACCTCGGCCAGGATCTGGTTGTCCGTGCAGTGCTGGAGCTGAACGGCCTTGGAAGGGCATGTGGCGTTGCAGAGGCCGCATCCCTGGCAGACGCTCGGGAGCACCTCGGCCTTCCTGACCCCGCCCCGCAGCTCCTTCCACTGGATGGCGCCGAAGGGGCAGACCAGCAGACACTTGCCGCAGCTCACGCAGGCCTGTTCGTTCACCAGGGCCACCTGGGGATCGGTCTCGATCATGTCGCGGGCGAAGAGCGACTGCACCTTGGACGCGGCAGCACTCCCCTGGGCCACCGAGGACGGGATGTCCTTGGGTCCCTGGCAGACGCCGGCCAGGTAGACGCCGGCCGTGTTGGTCTCCACGGGGCGCAGCTTGGGGTGGCTCTCCATGTAAAACCCGTAATTGTCGCAGGAAATGCGGAGCTTCTCGGCGAGCTCCCGGGCTCCGGCCGATGCATCGATCCCCGTGGCCAGCACCACAATGTCGGCCTCCACCTCCACCTGGATCCCGAGGAGCGTGTCGGCCCCCTGGACCACCATCCGGTCTCCCCGCGGATAGACCTTGCCGACCCGGCCGCGGATGTACTGGACGCCGTATTCCTCCTGGGCGCGACGCACGAACTCGTCATACCCTTTTCCGGGGGACCGGATGTCTATGTAGAAAACATAACAGTTGGAGTCCGGCAGATGGTCCCGCGTCAGGATGGCCTGCTTGGCCTGGTACATACAGCAGACCCCCGAGCAGTAGGGGCGGTCCACGGAAATGTCGCGGGATCCGACGCACGAGATGAAGACCACGTCCCTGGGCTCCCTGCCGTCGGACGGGCGCCGGATGTGCCCCCCGTAAGGTCCCGAAGCCGACAGGATCCGCTCATACTGGAGCCCCGAGATGACGTCCGGGTAGCGCCCCCCGCCGTATTCGCCGTAAACGGAGTGATCGAACAGGTCGTAGCCGGTGGCGACGATGATGGCGCCCACCTCCTCGGTGACGATCTCGTCCTCCATCTCGTAGTCGACGGCCTGGGTAGGACAGATCTTGGCGCAGACGCCGCACTTGCCCTTGGTGTAGTGAAGACAGTACTCCCGGTTGATGGCGGCCTTTTTGGGAATGGCCTGGGGAAACGGGATGTTGATGGCCCGCGTCTGCCCCAGCTCCTCGTTGAACCGGTCCGGAACCTTTCGCGAAGGGCACTTCTCGACGCACTGGCCGCACCCCGTACAGAGGTCCCAGCGGACCGAGGTCGTCTTCTTCCGGATCCGGACCGTGAAGCTGCCGACGTACCCGGAAATGGACTCCACCTCGCTCATGGCGTGGAGCGTCACGTTCTCCCTCTGGGAGATGTCCACCATCTTGGGGCCCAGAATACAAGAAGAACAATCCACTGTGGGGAAGGTCTTGTCGAGCTTTGCCATCTTGCCGCCGATGGAGGCTTCGCGCTCCACCAGGACCACTTCGTGGCCGCCTTCCGAACAGTCCAGGGCCGCCTGGATTCCTGCCACCCCGCCGCCGATCACGAGCACCCGCTTGGTGACGGGAACCTTGGACGAGAAGAGCGGCTGATTGAAGCGGAGCTTGGCCACGGCCATATGGACAAGATCCATGGCCTTCCGGGTGTTGGCGGCCCGATCGTTGCTGATCCACGACACGTGCTCGCGGATGTTGGCCATCTCGAACATGAACCGGTTGAGGCCGGCCTTTTCCACCGCCCGCCGAAAAGTGGGCTCATGCATCCGGGGTGAGCAGGCCGCCACCACGACACCCTGGAGGTTCTTCTCACGGATGGTCCGCACGATTTCATCCTGCCCCGGCTGTGAGCAGGTGTAAACGTAGCTGGTGGCATAGACGACGTCGGGAAACGTCATGGCCTCCCGGGCGACGGCTTCGGTGTCCACCGTCCCCGCGATGTTGGTTCCGCACTGGCAGACAAAAACGCCGATACGCATATTTCAGTTCCTCAAAAAACCCTTCTCGCGCAGAGACGCGGACACGCAGAGAAAGGAGAGCATCGAACAAACTGGTGACGAACCATGGGCATCCTGTCCCGAGGCCGGCTGATGGCCATGGCGATCATGAGGAGACCTCCGATGCATCGGGCGCCGCCGGCGCCAGCAGGAAATCCGCGTTGACCATGAGCTTGTCCAGTCCCAGCCTGTCCGGGGAGATGCCGAGGGCCAGCCCGATGAGCTGGGGAAGGTACACCACGGGCAGGTTGAATGTGCGCTTCCAGTGCCGATTCACCTGCTCCTGCCTGAGATCCAGGTTCTGCTGGCAGAGGGGGCAGGCGACGGCGACGGCCTGTGCACCGACCCTCAGGGCCATGTCCAGGATGCGGCCCGTGAGTTCGGTCACGATGCGATTCCGCGTGACCCCGTAAGTCGCGCCGCAGCATTCCGTCTTGTACGGAAAGTCCGGCACCGTGGCCCCGATGGCTTCCAGAATCCGGTCCATGGAGACGGGATTCTCGGGATCGTCGAACTGAGCGAACCCCGGAGGCCGCGTCAACAGGCAGCCGTAGTAAGGCACGATGACCTTCTCCTTCAGCGGATTCACCACTCGCTCCCGGAAGAGGCCGGCCTCGAGGGCTTCGTAGAACAGCTGCAAAACGGAAATGGCCCGAACCCGGCCCTCGAAGGGCATGCCCAGCACTTCCAGGAAAGACTGCCGTGTTTCGGCGTTTTCGTGCAGTTCGATGGCCCCCTTGAGAGATCCCAGGCAGCCCGGACAGGGCGTCATGACGAGCTCCAGGCCCATGCCCTCGGCGATGGCCAGGTTTCGCCCGGCCAGAGCCCCCGAAAGCAGGGGGTCGAGGGAGTGAGCCGGTGTTGACCCGCAGCAGCTCCAGTCGGGGATTTCAACCAGATTGATCCCCAGGGTCTCGCAAACCGCCCTGGTCGAGAGATCGTACTCCGAAGCCAGCCCCTCCAGGGAGCAGCCTTGATAATAGGCCACCTTCCGGCCGGTGAGGTACCAGTTCCGGGTGGCGGGTTTCGGGTTTCGAGCGGGACCTGCCGCTGAACCCTGGATGCTTCCGACAGCCCCGGGCTTTGCCTCCTTGGAGCGGTGAGATTCAGGGGCCATCGGTCTTTCCTCCTTCAGAGGCCTTGCTGCGGCGGAGCTTCTCGAAGCGCTCGAAAATCGCGGCCACCTCCCGGCGCTTGCCGATGCGATGGGGGAAGAAGGTGAGCTTGCCCTTCCGGAGCAATCCGGGGGCGAGATCCAGGTCCGTGAAGGGCTTCCTGGAGAGCAGTCCGTAGACGGGCAGAAGCCCCGCTTCGAACACCCGTCCGAAAGCTCTCACCGACCGGAGGAACTCGTCGTAGAATAGCTTCACGTCCTGTTCAGACACCGTTTCAGTCTGGCGCGACATCACCCGGAGAGCTTCCATGACCCCGGCGACGTCGATATTGCAGGGACAGCGCGTGGTGCATCCCTGGCAGGCGGCGCAGAGCCAGACGGACCGGGAGCCCAGAACGATGTCCCTCTGTCCCAGCTGCACCAGCCGCATGATCTGGTTCACGGGATAGTCGTAGAACCGCGTGAATCCGCAGGTGGCGCTGCAGTTGCCGCACTGGTAGCATTTGCGGACCTGCTGGCCGCTCGCCGCCTCGACCTCCCGGATGAATTCGGTGTCGCAAGTCTTCTGAATCTCAAGAATGTGAATGGGTTCCATGCACAAGAACTTTCCAGTAATAGCTGCAGGCCTCGATGCAGCCTTCAGGCGATTTCACCTGCTCCGAGATCTCAAACTCGAAACCCGAAGCTCGCAACCGCCTTCAGGCACTGCTCCCGTCATATCCGAAATCGATCAGCATCTGCTGATATTCACATTTGAGCCGCTGGTACATTCGAGCGTTCTCGATGGCGAAGGCGCACTGCTGAGCGATGGCTGTGGCGAAGTTGATCTCCCGCTGTGTGAAAGGCGGCCGCTCCCCCGTCATGAAGCGCAAGACGCCGATGACCTTGCTGCGCACCATGAGAGGAATGGACAGCACTTTGCGGATTCCTTCCTCGGCCACCGCCGCCGGATACTGCAGCCTGGGGTCCGTGAACACGTCGTCGATGATCACGATCTTGCCCGCCATGTTGTCCGCGATGCTTCGCTGGGAGTGCACCGGACCTTTTTCGAGGAACTCCCTGCTGAGCCCGTAGGCCTGAGCCACATAAAGATTCTGGGTCTTCGGGTCCAGCAGGCGGACGGTACAGCCTTTCCCTCGCAGCACCTGAGTGACCAGCTTGACGACCAGCTCCAGCACCTTGCCGATGTTGAGGGTCGAATTGATGGCGCTGCTGATCTCCTCAAAACTCTTCAGGTACCGCCGTTCCTCTTCGACGAGCGCATCGAGGCGCTGCTGCCACATGAAGGTGAGGATTCCGCGTGCCACCAGGGCCTCGGCAAAATTCAGCTCCTTTCGCGTGAGCTCCCGCTGGGTGTTGCTGAAAAGTGCCACCATGGCCGTCGGCTCCTGCTCCACTTCAATGGGGATGAAGGCCGCCGATCGAATGCCGTGAATCAACATGATCTCTTCCTCAGGGACCCGATCCGCCTGCTGGGGCAGGCTGAAGCAGGTGAGCTCCCTGGGAAGCTGGAAGAACACGCTGTCAGGCGAAGTGCTCGATTCACTGTAGAGGAGATTCTCGTTCAGGCCATAGCTCGACAGCAGCTCCAGTCGGTCGCCCTCCCGGCTTTTCATCTTGATGAAACAGCCGTCAATGCACAGGATCTCAACCGTCCGGCGCGAGATGAGATTCATCACGCTGTGCGTGTCTGCGCCATCGCAGAGAGCACGCCCCACCTCGACAAAAGGTGAAAGATAATCTGGAGTGGACATGGGGCTTCCTTCTTCTGATCCATCGGGTCAAGGATTGAATCGGCAGTCACACAGGATAGAGTGGCGGGCAAACCTGTCGGTAAGATTCAGATTTGGGATGGCTGTTTCTCTATCCCGGGCGATTGGTCCGTGCCCAGAGCAACGGGAGGCTGCGAACGGCTCTTTCAGCTTCGGCACGATTTCCTGCTTCACCCAGAGATCCATTTTCCTTGTCTGGTGGCCCTGGATCAAGAGGGCAACTTTTAAGAGCTCACCAGTTTGTGCAATATATCCCTAGCACCCATGAATGGCAACTCATTTCTTGACAGTTGGCACAATCGCCTGGCTCTCGACCCCTCCGTCGCTTCGAGTCGCGCGCCTGGCTTCTCTTCCAGGCTTTGCACCAGCATCAGATCCTGGCTTGACAGGGGTTCGTGCTGAGCTTTAGTCTCTGCTCAGGGCTCGTGAAAGAGGATTCAATCTCACGGGGGAACGCCTTCATTCTGGAGACACGGGACGCTCGCTTAGCACATCTCCACACAATTGAGTGTGCACTACTTGGGTCGTCATTCCGGCAGATTTCAAGCCGGAATCCACAAAAGAACCCTGGATGCCGGCCAAAAGACTGCCGGCATGACGTGGTGAAAACGGACATATTCTTCCGTAAAATTATACTTCGGGGGCGCAATTCATGATATTGGAATTGCGAGGAATCCGAAGGCGGGGGATCGTGGGCGGAGAATCCGCCTTTCCAGGCTCGTTGAGGGCTGGGGGATGTCATGGCGCAGGGGGGAAATCATGGCAAACGATGAGCGAAAGCGCATTCTGGTAGCGGTGGACGGTTCCGACCAGGCCTTGGAGGCTGTCCGCTATGTTGGCTTGAACGTTCCCAGGGACCGCGTTGAAGTGGTCATTTTTCACGTCATGACGAAGATCCCGGAATCTTTTTGGGACCTGGAAAAGGAGCCCGTGTTCCAATACAGGATCGCCAACATCGGCGACTGGGAATCCCAACAGGAGAAGATGATCCAGGCTTTCATGGAGAGGGCTCGAGCCGCTCTGGCAGGGCTCGGGATTCCCGACAGCGCGGTGACCACCCGAATCGAAGAGCGGAAAGAGGGGATTGCCCGGGATATTCTGGCTGAATCTCACAATGGGTACAGCGCCGTCGTCGTGGGACGCAGAGGACTCAGCCAGCTCAAGGACTTCGTCATGGGAAGCGTCTCCAACAAGCTCATCGGGAAGCTGGTTCACGTTGCCATCTGGGTGGTTTCCGGGACCCGGCATGCGCCCAAAATGCTCCTGTCGGTGGACACGTCGGAGGAGGCTCTCCAGACCGTGGACTACGTGGGCTCCATGACAGGCGCCACGGGGCCTTTCGAGATCACCCTTTTTCATGCCATCCGCGGACTGGACGTATTTCTCCAGGGGTTCGGGGATTCTTACATGCTCTCCCATGACAGGGACTGGGTCCAGCGGGTGGACCGGGAGCTGGAGCATGCCGAAGAGGAGGTCCTGGAAGTCTTTGAGGAGGCCAGGGGGCGGCTGGCCAAAGCCGGTGTTCCTCCGGAGCGCGTGACGCAGAAAGTCGTCAAGGGTGTGGCCAGCCGTGCGGGAGCCATCGTCGACGAGGCCGAAATGGGGGGGCACGACACCATCGTGGTCGGGCGCCGGGGCCTCTCCAAGATCCAGGAGTTCTTCATGGGGCGGGTCAGCAGCAAGGTCGTGCAGCTCGCCGGAGCACAAACCGTCTGGGTGGTGAGTTAGACGGAATCAGCCAAAGCCACCTTATTTCCACCGCAGAGATGCTGGGAGCACCGAGGAAGGTTCTGGAGGCCCGCAAAAGGGAAGTCTCTCCGCGTCTCCGTTGAACAATCCGTTCCCAGGCTTTCACCATGCGGACCCTAAACGAGCACGACCTCCGCGACAGAAGCGACGTCGCGGGCCAGCACCACCCCCACTCCTTTCCGCAGTTCCTCTTCAATCCCTTCGATATCGATCCGATTGGGCTCGGGAAAGACCACGATACGGACCCCCGACCTTTGTGCGGCCAAGATTTTTTCACGAATGCCGCCGACCGGCAGAATGCGTCCACTGAGCGTCAGCTCGCCGGTCATTGCCACATCGCGACGTGCCGGTCTGCCCGTGAGCAGCGAGAGGAGCGCCAGAGCGATGGTGATTCCGGCTGAGGGACCATCCTTGGGGACAGCGCCCGCCGGGATGTGGATGTGGACGTCATGGCCCTCGAAGAAATCCGGTTCGACGGCGAGCTCGCCGGCATGACTCCGAATGAAGCTCAGGGCGGTTTGAGCAGATTCCCGCAGCACGGTCCCCAGCGAGCCGGTGAGGATGAGCTGCTGGCTCCCTTTCATGAGGCTTGCCTCCACCGAAATGATTTCCCCACCGAATTCGCTCCAGACGAGCCCCGTGGTCACCCCCACCTGCTCACCGGATTGGGCCTGCTCGCGCCTGTACTTGGGCGGTCCGAGCAGCCGTTCGGTCAGCGCTTCATCGACCTCAAGGGCTTGATCCCGATGAGTCTGAAGGATGAGGCGAGCCAGTTTGCGGCACACCGTGGCGATCTCCCGTTCGAGGTTTCTGAGGCCTGCCTCGAGAGTGTAATCCCGAACGATTTTGGTGATCGCCCCTTCAGTGAAAGTGATGCCGGAGTGGGTCAATCCGTGCTCCCGCAGCTGTCGTGGAATGAGGTAGCTTCCCGCGATGCTGCCCTTCTCCCTTTCCGTGTAGCCATGGAACGGAATGATCTCCAGTCGGTCCAGCAGCGGGTCCGGGAGCCGCTCCACGGCGTTGGCCGTCGAGATGAACATGATAGCGGAAAGATCGAAGGGGATGTCCAGATAGTGATCGATGAAACGGCTGTTCTGCTCCGGGTCCAGGATCTCGAGCAGCACCGAGGCGGGATCGCCCCGGAAGTCCTGGCCGATCTTGTCGATTTCATCCAGCATGAAAACCGGGTTTTTGACACCCAGTCGCTTGATTTCGTTGATGATTCGTCCTGACATGGCGCCGACATAGGTCCGCCGGTGCCCGCGCAGGTCCGCCTCGTCCCGCACTCCGGCCAGGGAGATGCGTACGAATTTCCTCTCCAAGGCTTCCGCAATGGAGCGGCCGATGGAGGTTTTTCCCGTGCCGGGCGGGCCCGAGAAGCACAGGATGGGACTCCGGGTCACCTGCATGAACTGTTTCTTCTCTTTGATCTGACTCACCGTCGAACGCAGCTCGTCCAGATCGATGGGCTTGGGAAGATAATGTGCGGCACCCTTTTTGAGGGCGTCCACGGCCGAGCTCACCGTCGCGTACCCCGTGATCATCACGATATCCGTCTGCGGCGCCAGCTGTTTCACGGACTCCAGAAGCTGGATGCCATCCATCTTCTCCATCTTGAGGTCCGTCAGGATCAGCTCGAAGTCTTTCTTTTTCACCAGTTCCAGCGCCTCGAGCCCATTGCCCGCCGTGCTCACCTGGTAGCCTTCCTTTCTCAGGATGTACTCGAGGTTCGCTCGGGCAATCGGTTCGTCGTCCACCACCAGGATATGAAAATCCCGCAGGCTGCACAGCGT
>JBFYYO010000176.1:0-8553 GCA_041310025.1 Syntrophobacterales bacterium
ATCGAGGGAGGTGAGATGCCGATATCGCTTGAAGGAATCACTGAGGAGATCATCAGGGTGGCGATCAGTCTCTTCAACCCGATTTAGGAGGTCGAGGCTGATCGCCCTTGGATGTTTCCTTCTCAAAACTTTCCTGTCCTCGCCATCTCCTCAAGCCTGGCAATCCGTTCTTCAATAGGCGGGTGCGTGCTGAACCAAGAAAGAACGCCCTTTCCGGTTAATGGGTTGACAATGAACATATGGGCCGTGGAAGGATTGGCCTGCATCGGAATCCTCTCTACGCCATGGTGCAGCTTGTGAAGGGCTCCTGCAAGAAAAGCCGGCTCTCCCACGAGTCTTGCCCCCGCCTCATCGGCCAGGTACTCGCGTGATCGCGAGATGGCAAGCTGGACGAGCGTCGCGGCGATGGAGGCAATGATGGAGAAGATGATGGTTCCAATCATGCCGCCTCCCCCTTCCTCCTCGTCGCTTCTTCCGCCCCCGAGCAAGGCTCCCCACTGGGCCATGGAAGCCATCATGCCGACAGCTCCCGCGAACGTTGCGGCGATGGTCCCGATGAGTATGTCCCGATTCTTGATGTGCGCCAGCTCGTGGGCGAGGACACCCAGCAGCTCGTTGCGGTTCAGGATGCGAAGAATTCCCGTCGTCACCGCAACGGCCGCATGATCCGGGCTCCTTCCCGTGGCGAAGGCATTGGGTGCATCGTTCTCCACGATGTAGACTCTGGGCATGGGGAGGCCACCCCTCGCGGAAAGCTCACGCACCATGGAAAGCAATTCGGGAGCTTCCGTTTCACTCACCTCCCGAGCCCCATACATGGAAAGCGCCATTCGGTCGCTGAACCAATATGCTCCGAAATTCATGACCGCTGCCATGACGAAAGCGATCACCATGCCGCTTCGTCCTCCCAGTGCATTTCCAGCAAAAACGAGAAGGAGGGTGAGGATGGTCATCAACAGGGCGGTCTTCAAAGCATTCATGTGTCGTCTTCTCCTCGGGGCAACTACTGACCGGCCTGATTGATGGCAGAGAGCTGCCACCTGGGCGAGCCGATCTCACGGCAAAAAGTCCAATACTCCTGAAACTTGACGGGGTTGAGCTTGTCTCCTTCCACGACTTCCCGGTTCACCGCATCCACGGTGTAATCCAGCAGATTGGCCGTGAAGAGGGTGGTGATGTAGTCTTTGCCCGATTCCTGCCAGGCCTCGGCAATCTCCACCTTTCGGATGGCGATATTTTCGAGCCGGTTAATAACGCCTTTGCGGTTCATCGTTTCGAACTCTTTGTTGAAGTAATCTGCCATCTCCCCGGTGAGGATGCCTTCGATGCCGCTCAGGCTGCGATTCGTCCACCCGGCTTGAATGCGGAAGAAGAGGTCTTGAGCGGTCTCCTTAAACCTTTCCTCATCGAACGAAGGATCGAAGCTTCGGATCTGATCCATTCCCCGCGCCACTTCCCCGTGACCTGAAACCGGCTCCTGCGGATAACCGGAAGCGTGGGGATACGGAGTCTGAGCTGATCCCGGATATACGCCCGTCTCGGTTGAAGCTCCTGCATAACTGCTGGCTGTGGCGAGACTCTGCTCCCGCCGCCTCTTGAAAAACCGGTAAGCCAAATAGAGGAGCAGTCCCAGGAGGGCGATCTCGATGAACCCGATGCCGCCTCCGGCGACCCCGCCTGGAGACGCATGGCCCAATCCCCCGAAGAGGAGACTGCCGATCATGCCTCCTGCAAGTCCCCCGGCCAGTCCCGCCATGAACGGACTGCGGCTGAAGAATCCACCCGACGGCTGAGCCGGGCTGCCTGGAGCAGGGTTACGTCCGGGCGTGCTCATGCCCGGTGCGCTCTGGGATGGGCTTGCCGGAGTCTGGGGTGCGGAAAAGCTCTTGCTTCCGCGGCTTCCCATGGAGCGCCCGCCTCCGGCACGTGCCCAGGCGCTCGATTCGATGATCGTAGCCATTCCGAAGAACAGCAGGGTTGAAAAGACAAGGGTCCAGGGCGTTTTCTTGCTCATGTATCCGTTCCTTTCTTCAATTCCTTCGCGTGGTTTACAAATTTCCAAAAAAACCCGTTGCAGATCTCGCTGCCGCACCACAGAGCAATGGAAGTGCCAATCGGATCTACGTGACAAAAGCTCACGGGCTCTATGAAAAGAGAGCTCAGCTCAGAGGGGGTTGAGCGAGGATTGAACATTCTGTTCCATTGGTGGAACATTTCTTTCAATCGTTGCACGATTTGTTCAATGGGTTCAGGCTCGGACTCACTCCTTCCAATCAACATTCAGGGTGTACTCGCTGATCTTCCTGCGCAACGTGGGCCTGCTGATTCCAAGAATCCTGCAGGCCTCGCCGTAGTTTCCCCGGGTATGTTGCAGGACTTTCATGATGTGAGCTTTTTCGACCTCCTCAAGGCTCAACAGCTCTGCCTCCTCGACGTTTCCCGGAGAATCCTTTCGCCTGGCCGGCAGGGACACGTCTTTCCTCTGGAGCCAATGCTCGTCCAGCTCCAAGGTCTCGCCGCTGGAGAGGATCATGGCGCGGCGAAGCACGTTCTGGAGCTCGCGTACGTTGCCCGGCCAGTCATAGGCTTGCAAAGCCTCGATGTGGGCTTTGGGAATGCGGGAGACCCTGTTGCCCATCTCCTCGTTCAATCGATGAACGAAATATTCGGCGAGGGGGATGATATCCTCGGGCCTCTCCCGCAAAGGAGGGAGGTGGATGAAGAACACCTTGAGACGAAAATAGAGGTCCTCCCTGAAGGAGCCCGCCTCGACCATGGCTTCCACATTCCGGTTTGTGGCGGCGATGATGCGAGCGTCGAGGGATATGGCTTTAACGCCTCCAACCCGCTGAAACTCCCGTTCCTGAAGAACCCGCAGGAGCTTCGCCTGAAGCTCCAGAGGAAACTCACTGATTTCGTCGAGGAAGACAGTTCCCCGTCCTGCGATTTCCAGCCTGCCGATCTTGCGCTGAATCGCCCCTGTGAACGCCCCCTTTTCATGGCCGAAGAGCTCGCTTTCCAGAAGGTTCTCGACGATCGCCGCACAGTTTATGGCCACGAAGGGCTCATCGGGGGCCCATTCCTGGTGGATGGTCTGGGCGATGAGCTCCTTTCCGGTGCCCGTTTCACCCTCCAGGAGCACGCTCGCGGGCGTCTGGGCGACCTGGGCAATGGCTTTGATGACGTCAAGCATCGCCTTGCTGCGCCCAATGATCTGGTTGGGCTTGTAGGGCCTCGAAATCACGTGGCTGAGCCGTGCCAGTTCTTCGCGCTGGGCCTTCCGCCGGAGGAGCTTCTCAAGCAGGAGATCGAGTGCGTCGAGGTCGATGGGTTTGTAAAGGTAATCGGCGGCGCCCAGTCGGATGGCCTTGAGCGTCGCCTCGGTGTCATGGAAAGCGGTGATCATGACCACCTCCCCCTGGAGCTCCTCGCGCTTGGCGTTTTCCAGCACCTCGGGACCGTCCATGTCCGGAAGCTGCACATCGAGCAGCACCAGGTCCGGCTCTTCAACCTGCCAGTACTCGAAGCCTTCCCTTCCCGTCCTGAAAACGGCCACCTGGTAGTCCTTGCCGCGGAAATAGAGCTCGAGAGTCCGTGTGAGCGACGTATCGTCATCGACGATCATGATCCGTTTCATTCAACACCTCGGACGCTCGGAAAGGTCAGGCGGACGGTCGTTCCCCGTCCTTCTTCACTCTCGATGGAAATGACGCCACGGTGCCCGTCCATGATCTTCTTCACAATGGCGAGCCCCAGGCCGGTTCCCTTCTTCTTCGTGGTGAAGAAAGGCTGAAAGATGGACTTGAGGTTGCGCATGGAGATGCCCGGGCCGTGATCGGCAACCACAATCGTTACGCCAACCCCTGTTCCGGTTTCCTCCGCGGACGCTGACACCCGGATTGCCCCGTTATGGGGCGAGGCTTCGATGGCATTTTTCAGAACATTCAGCACCACTTGCTCCGCTTTGTCGGGATCGGCGATGATGGGCGGCAGATCCGGCCTGATGTTCTGATCCACCTCGATGCGTCTCGTCAGCAGCTCACCTTCCAGCTCTTGCAGGCATCGGTCCATCAGGGCCTCGACCCGGATGTCCTTCTTCTGGATGTCCAGCGGCTTGCTGTAGTTGAGAAGCTCGGAAAACATTCGCTCCATCTGGAGGACCTGGTCGAAGGCGATCTCGTAATGCTCATGGAGCACCCCGTCCTTGTCCAGAGATCGCCCGATGATCTGGAGGTTGAGCCTGATCGAAGAAAGCGGGCTCCTCATCTCATGAGCGACCGAAGCCACCAGCTCACCGATGGCCGCCATGCGCTCGGAGCGCAAAAGCTGTTCCTGGGCTGCAATGAGCTCGTTGTATGCTTTCTTGAGGGATTCCTCCTTCTGCCGCAGGGAAGTGATGGACTGGGTGAGCTGCCGGGCCATTTCATTGAAGCTCCGTGCAAGACGGCCCACTTCATCCTGGCTCGAAAAGGGGATCCTCTGGGCGAGGTCCCCTTCCGCCATCCGCTCTGCCGCATCCGCCACCTGCACGATGGGCTTCGATACCCGCCGGCTGACGATGTACGCCATGAGCAGGCAAATCAGGCTCACGATCAATGTGGTGAGAACCCCTATGGCTCTGATCCACTCGAGGGGCCACAGGATTTCTTCCGTTTCCATCTCCGCGAGGATCCCCCACTCGTAGCGTGGGAGCCAAACGTAGGAGCCCAGCACCTCACGCTTTGTGTAGCTCTCATAGATGGCCGTCCCCTTTGTCCCGTCCAGGACGGAGCGTATTCCCTGCGTGTCGAACTGTCGACCGAAGCTCTCCTCCCAATCCAGGTGGCGTGATCCGGAGATGATCCTCCGGTCTCTGTTCACGAGATACGTTTCCCCGGTATCTCCCAGTCCGATGCGCTCCACCATGATGGGGTCGATGGTCTTGGAGAGGTCGAGAACGGCCATGATGAAAGCCAGTATCCTTCCGTCCAGCCCCTCTATCCTCGCCCCGAGCTGCACGTGCCATCCAGCAGTCTCTCCATATTGGTAGACGGGACCGATCACCGGCTCGTCGCTGTCCTGCAATCGACGGATGACCTCCAGTCCCCGGGCGAGCTCATCGTCGGCACGATCGGGATGGGTAGAGGCCAGGATGCTTCCATCTCGCAATACAATAGTGATGTTCTCATAGGAGGGCGAGCTCTCCTCGATGATATCCAGGGTGCCTTTCATGAGATCCACGGGCGGTACAGTGGGCTTTTCCGTTCGTTCAGAATAGCGTTGACATGCGTCCCTGATGGCGGGGAGCCGCGAAAAAACCCCCACATCCTCCAGGCGCTCCTCAAGCCACGAGTCCAGGTGATTTGCACGATGCTCGGCCAGGGTGTCCATGTGCTGGAAGGCGAACGTCGTCAGGGTCCTCTTTGCCAGAACATAGCTTTCGTAGCCCATGATTCCGATGGGGATCACCACGATCAGCATGATGGCCAGAAAAAAGCGATGAGAAATTTTCCTTCTCAATTGAAACATTCAGAGATGTCCCTTCGTCAGAATACACAAGAGCTGAGATTTGATAAGCATTCTATTTTACACTCAATCGTCCTAATCGAAGATCAAATTCCCTTCCGGAGAGTCAGCTCCTTATAGATCAAACGCGCTGAGCACCCATGGCTTCCCAGCGGATTGGTACGTTCTCTGCTTGCATGCGCCCGCTGGATTGTCGGCAATCGTCTCGAATTGGGAAATGAAATCATGGGGAGGAATGGAAAGCCAACATATTTCACTGGTGTCCCCGTAAACCGGAATCTCCCTTTTGCAGTTTTCCTCAAGGCCGGCGAATCATGATATGTTGCCGTCGGAAAGGTGAGCAGGGATGCCGCTCGCCTCACTTACGCAACACGAGCCGTCTGTTCTGCTGAGGACCGATCATGATCCTTTCCACAATGCTCATTGTTCTGCTTCTCATCGCAGTCAACGCCTTGTATGTGGCGGCCGAGTTTGCTGCGGTGAGCGTTCGCCAAAGCCGGATTCAGCAAATGGCAGGAGAGGGCCATCACCTTGCGAAGCGCCTCCTGCCATGGCTGGAGGATCCCCATCGGCTTGACACCTACATCGCAGCATGCCAGATCGGTATCACTCTTTCGAGTCTTGTGCTCGGCGCCTACGGTCAGGCTACCCTTGCGCATCAGCTGACCCCTCTCTTTGTGCAATGGGGCAATCTTCAGGAGCTGGCGGCTCAGTCGACCTCGGCCATTGTGGTGTTGACCACTCTCACCATGGCGCAAGTCATCCTGGGCGAGCTCATTCCGAAGTCCCTCGCTCTCCAGTACCCAACTCAGCTGGCACTTCTGACTTTCGTCCCCATGCGATGGTCGCTCAGACTGTTTGCATGGTTCATTACAGTCCTCAACGGAAGCGGCATGTTGATATTGAGACTCCTTCGAGCTCCCGTCACCGGGCACCGCCACATCCACTCTCCTGAAGAGATCGAGATGCTCATTGCCGAGAGCAGGGATGGCGGATTGCTCGAGCCCGAAGAGCATCTGCGACTGCATAGGGCGCTCCAGCTCGGCATGAGGCCGGTCCATCAGCTGATGGTCCCAAGAAGGTTCATCGCTGCGGTGGACATGAATACGCCCGTAGACCGACTTCTACTGGAGGTGGCCAACAGCCCCTACAGCCATTTGCCCGTCTACCAGGAAACGCTCGATAAGGTGATCGGCATAGTGCATACGAAGGAGGTCGTCTTCCATTACCTCGAGAAAGGCCATACGGGCACCATTCAAGATGTCATGGAGCCGGTCTTGTACGTTCCCGAAAACACCACCGCCGAGTCTCTTCTCGCCCTGATGCGTCAGGAGCGCAGGCATCAGGCGGTTGTCATCGATGAGTTCGGTGGGACGGAAGGCTTCGTAACACTGGAAGACGTGCTCAAGGAGATGCTTGGCGAAGTTGCGGATGAGTTCAAGGTCGATTCGCCTCATCCGGAGATCCTCTCTGACGGCAGACTGCGCTTACCGGGCTTCATGCGTCTGGAGGAGACGAAAACCTGGCTGGGCATTGCCTGGCAGGGAGAAGCCGACACGGTGGGTGGTCATATCATGGAGGTATTGGGGCGGGTTCCCCACGTGGGAGAGAAGCTCTCCATTGGCGGGGTCGAAATTGAGATTGAACAGGTCGACCGCCAGGCAATCGTCTCCGTTCTTGCCACACCGGCTTCCACTTCGGAGGACAGCAGCCGTGGGTGATTGGATGGCTGTGGGAATCACCATATTCCTGATCCTGCTCAACGCTCTCTTCGTCGCAGCCGAATTCGCCATCGTGGGGGTCCCAAGGGCCTCTGTCGACCGAGCAGCCGCTGAAGGGCATCGCCTCGCCGGGCATGTCAGCCGCATTCTTCACAACCCCCTTCTGCAGGATCGCTACATTGCCACGGCCCAGCTGGGGATCACCTTCTCCAGTCTGGGGCTCGGTATGTACGGAGAGCATACACTGGCTGTATGGATCTTTCATATTCTCGAAGGTCTGGATACCCCCAACTGGCTCGCTGCCCATGCACTCGCAAGCGTCCTGTCCGTGACCGTTCTCACCTACTTTCACATCGTTGTGGGTGAAATGGTGCCGAAGTCCCTGGCTCTCCAGTATGCGGAGCGCACGGTATTCTGGGTGACTACCCCCATGTTCTGGATCAATGTCATCCTTTACCCTCTGGTTGTCGGCCTCAACAAAATCGGCAATACGATCCTGAAGCTCATGGGCGTGGACAGACAAAGGGCCGCCAGCCACTACCTTTCGCCGGAAGATCTCCAGTACGTCATCCGGGAAAGCCGCGAAGGAGGGTTGCTCCGCGAGGAATCGGGAAGGGTTTTGAAGGACCTGCTCGAATTCGGTGAGCGCTCGGCAGCGGAGGTCATGGTACCGCGGGTCAGGATCGTCGGTATTCCGGTGAACGCATCGCTCGAGGAGCTTGGAAGAATCATGCGGACATACCGCCACAGCCGCTATCCCGTCTATGAAGGGGATCTCGATCACATCCTGGGAGTTGTGCATATAAAGGACCTCTTGCGCCTTCTCCTCGAAAGGCTTCCTCTGACGCAGGACCATCTCAGGCGTATTCCCTACTTGCCGGAGACTTCCAGCCTGGAGGTTGCGCTGGGGGCAATGCGCCGGAGAAGAACTCATATGGCGGTGGTGATGGACGAATACGGGGGAACTGCCGGGATACTCACCGTCGAGGACCTGTTTGAGGAGGTGGTCGGCGAGATTGGCGAAGAAGAGTCACCCGCTGCCGATGCTTATCACGGCTCGAAAGGATTCCTGCGTGTCTCGGGGACAATGCGGCTGGATGAGGTGGGAGAGCTGCTCGGCATCGTTCTCGAGCATGAAGAGGTGGTTACGGTGAGCGGGCTGATTCTGATGCTTCTCGAGCGCCAGCCGAGAGTGGGGGATTCCGTCGCCTACGGCAGAGTCCTTTTCAAGGTTGCAGCGATCAAGGGCCATGGGGTGGACGAAAGCATCGTAGCTCTGTCTCCCCCGGAGGGTCAGCATTCTGATTCATCGGGTTGAATTTTAACG
>JBFYYO010000177.1:0-8541 GCA_041310025.1 Syntrophobacterales bacterium
GAGCACGGCTTATGAACGGGTCATGGAGATGCTCCGTGAAGCGGGGGCCGCTTCGGTGTCTTCCCAGCCGCCTCCCAGAGCTTTGATCAAACGGACCGTCGCCGCAAACCGCTGGCCCTGCACCTGCGCCAGGCGCCGTTCGTGCTGGAGGCTGCTCCGGTCGGCATCCAGCCACTCCAGCTGGTTCACGGTGCCGGCATCATAGCGCGCCCTCGCCAATTGGGTCGCCCGGGCGGCAGCGGTGAGCGCCTCCCCCTCTGCGGCGGCTTCCTCGCAGCGAAAGGCAATCTGGGCGAGGGAGTCCTCCACTTCTTTGAAGGATGCCAGGACGGACTGCCGGTAGGCCGCAAGAGACTCCTCATAGACGGCCTCCGCCTGCCGGACTTCGGCGGTGGTGCGTCCGGCGGTGAACAGCGGGAGACTGAGACTGGGGCCGATGGACCAGACACGGCTCGGATCGGTGAAAAGCGCGTCCGCATCGGCACTCAAATAACCGGCCTGCCCCGTCAAACGGAGAACCGGAAAATAGGCCGCCCTGGCGACCCCTATCTGAGCATTCCTGGCGGCAAGGGTCCGCTCCGCCCGCGCGATGTCCGGGCGACGCTCCAGGAGCGACGACGGCAGTCCCACGGGAACATCCGGAAGAGAACCTGCCTCAGCCCCTGCAGCGATCTCAAAAGCTCCGGCCGGCCTCCCGCACAGCACCGCCACTGCGTGGACCGTTTCGGCCCGTCTCCTCTTGACATCGGCCAGATCCGCCCTGGCAGCGGCCAGCTCTCTCAGGGCCTGAACGGCGTCGCTTTCGGGCAGGGCACCGGCCTGAAACCGTCCGTCCAGGATGCGGTGAGTTTCCTCCCGCGAATCGATCGTCCGCGCGAGCGCGCTGATCTCGGCATCCAGGGCGCGGACCAGGAAGTAGTTCACGGCGAGGTCTGCGGTCAGGGTGAGGAGCACGTGCTGGTAGTCCGAAACACTCGCCTCCGCCTCGGCCTGAGCCGCCTCGAACGAGCGCCTCACTCGCCCCCAGAGATCCACTTCGTAGCTCAGGTCGAGGGGAAAACTGAAAGTGCTCACGTGCGCGACCGGAATGTCGACGGGAATCGGGGTCGGCAGGTTGCCGGAAGTGCGCTCCCTTTTGACCAGCGGGTCCAGTGAGAGCTCGGGGAAGAAGCGGCTCCGGCTGACCCGTGCGGCCGACCTCGCCTCGTCGACACGGGCCACGGCAGCGCGCAGGTCTTGATTGCGGGCCACAGCATCCGCCTCCAGCTCATTCAGCAAGGGGTCGCCAAAAACCTTCCACCATTGGCCCTTGGGAACCGTATCGCGCGGCTCGGCGATTTTCCAGCGCCAATCCGCAGGGGTGATGTCCGCCACATCGGGCCTCCGGTAGTCGGGACCCGCAGCACAGGAGCAAAACGCCGACAGCACGATGATTGAACAGGCCAGTTGTCGATACCGATTCATGGGCTCCACCTCTGGGGATTTTAGAGGCCGGATAAGGGGATCAATCCAGCGTCTGCCGATAGCGCTTCACGCCGATGACCAGGGCTACGACTGAGAAAAGGATGATCTGCCAGAGCTCCGTCAACACGTCCTCGATGCCGTTGCCCTTGAGGAGGATGCCCCGAACGATCCTCAGGAAATGGGTGAGCGGGAACACTTCCCCGATGATCTGCGCCCAGGGGGGCATGCCGCGGAAGGGAAACATGAACCCTGAAAGGAGCAGGGACGGCAGGAAGAAGAAGAAAGCCATCTGGACCGCCTGCAGCTGATTCTGAGCCGCCGTCGAGAACGTGATTCCCATGGCCAGGTTGGCCGTGATGAACACGAAGGCCACGGCAAGCAGCAGGGGGAGGCTTCCGACAATGGGCACCTGGAACAGGAACCGGGCCGCTGCCAGGATCAGCCCCACCTGGATGTAGCCCACCAGGATGTAGGGGATGATCTTCCCCAGCAGCACCTCGAACGGGCGGGCGGGCATCGAAAGCAGGTTTTCCATGGTGCCGCGCTCCCGCTCGCGCGTGATGGCGAGCCCGGTGATCATCACCATGGTCATGGTGAGCACGACTCCCATGAGGCCGGGCACGATGTTGTACTGCGTGATGGCCTCGGGATTGTAGAGGGCGTGAATGCGCAGGTCCACAGGGCCCGGGGGGGGCGAGAGGAAAGCAAGCGGTCCCTGGAGATCGTTCTTCAGCCCCTGGTCGATAGCGCTCCCGAGGGCTCCCATGGCGTTGCTGGTGGCCGCAGGGTCGGTGGCATCCGCTTCGACGAGCACCGCCGGCCGGTCCCCCCTCAGGAAATCGCGTCCGAAGTTCTCGGGAATGTTGACCACGAACTGCACTTCTCCACGAGCCAGCACTTCCCGCCCCTCCGCCTCGGTGTGCACCTCGCGGACGAAATCGAAGTAGCTGCTGTTCTTGAGGGCCTGGAGAATGGTGCGGGCATGGGGACCTCGGTCGGCCTGGAGCACCGCAGTGGGCAGGTGCTTCGGGTCCGAGTTGATGGCGAACCCGAACAGGATCAGCTGCATGAGCGGGATGCCGACCATCATCGCGAAGGTCACCCGGTCGCGCCGCATCTGGATGAATTCCTTCACGACCATGGCCCAGAACCGCCTGACGGAAAACCCGCGGGTTGTGTTCATGACGATCGCCTGCTCCTGGAGCTGTCCATGAGATGAATGAAGACGTCCTCGAGCCCGGATTCGACCCGGCGCCACTGGTAGGGCACCGCGCGAAACGGGGCGATGGCCCGGTCGAGCGCGCCCTCGTCATCCCCGCTGACGTGGAGCGTGCTGCCGAAGGGGACGGCCTGCTCCACCCCCGGAGACTGCTGGAGTCGACCAGACAGCTTGATCAGCTCGGGGCCGCTGACTTCCCAGGTCGTGAGGTTCGATTGTCGGACCACTTCGGAAACGGTCCCCTGGACCAGAAGATCACCATACAGGATGAAGGCGAGCTGGTGGCAGCGCTCGGCTTCGTCCATGTAGTGGGTGGCGATGAGGAACGTCAGCCCCTCTCCGGCAAGCCGGTGGATCTCCTCCCAGAATTCGCGCCGCGCCTTGGGATCCACCCCTGCCGTGGGCTCATCGAGGAGCAGCAGCCTTGGCTGGTGGATCATGCAGGCCGCAAGCGCCAGCCGCTGCTTCCACCCCCCCGAAAGCTCGCCGGCCAGCTGGTGCTTCCGCTTGCTGAGCCCCAGCCGCTCGATGCTCTCGCGGACGGCCTCCTTCCGATTCTTCATGGAGTAGAGACGTGCGACGAAATCGAGGTTTTCGGCGATGGTCAAGTCTTCGTAAAAGCTGAACCGCTGCGTCATGTACCCCACCTGGCGCTTGATGCGCTCGCTTTCCGCGATCACATCGAGGCCGAGGCAGGAGCCGCTTCCTTCGTCCGGGCGAAGGAGCCCGCAGAGCATCCGGATGAACGTGGTCTTGCCGCTTCCATTGGGTCCGAGGAAGCCGCAGATCTCGCCGGCGCGCACCTGGAGATCGATTCGGTTGACGGCCGTGAGGCTCCCGAAACGCTTGGTCATGCCGCGCACATTGATGGCCAGGTTCTCAGTCATGGGTCACGATCCGAGCTCAACGTCCACCGGTTGGCCCGGATTGAGCTTGACGGCGGTTTGGGGATCGAAGACACCCTCCACCATGAAGACAAGCTTGCTGCGGCTCTCCAGGCTGTAGATCACCGGAGGGGTGAATTCCGCACGGGGGGAGATGAAGCTCACCTTGCCGGGAAGCGGCTCCCGGATGCCGTCCACCGTCACCCGCAGGGGATCTCCGGGGCGAATGGCGGCCAACGCCGTCTCCGGAACGAATGCGCGAACCTTGATGTGATGGGGCGGGAGCAGAGAGACGATGGGCCGGCCGGCGGCCACCCATTCCCCCTCCCGGTACAGGGTGTCGAAGACGAGGCCGGCCTGGGGAGCCGCTTGCTCCTTCTGGGAAAGCTCCCATTCAGCCCGGACAAGCGCCGCCTCCTGGGCTCTTTGGGTGGCTTCCGCCGCAGCGACCTGGTCAATGCGTGAGCCCAGGCGGGCCGTCTTGAGCTCGGCTTCCAGCTGGGCGACGCGCTGGCTGTCCTGGTCCCGATCGGCCCGCGCCCGGTCCAGATCCTGCTCCGAAGCGGCTCCCGGCATCCGCCCGAGCTTTTCCTGCCTGGCCATCTCCCGCTCCGAGAGGACCAGGGCAGCTCGCGCCTGTTTGAGCTGCGCCTCGATGGCGTCGATTTCCGAGGGGCGCTTGCCCTTCCTGGCATCTTCCAGGTTCGCTTTCGCCTGGGCCAGCTTGCGCTCCGCCTCATCGCGGGTCGCTTTCTCGGGCATGTTTTCGAGGCCGAAAAGAGGGTCGCCCGCCTTGACCTGATCGCCGCGCTGCACGTTCAACGCTCTCAACGTGCCCGAGAGAGGCGCCGAAACATAGACGAACTCCCCTTCCACGTATCCCTGGAGCTTGTTGGAAGCCGGCTTGCTGCAGCCGGCCGCCATGCCCAGCAACAGGAAAGCGGCGCAGAGGGAAATGGCGCATCCCCGAAAACGATTCATCCAACCGAGCATGCCTTCAACCTCCCCTGTTCAGTGACAACTCCCTCCAGAAACACCTTCGAGATGGCCAGAAAACCGGATTTGAGCGTGAGTCCCAGGGCGATCATCTTCGGAGGATTCATGACAACCCGGACGGCCCCGAGCAGAATCTCAACCATCAGCTCGACGGGGATATCTTCGCGGATGTCACCCGCCCGACGCCCTTCGGACAGGAGGCGTCCGAAATAGCGCTGCACGATCTCAGTGCGCCGTGCCTCCACGAGCTCGAACATCCCCGGCGCCTCCCGCTGGACGTCACGCATGAAGGGCGGCTGGATTTCGTCCGTATGCCTCTGAAAGCAGGCCAGGAGCTGGTGCAGGGTGGGCATGAATCGGATCGAAGGGTCCGAGACAATCTTTTCAAGCTCGGCTTCGATCTGCTGGAATTTGGCACGAAGCGCCGCTTCAACGAGCGCGGGCTTGCTCGGGAAATGGGCGTAAAGGGTTTTCTTGCTCATACCCAGACCTGCTGCGAGCTCGTCCATGGTGACGCCGCGGATGCCGTGGGTGAAGAAATGGCGCCTGGCTCCAGCGACAATACGATCCCGGATGGACGCCTCGGCGGGGAGGGCCTGCCCGGGAGATGCGGTTTGCGATGTCGGTTTTGGCTCGGTCATGATGCGTCCCTTCGAGGCCGGGGTTCGGAAACCCACGCCATGCAGCTCAGGGTGGATGGACCAGCGGACAGCCCTTCGGCCCAATCACCAAGGAAACTACAATAGTTTATAAAGTTTCCCTGGTGGGCACAAGCCTTTTTTGCCAACACACCCCTTTTTGAGCCAGAGGTCTGCACAAATCGCCTGAATCATCAGGATCCCCCTTCCATCCGGTCCCTTTCCTCGATGAGGTGCTCGAGCAGCTCGTGGAAGGGCCATTGAATGGAGTGCTCCGTCACCACCGCGTAGATGGGCCGCGGCAGGTCCGTCTGCTTGAAATAGTCGATGAGGAACAGGATCCCCTTCTGTGGAATCTGGTGGAACAGGATCACCCGCTCGTCGGACTCGAGCGGCTCGCCGTCCGGAGTGCTGCCGTCGATGATGTCTCCAACTTTGAGGCGTCCCTGTCCCGGCGCTATGGCCACGGCCGGCGGGGCGCCGATCTGTTTCAGGACGGCGTCCAGCCTTTCCTTTTCCGTTTCCGAATAATTCCAGACCAGGAGCTTCGACTGATCTTCCATTGCAGGCCTTCTCCCATGAATGATTCTGTTTCGGGCTTCGAGCTTCGGGCTGCTGAATGATGTCCCTGTTTCCGAACTGGCGCTCAGCGATTCAAGAAATCGATGTCCGAACCTCCCTCCGGGAATGGCACGCCGGTAGACGAGAGCCCGTGAAGCCACCTTGATGCCTATATCAGGGACGGGCGTTCATGGGAAGCTCGGTCGGCGGTCTCTCGCGAAGAGATGGGGAGTGTGAGGGCATTCTGAATCGTGCCGGCTTCATTCGAAATGCGGCCTTTGAGGGGGCCGGGGCAGGAGGCCTCCGTGTGGAGCCCCTGATGGCCTGGATAACCGGTGGGGAGAGCGTCAGGTGGCCTCAGGTGAATGGTCTTGACGTTGCCAGGCAAATCAACTAACTTTCTTCCACTAGGGATTTTGACCATTTACCCAGGAACACAGGAGTTTCAGGAGAGGATTCATCCCGGCATGGAAGATCTCAACCTCGTTTTGCGCGAGCGCCTGCAGAAAGCTGAACAACTCGAACGGGACGGCATACCACTCTACCCCAACGGTTTCTCGGTTCCCCATCACGTCAGTGATCTCTTGAACGGGTATGAGCTCAGATCAGCAGAGGAACTGGAGGCCGAGCCCCGATTCTTCACCATTGCCGGTCGCATCATGGCGGTACGCTCCTTCGGGAAATCCACCTTCATGCACCTTCTGGATTCCCATGGGAAGCTTCAGATATACATCCAGCAGAACGAAGTGGGCGAGGAGCGTTATGCTCTGGCGAGGAAGCTGGACATCGGGGACATCCTGAGCGTTACGGGGAGGCTTTTTCGGACCAAGACCAATGAGCTCACCCTTCTGGTGAAGGAGTTCAGTCTTCTCACCAAGAGTTTGCGGCCTCTCCCGGAAAAATATCATGGCTTGAAAGATGTGGAGATTCGGCTCCGCCAGCGCTATGTGGACCTGATCGTCAACGAGCCTGTCCGGGAGGTTTTCCGGAAGCGGGCCCGGATCATACAGGCCATACGCGAATTCCTGGTGAAGAAAGGGTTTCTCGAAGTCGAGACCCCGATGATGCAGCCCGTACCCGGCGGCGCCACGGCCAAGCCGTTCAAGACATTCCACAACGCGCTGGGGATCGAGCTCTACCTGCGCATCGCGCCGGAGCTCTACCTCAAGAGGCTGCTGGTGGGAGGGTTTGAGCGGGTGTTCGAGCTCAACCGGAACTTCCGGAACGAAGGCATTTCAACCCAGCACAACCCCGAATTCACCATGCTGGAGTTCTACCAGGCCTATGCCACCTACGAGGACCTCATGCAGCTGACCGAGGAGATGTTCGGTGAGCTGGCGATGGCCGTGAACGGCGGCAGCCTCGAGGTGGAATACCAGGGGCACCGCATCAACCTGGCACCTCCCTGGCAAAGGTATCGCCTGATCGATTCGCTGGTCGAAGTGGGGGGGCTCCCCATGCCGGCCCTGGCGGACCCCGAGCAGACGGCTCAGATCGCGCGGTCCCTGGGAGTCGGTGCCGAAAAATTCGAGGGGCACGGCAAGGTTCTGACCAAGGTTTTCGATCACCTGGTGGAGCCCAAGCTCATCCAGCCCACCTTCATCAGCCATTATCCGCTGGAGGTCTCGCCGCTCTCGCGCCGGAACGAGGCCGACCCCGACGTGACCGATCGATTCGAGCTTTTCATCGCGGGCCGGGAGATGGCCAATGCGTTTTCCGAGCTGAACGACCCCAGGGACCAGCGGGACCGGTTCCGTCATCAGATCGAGGCCAGGCAGGCTGGCGATGAGGAAGCCCATTTCATGGACGAAGATTACATCCGGGCTCTGGAATACGGGATGCCCCCGGCGGCCGGCGAAGGCATCGGGATCGATCGGGTGGTGATGCTGTTCACGGATTCCGCATCCATCCGGGAAGTCATCCCTTTTCCACACCAGCGGCCGGAAAAAAAGAACTGATTCCCATGAACTTCGAGTTATTCGTCAGCCTGAGATACCTTCTGGCCAAGCGTCGGCAGACCTTCATCTCGCTCATCACCGTCATTTCCATTGCCGGGGTGGCGGTGGGCGTCACGGCGCTCATCGTGGTGCTGGCGGTCATGAACGGCTTCCAGGAAGACCTGCGGACCCGCATCCTGGGCGTCACCTCCCACATGGTGATCGGAAGTTTCGGCGGACAGATTTCCGACTACCGTGCACTGACAGAGCAGGTCGGCAGGGCTGAAGGGGTTGTGGCGGCCACGCCCTTCATTTACACTCAGGTCATGATCAGCTCCGGCAAGAAATTCTCAGGGGCGGTGCTCCGGGGGATCGATCCTCAAACGGCTTCCAGCGTGCTCAACCTCCAAAAGAGCATGACGCGGGGGAACGTGGAGGATCTGGTCAGGAAGCCCTCACCCGATCAGGGCGAGGAATCCGAGGTCCATCCCGGCATCATTCTCGGCCAGCAGCTGGCCGAGCAGCTGGGGGTTCATCAGGGAGAATGGCTGACGATCATCTCACCCGTGGGTCGCGTGACCCCCATGGGGCAGGTTCCCAAGAGCAGGCTTTTCCAGGTGGTGGGGGTTTTCAGGTCCGGCATGTACGAGTTCGACAACACGCTGGCCTACGTGGACCTTGTTACGGCGCAGCAGTTTCTGGGCGTCGGCGACGTGGTGACCGGCGTGGAAATGAAGCTGAAGGACATCTACGACGCGCAGGAGGTCGGCGAGAATCTGCGCTCTCAGCTGGCGTACCCTTTGTACGTCCGGGACTGGATGCAGATGAACCACAGCCTTTTT
>JBFYYO010000178.1:0-8518 GCA_041310025.1 Syntrophobacterales bacterium
GAACTGGCCAACAAAATGGGTACGTTGGTGGAGGATATCGTTGCTCCGAACCTGCCACGGGTGGCGCAGGAGCTCTTCGGCTGTGGCGAGCCCCAGTGGGCGGCCATTCGGATCAGGCGGCGTGAAGGTCCGGAAACCATGGAAATCGATGCCCTGGTGGTTTGCGAGGGAACAGTCCTCGTCAACGAGACCAAAAGCAGCCTTTACAGCCGGGATGTGGACGACCTCCTGAGCAAGATCGAAAGATTCGGTGAGTTCTTCCCGGAATTCGCCCGGCGCAGAATCGTGGGTATCGTGGCATCGCTCTATGTGGACGAAAGCGTCGTGCGCTACGCCACGAGCAGGAACGTCCTCGCCATGGGTATGAGAGAGGACACCATGCGCATCCTCAATCCGGAAGCGGCTGCAGCGTGAACCTCAAAGCCGTTTCGCACCTGCCCCTCACCACCTTATCCCGGCATCGAGCTCCGCATCGCCGAATGCGGGCAACCAGGGCGGTTTGGAGCTGCCCGCCGAGCTTCGATACTTCATCTTTCAGAACTGACGGTAAAATTCGACCATCCTTCATTGAGCGTCCACCATCCGGGGTTGTGAATGTCGCACGCTGAGCTGGAAATGATTCGGACGGCTTCCCAGTACTTCGCCACTCTCATGAGAAGTCATCCCGAGTACGTGGATTGGCTCTGGGACCAGAGAAACCTCTTTCGCCGCTGGCCCGTCGCCGAGCTTCACCAGGATTTAATCCGATCCGTTGCTCAGGCCGGGACCCTGCCTTCGCTGATGACTGTTTTGCGCCAGTTCAAACAGCGCCACTTTCTGCGGATCGGGGGAAGGGATTTCCTGGGGATGGCGGATCTTGTCGAATCCACAGCACAGATCAGCGACCTCGCCAGCGTTTCCCTTCAGGTTGGGCTCCAGACCCTGCAGGACCGCTCCGACTGCTGGCTGAGCGAGGAAGAGCGGCCTTTGTGGGAAGAGGTCCAAAGGCGGGCGGCGCTGGCCGTCATCGGACTCGGGAAGTTCGGTGGGCAGGAGCTGAATTATGTGTCCGACATCGATATCCTCTTCCTGTATGATTCCCGGTCGGACCGGATCCCCGGGGAGCTTGTGCCGGTGCTGAACCGTTTCTGTCAGGTGCTCTGCCGGCTGATCGGGGACAACCACGAGGGCGACCGCGTTTTCGTGGTGGATCTCCGCCTCCGTCCCCAGGGCAAGGACGGTCCGCTGGTTCCTTCCGTCGCCGCGGCATCGGACCACTACCTTCAATTCGGTCGCCCATGGGAGCGCCAGATGCTTCTCAAGGCCCGGCCGGTCGCCGGTGACCGACTGGTTGGAATGGCCTTCATCCAGCAGGTGAGGCCTTTTGTGTTTCGCCGCTTTCTGGATTTCCAGGCCCTGGACGAGCTCCGGGAAATGCGGGACCGGATCCTCGCCGAAGCGGCGCGGTCTCGCCCCGGGTGGGATCAGTTCGACGTGAAGCTGGGGATCGGAGGCATTCGGGAGGTCGAATTTCTCGTCCAATCGCTGCAGCTCATCTACGGCGGCAGGGAGCCGGATCTGGATGAGCCAAACACCCTGCGCTGCCTGGAAAAGCTGGCTCACTCCGGAGTCCTTCCCCCTGAGGTCGGAGAGCACCTGAGGGATGCCTACATCTTTCTGCGGAGAGTCGAGCACTGGATCCAACTGGATCAGAACCGGCAGACTCAGAAGCTTCCGAGATCCGAGGAGGCCTTGAATCGGCTGGGCGTGGTCCTGGGATTCAGGGAAGGTGCTCACCAATTCCTTTCGTCCCTGGAGGCGCACTGCAAGGTGGTCCACGAGCACTTTTCGGATCTCTTCCAGGCGAGTCATGCCGCGAAGACAGCGAGCTGTGAGGATGGCACTCCGCCGGGGGATCCTCTCGCTCGCCTGTGCGATCTGGCCCCCGAATCCTGTGAGCGACTCAGGGAGAGGATGAAAGGCGTTTCCCCGGTGCTGAGTCAGGGGGCGATGCAGGTTCTCGGCAAACTCATCTGCGGGGAGAATCCCGAGCTACTCGAAAGGGCAGTGAATCGGCTTGACCTCTATTTGGCCAAAATCCTCAGGCGGCGTGGCCTCATGAAGGTCTTCCAGGTTTCTGGCGGATGGCTCGAACCCTTCCTGGAAGGGCTGATGTGCAGCGAGCTCCTCTCCAGTCTCCTGATTCCTTACCCTTCCCTGGTGGAGGGGTTGGTGAGTGCGGACGGCCGCTGCCCAACTTACGACCAGTGGCTGAAGCGCAGCGAGGAGGTTCTGGCTCGCTACGACGGCTACGAGGAGGGGCTCGAGTGGCTGCGGCGGCTCAAGAACGAGCGGGCGCTCCAGCTTGTCCTGGCGCTCCTTCGGGGCGACATCAGCCACCGGAGGCTCGAAGAAGAGCTCACCCGGTTGGCCGACTTCGTCATTCAGCACACGCTGCGGCGTGTTCTTCAAAGCCTTGGGCTCGACGCGGATTGTCCCCTGGCCATCCTGGGGCTCGGGAAGCTGGGTAGCGGGGAGATGGGTCTTCTCTCGGACCTGGATCTGGTGTTTGTTTACGATCCGAAACCCGGTGAACCGTCCGAGACTGTCCCCGACCCCATTGTTCGGCTCATTCAGCGCCTGATGCGCATGCTCTCGACTCCCCTGCAGGAAGGGCCCGGTTATCCGGTGGATGCCAGGCTGCGGCCCACGGGCAGCTATGGACCCCTGGTGGTCACGAGGAGGAGCTGGCTCGAATATTACACCCAGAAGGCGGATCTCTGGGAGATCCAGGCGCTCATCCGCATGAGGTGCGTTGCGGGCCATCGCGTGCTGGGGTGTTCCATCGAGGAGGACGCACAGTCGATCTGCTTCCAGTCCCGTGACCCCCGAACGGTTTGGGAGCGCCTGTGCCACCTGAGGCAGCGGATGCAGCGTGAGAGGGCCGAGGAAAGGGAAGGGGCCATCGATATCAAACTGGGCGAGGGGGGACTGGTGGACCTCGAGTTCATGGTGCAGGGAATCCAGATGACGGAAGGGCACCGAGATGAATCGCTGAGGGTGCGGTCCGTTCGGGAAGGACTCGAGCCCGCCCTGGAGCACCTGGATCTGGAGCCCGCAGCGAAGCGGGAGCAGGTTTTGGCCTTCCGGTCTCTGAGGGCGCTCGAGCACAGGCTCCGCCTGCACACGAACCAAGCTTTGTCGCGACTCCCGCAGAGGGTGTTCGAAGAGATGAAGGTCAGTGGACTGTGGCCTCCGGTTTCCGAGGATACGCGTCTGGACGACTGGCAGGATCTGCTGATCCTGCGTCGGCGAGTGCGAAGCGGCTTCCGCCTGTGCTGCCCGGATGCATAGTACGACAACGGGATTTCTCAGGCAGGGTGGGCAAAAGCGGCAGCGTTGCCCACCGAGAAGCGAGATGTGCGGCTTCACCTTCCGGAGGGCAAGACAGGGCCCTTGCCCACCCTACCCTGAAATAGCATCCCGCCTCATTTCTAATGGTGGTATCAGACGGCTCGAGATCAGAATTGAACATGCGCGAAAAGCCCACAGGGGGATGCAGCATGCAGTCCTATGTTCATGGTTACTCGGAGAGGGAAGCTGTGAGGTTGCGCGACCAGGCCGATACCCTGGCGGAGCTCCTGCATCACGACAGCGTGTTCCCGCCGGACAGCATGGTGCTCGAGGCGGGATGCGGAACGGGGGCTCAGACTGTTCACCTGGCGCGACTGAGCCCGCAGGCGAAGTTCACGGCCATCGATATCTCTCCGTCCTCCCTCACCGCAGCGCGAGAGAGGGTGAGCGATCGGGGGATCGCCAACGTGGAGCTCCGATGCGCCGATGTCTTCGACCTGCCGTTTGCGACAGGGACCTTCGACCACATTTTCATCTGTTTCCTGCTGGAGCACCTCGCCGCGCCCGTCGAGGCTCTCATCCATTTGAGCAGGGTCCTCAAGCCTCGGGGGACCATCACGGTCATCGAGGGAGACCATGGTTCGGCCTATTTCCATCCCGACAGTGCAGCCGCCCGCAGGGCCATCCAGTGTCAGGTCGATCTGCAGGCCGGCGCAGGAGGCAACGCACTCATCGGGCGCGAGCTCTATCCGCTCCTGAATCGGGCCGGGTTTCAGGATGTCGTGGTCTCTCCGCGTATGGTCTATGTCGATGCCAGCCGGCCGAAATGGGTGGAGGGCTTCACCCGGAACACCTTCGCCGCCATGATCGAAGGGGTTCGGCAGCCAGCGCTGGCGGCCGGCATGATGGATGACAAGGTCTTCGATCAGGGGATCCGGGACCTGTATCGCTGTGCCGAGCCCGAAGGCGTCTTCTGCTACACGTTCTTCAAGGGCTTTGGCGTCAAGCATCTCCCGGATCGTCGCCTCGATCCGGACAATGGGTCGACCCGGTGACGGTCTCTCGAGTGGGCTGCCGTGCCTGGACCCGGTGAAGCCATAGAGGGGTCGATGATGCCCAGGCTGGATCCCGAGAAGTACCGGCTTGTTGTGAGAGCCGCGGCAGGCGGAGTCGTTCTGGTTGGAATATACCTTCTCATCCGGCTTTTCGTGAGGTTGCTGGATGGCTCCCTCACGACAGGTGGCCTCCCCGGCGCAGAGGGCTCTTGGATCAAGACGGCGTGGGTCCTCGCTCTCAGGCTGCCCGTTCCATTGCACGTCATCTCCGTGGGCCTTATTCTCCAGAAGAGGTGGCTCCCCCCCGGAGCAGCGCGGGCAGCCTGGTGTTCAGTGGTCATATCGGGCTGCTGGCTTGGACTGTCTCTCGCAGTGCGGATGTTCCTGCTCCAGCATGAATGACGGCCCCCACGACTCTGGATGGGCTTGCAGACGTTGCCGAGTGCACGGCGAGAAGAATGATCGCTTTCCTGCCGTGATCAATGCACCGATTTGGCGGGATCTTTGGAGATAGTCGCGGTCGGGACACGCGGGGTTTCGCGTTGTTTGTCTCGCGCAGAGACCCAGAGGGCGCAGAGGAACCCTGGGACAGGTTCCTCTGCCTTCGTTGCGGCTCCACGCGAGATGGAAACCATTCATCGTTCACGAGAGCTCTTCTAACCGTTCTTCTTGACGAAGTCCTTCATGAACACCACCAATGCCTCCACCGCTTCCGTGGGAACGGCATTGTAGATGGATGCGCGGCATCCACCCACGGACCGATGCCCCTTCAGCCCGCCCAGGTTCGCGTCCAGGGCTTCGGCGATGAACTGCTGTTCGAGCTCGGGAGTGGGCAGCCGAAAGGTCACGTTCATCATCGAGCGGGACCCGGGCTCAGCAGTGCCGCGATAAAAATCCTGGCTGTCCAGGTAATCGTAGAGCATCGCTGCCTTTCGGGCATTGACCGCCTCCATGGCAGGGATGCCCCCCACGGTCTCTTCCAGCCATTTCGCCACCAACTGCAGTACGTAAATGGCGAAGCACGGGGGAGTGTTGAACATGGACTTCTTCTCGGCGTACGTCTTGTAGCTGAGCATTGTGGGGAGGTCGGCCGGCGCACGCTCGATCATGTCCTTGCGGATCACCACGAGAGTCACCCCGGCGGGTCCGGCATTCTTCTGGGCGCCGGCATAGATGAGGCCGAAGGGGGCCGGGTCGAGCACCCTGCTGAAAACATCCGAGGACATGTCGCTCACCAGGGGAATCCCTTGAGTCTCGGGGAAGGTCTTCCACTGGGTTCCTCGAATGGTGTTGTTCGAAGTGATGTGCAGATAGGATGCCCCACTGGTCACCGCGATCTCTCTCGGGATGTACGTGAATTCCTTATCCTGTGAGGAGGCTATGACCCGGACATCCTTCTTCTGAATGCGGGCTTCCTTGATGGCCTTGGTGGACCAGGTCCCCGTGTCCACGTAGTCGACGGGTTTTCCGTCCAGAGCCAGGTTCATGGGAACCATGGCGAACTGCAGGCTGGCACCGCCCTGCAGAAAGAGGACCTCGAAGCGGTCGTCCAGCTTCAGCAGACGCTTGACTCTCGCGATGGCGTCGTCGAGCACCTCCTCGAACCATTTGGATCGGTGACTGACTTCCAGTATGGACATTCCGGAGCCCCGGAAATTGACGATCTGTGACTGAATCTCCTCCAGAACTGCCAAAGGGAGCGCAGCCGGCCCAGCGTTGAAGTTGAACAACCGCTCCTTCATGAACCCCACCTCCAGGTTTCTGAAATCATGTCCCATGCAGCTTCAAATCGGCAAAATGAAACGCTACCGAGCCTCAGCCTGTTTGTCAACGAGATTCTCCAGACAAAACTATTGACAGCGGCGGCGGTTTTCTGTATTCATACGGCCACTTCGGGGGCTGTAGCTCAGTTGGGAGAGCGCTTGAATGGCATTCAAGAGGTCAGCGGTTCGACCCCGCTCAGCTCCACCAGAAAAATCAAGGGGTTGCGAGAGATGCTCGCAGCCCCTTTTTCTTTGACGTACCTCCTGCTTACGCCGATGGCCGTGTTGCTTCGGATCCATCAAGGTGCATCGAGTGGATACCTGCTTTTCAAGAACATCGCCATGAGCTCCAATTCAACAGTCACCGCCATTAAATGCATCATTGCAGTTCCTTAACGGTTCACAGTGACGTTCATGCGCTCTTGAACACAGGAATACTCCACAAGACCGAAGATGGTCGTGTCACCAGTGCTGATGGCACCTCCTACAGTCTGCACCCTTTTCCCACAACATCACTTGGCTACATTTCCGGGATCGAGGCCAGATTCTGATTATCTCAAGTTGCCCTCTGATGCATGGCTCCTGCCGGAAAGAGCGGATTTCACGACAGAATGGAGATAGCAGACCTCCTCGTCGGGGAGGCCGGCAGCGAAGGTGAACATGCCGCCCCGCGCCTTCACGATGACCCCTTTGGATTTGGCCATCCGCTTCAAGCTCTTGAACCACCATGACTCCGACACGCTGTCGGCTCGCGACTGCCACTCTGTCTCGGAAGATCGCCGGGAGAGCCTCCTGGCGGATGAAGTGGATGCGGACATGACGCCCGAGGAGGTAGTGTAATCGAGGTCGAGGATCTCGTCGGCGGGTATCCAGGTTTTGGCAGTCTTCAGGATCAACCGCTCCTCGATCTCGATCCCTTCCATGCTTGCGATTACGGTGGTGCAGCCTTTCCTGGCCAATAGAAAGGAACGGAGGACACCCAGAATCGGAGGAATCCCAAACAGGAGTATCAAGAAGCCCACGAAGAACATTTGAACGACTTCCGGTGTGTGGGTCCTGTGGAAGAAGTCGAGAAGATGCGGGACAACGTAGCAGAATATGGCTGCGGGGATGAAAAGGCCAAGGAGTGCGGACTTCCGGAAGTCCGGCCCGGGAATGACGATCCGGGTCTTTCCGCCGGACCGATCCACGTGACTTCGCAGCAGGGCAGGCTGCGGCGCATGCTCATTCGCCTCACCCCGGGAACGCAGTCGCTCCTGGTAGCTATCCTTCAGGCCTTCGGCCTCAAAAACCGACTCATGCTCGGTCGTTTCATCGAAGAGCGGGAAACGGAGAAATTCAGCCAGATAAGCCGCACATTTGAATGCTTGTCCATACTCTGTCGGGCTGTATATCGTCAAATACGCCTGGTCGCCCACGGCCTTCAGGACAACCGGGTAGCGATCGGATGAATCCGAGTCCCCGGCTTCAAACCGGATACCGATGGAAGCGTAGCGGTGAAGGCTCTGTTCTTCACTCCGCATGGGCATGAGCAGTCCCCACTCTCTGAGGATCACACGGCGCCCCGCATCCAGGGTAGTCCAGCTTCGACCGAAAACCAGTCCCCCACCGACTGTGGCAAAAACCAGCCCCATCAAAACGAGTACCGGCCAGGCCCATCCTGGAACTTCCGCAGAGTTCCCCATCGGTACAGCCCGACTGCCGACCAGCAGGAGGAAAACGCCGGCAGCAAAGAAGGGTATGCCGAAAACTGCGGTACACCCGCCGCCTTCGAGGATCCTAACCTGGTCTTCCGCCAGGCGCTTGAGAGGATCTGGAGCCTTCATGCAAATCCCTTCTTCAGAGAACAGGGGGATCAGGGGGAAGTGCAAAATCCAAAAGTCAGTTGGAGTCTCGACACGGTCCTCCGGCTCAAGGAACCATGGTATTCTGGGAGCTGACCACGGTGGTCGCAGACCTGGCGGATTCTCAAAAAGGTCCTGCAGGATGGATAGGAAGAACACCTGAACCGTATCCAGCTCCCTTGTGCTCGATACGCATGCATCGCTCGATCACAGCGAGGACATCCCGGTCTCTCCCTAATTTCAGCCCTCGATTTCTGCCAGACGAACTGTCTCGAGCAAATGAGACACTGGAACCTCTGCCTGCCATTTCGGGAGTGGCCGTAGAGATACAAGGCATCCGAACCACAACGGGGGCACACCATCGTCACCCCTCAAAGCTGGACGAGCTGCCGTGGCCGTTCATCCCCCCAGCCAGGCACTCTACGTTGGGTCATCCCTTCTGCGGGCTCAGTGAGCTTCCAGTGTGCGGCTGTCCTTATAGGCTATCCAGTCCGCGCAGGCATACCCCAGTCGATATTCCTTG
>JBFYYO010000179.1:0-8446 GCA_041310025.1 Syntrophobacterales bacterium
AACGATAATAATCCGCCTTATTCTGGATAATATACCGGCTCAGATATAATACGGGAGCCGAAAGCAGATTCTCAAGCACCAAATACAAAACGTTGACTATTCTGCCTGTCCTGCCGTTACCATCGTAAAATGGATGGATCGACTCAAACTGATAATGCCCCACTGCCATTTTAATCAGAGGGTCGGTCTTTCCCAGTTCTGTGTTCAGATAGTCTTCGAGATTCTTGAGTAGTTTATGAATTGTTGGATAAACTACTAAAATTGTTTAGCTTATACCTATCAGATTAGAGCTAATCTCTCAATTTAGTCATCAGTTGTTCGCACGAATTATTCTGTGTGTGTCATCCCCGCGTGCTTCTGGCGGGATCCAGGGACTTGAATGGTTCTGGATTTCCGCCAGATGCATGCGGCAATGACGACGGGGCGGGGTTGCTCAAAGGCATTCCCGTGCCATGAGCCGCAGTCACCGAAGGATCACGCACTCTTCGCCATGATGGGCGATTCTTTCCAGCTCGGGTGCATCAATTCTTCATAGACCGAGAGGGCTGCTTCGGAACCCTGGCCGACGGCGGTCACGATCTGTTTGTAGCCGCCTTCCACGTCGCCGGCCGCAAAGATGCCCGGAATATTGGTGCGGTGGTGGGCGTCGCGCTTGATGAAGCCGTCGGGGGTGAGCTCAACCCCGATCTTGCGGGCCAGATCCACCGTGGGCTCGTAGCCCACCGCCACGAAAACGCCGTCCGCCGGAACGGAAAAAGCCTCCCCCGTCTTGTTGTTGATGAGCTCGACCTCGGTGACCCGCTCCAGACCCCGGATGGCTTTGACCTCCGTGTTCCAGAGGATCGCGATGTTGTTGGCCTCGAGATCGCGGACCAGGTGGTCCTGAGCCCTCAGCTCGCCGCGTCGATGGACGATGGTCACGGAAACGCCGACATTGCGGAGGTAGAGCGCCTCGGTGGCGGCCGTGTTGCCTCCTCCCACGATGAGCACACTCTTCCCGGCAAATAGCTGGCCGTCGCAGGTGGCGCAGTAGCTCACCCCGCGGCCGCTCAGCTCGGTTTCTCCCGGAACGTCCAGGTGCTTATGCCTGGCTCCCGTGGCCAGGATAACCGCCCGCGTCATGAAGCGCCGCCGACTCGTCTGGACCATGATCTTTTCGCCCGGCTGCCCCGGCTGGATTTCGAGGACCTCCTCGCCCGGATAGATCTGGACATACTCAAGGGCGTGGCTCACCATGATGTCCACCAGGGTCTTACCGGCCACGCGCGTGAACCCGGGGTAGTTCTCCACAATTGGCGTTGTGGCGATCTGGCCTCCCAGGGGTCCCTTTTCGACCACCGCCGTCCTGAGGCCGCTTCGGACCGTGTAGATGCCGGCCGTGAGGCCTGCGGGGCCGCCCCCGACGATCACCACATCGGTCTCCACCTCCCCGGCGTCGCTCTCCGGGATGAAGACGGTCTGGGGCTCGAGCTTCAGAAGCGACAGGGCGAAAAGCTCCTCCGGCTGCAGTCCCTGCCCGATCAGCTGATCATTGGCAAAGGTCTGAGGAACGCTGAAGGCATTGTACCTGCTGGCGAGCTCAGGGTTGGCCTGGATGTCGATCATCTCGACGGAGATGAGCTGCGGCACCTGGAGCGCCGCCTTGACGGCGTGGAGGGCCTGCTCGGGGCAGTAGGGGCAGGTCGGGCTCACGAAGACCCGGATCTTCCGTGGGGAATCGATCTGCTCGACGACCTTGCGGGACTGTTCGTTGAGATTGGCTTCACGATGCCCCACCAGGATCAGGGTGCCCATGAAGGTCCGAGACTCCTCGCCGTACGGAACGCCCAGGTAGCTGATGGCGAGATGCTCGGGGTCGAACAGAAGGGTCGGCGAGGCCGTGACACCCCATTTCTTCGCCATTTCGTGGCTCAAGTCGAATTCCCGAAACTCGATCTTGCTGCTGAGGTTACGGAAGGCCCTGATCAGATCCCGGGCCGCCTCGTTCAGGACGTCGTTCTCCCCGCGCCGGGTGAACAGATAGATGGGCACATTGTGGGGGAGCGCTTCAAATAAGGGCCTGAGTTGATCCTCTACCTCCTTGCGGGCGAGGCCTTCCACACGGCCTGTTTTCTTCTGGGAGCTCATGGCTTGTTCTCTCTCCTGACCTGAGGTTAGTCCTCTTCCTCCGGTTCACGGTTCAGCCGGAGCCTGACAGGATTTCATGCTCACGCGACGCCTCAGCCGGGTTTTCCGACAGAACGCAAATGAACGGAATGGGCGATGCCCGTCGGATGGATGAGCTCACCCGCTTGCCGCCGCGCGACAGAATAATAAGCACTTCTCACGAGGAATCAAAAGGGGGTGTCGGATTACCTGCCCTGTCAGGCGATGAGGTCATCCTCATCGAGCAACGAATCATCATAGTCGAGGACGCAATGATGCTTGCTCTGGAGAACGACCTTGTGCCCCTCCTCCTCGAGCCTTCGCTTCTGCTCTTTCACGCCCCCCGGGTATTTCTCGTTGAGAATGCCGCCCGATTTCAGGGTGCGCCAGTAGGGCGCTGTTTCCTGCTCGCCCTCCTCGGCTGCCTCATGGGCTGCTTCAGCGGCAATGCGGACGAACATCCCCGTCGTCAAGGGACAGGCCAGATCGGCCCCATGGCGTTTGGCCAGTATCGCACGGATCTCCTGCACGGTGATGAGCTTCCTGGCAGGAATTCGCCTCATGATCTCGTAGACCTCCCCAGGCGACGGGATCACCATCCAGCCCGTCAGCCTCGGGGGATCCGTGTCACTGGTGATCTCCTGAATTCTCGGGAGATCGGGGTTCCCGTTCAGTTTTTCTCTCCAGGATTTCTTTTTCGCCATGGCTTCCGTCCCATTGCCCATTGAGTCAAAATTGACGCCAACCTCCCATGCGTCCCAACATGCCGAAGAAGGCCATGAGGAGCACCCAGAGCAGCCCCAGGATCAAGAAGGCAGGGATGGAAGCGATGACCCACTTGACCATGAAGGTCACCATCGACCAAAAGGGCATGCGGATATCCGTGACGGCGACCTGTCGCTGGGAATCCTGGTCCATGTTCGTCCTCCTCCTGCTGCGGGGATGCTATCATTTGATTTTCCAAGACATTACGCCACGAATGCGGATTCATCAAGGAACAACGCGACATGCCGCGGCCGAAAAAACCTCAGGGGATATCGACGGATGCTCCGGTGTCCCGAGCCGGCTTGAAAACCACTGCGGCCAGCGGCGGCAGCGTGATACAGATGGACTGTAAGAAACCGTGAGTAGCCAACGGAGTCGTCCTCACGCCGCCCAGGTTGCCCTGGCCGCTTCCTCCATAGAGCTCCGCATCCCCGTTCAACACCTCCTGCCAATAACCGGCCGCGGGCACCCCGATGCGGTAGTTGTGTCGAGGGACGGGTGTGAAGTTGAAAGCGCTCACCAGCACATCGTCGGGATTGCGGGCCTTGCGCATGAACGAGAGCGTGCTTTGCTCGCTGTCGTTGCAGTCGATCCAGCGAAAGCCGTCGGGCTGGAAATCCAGTTCGTGGGCGGCCGGCTCCCCGCGAAAGAAAGTGTTGAGATCCCGCACCCATCGCTGCACTCCGCTGTGCCCCTCATAGTCGAGCAGGTGCCACTCGACGCTGCCTTCATGGTTCCATTCGGCCCACTGTCCGAGCTCGCTCCCCATGAAAAGGAGCTTTCTCCCGGGATGGAGAAACATGTACCCGTAAAGCAGCCGCAGGTTGGCGAACTTCTGCCAGTCGTCACCCGGCATCTTCCCGATCATGGATCCTTTCCCGTGAACCACTTCATCGTGGGAAAAGGGGAGGATGAAGTTCTCGTGGAAAGCGTAGAGGAGGCTGAAGGTCAGGGTGCCGTGATGGAATTTGCGGTGAATGGGGTCCTTGGAGAGATAGAGCAGCGTGTCGTGCATCCAGCCCATGTTCCACTTGTAGCCGAATCCCAGCCCTCCGAGATAGGTGGGGCGGGACACCATGGGCCACGCGGTGGATTCTTCGGCGATGGTCATGGCGCTGGGATGCTCGGCATAGACCAGCTCATTGAACCGCTTCAGGAAATCGATGGCCTCCAGGTTCTCGCGCCCGCCGTACTCGTTGGGAATCCACTCGCCATTCTCCCTCGAGTAGTCCAGGTAGAGCATGGAGGCGACGGCGTCCACGCGTAGGCCGTCGATGTGATATTCCTCGAGCCAGAACAGGGCGTTGGAGAGCAGGAAGTTCTTCACCTCGTGGCGACCGTAGTTGAAAATGAAGGTTCCCCAGTCCTGGTGCTCGGCCTTGCGGGGGTCGTCATGCTCGTAGAGGTGCGTGCCGTCGAAATAGCCGAGCCCGTGGCCGTCGCGCGGGAAATGGGCGGGCACCCAGTCCAGGATCACCCCGATCCCATGCTGGTGCAGGGTATCCACCAGAACCATGAAGTCCTGCGGGGTGCCGAACCGGCTGGTGGGAGCGTAATATCCGACGGTCTGGTAGCCCCAGGACGCATCCAGGGGGTGTTCGGTCACGGGCAGCAGCTCCACGTGGGTGAACCCCATCTCGGCCACATATTCGGCAAGCTTCGGCGCCAGCTCCCGGTAGGTGAGCCAACGTCGGCCCTCCTCCTCCGCCCGCATCCAGGACCCCAGGTGGACTTCGTAAAACGACATGGGGGCGTTCAGACCCTGGCGTGAGGCCCGGTTCGTCATCCAGTCAGCATCGCCCCAGGAGTAGCCCGAAATGTCCCATACCATGGAAGCCGTCTGAGGCCGGATCTCACAGGCAAAGCCGAAGGGGTCCGTCTTCTCGGCCCGGTATCCGTCCCACTGGGAATGAATGGCATATTTGTAGAGAGCCCCCTGCCCCACCCCCGGGATGTAAAGCTCCCACACACCCGAGTCCCCCAGGTTGTTCATGTAATGGGCTGTATCGTCCCAACCGTTGAAGTCGCCGATGACCGAAACGGACCGAGCGTTGGGGGCCCATACGGCAAAGCGCGTCCCCGTCGCCCCGTCCACCTCGACGAGATGGGCGCCCATCTTTTCCCAGGCCCGGTGATGGTTCCCTTCACTCCAGAGGTAAAGATCGTATTCCGTCAGAAATTGCTGTTTCTTTTCATTCATGATTATCCCCTCCTCGTTCCGCCGGCCTCCAGGAAGCTCAGGATCCCGTGGAGCGGGATCGGAAGCCAGTTCGGACGGTTGTTGATTTCATACTGGAGCTCATAGAGCGCTTTGTCCAGGAGGAACGCCTGCAGCAGTGCCTCCAGAATCTCCGGGCGTCTGGGAATGAACGGGGCGCCGCGAGCGGCCTGCAGATAGGCATCGAGAAAGGCCGAGGAGACCCATTGCTCCCAGGCCTCCGCCCACGGCTTGAGACGATGGAAGGAGGCCTCGTCCTCGCGGGTTTGGCTGAGGAGCCAGCTGTAGACCGCATAGCTGAACGAGCGCATCATCCCCGCCAGGTCTTTCACGGGTGTCTGCTTCTCGCGGCGCTCACGCATGGGTTTCAGGGGCTCGCCTTCGAAATCCAGGAGCACGAAATCCCCTTCAGTCCGGAGCACCTGGCCCAGGTGGTAGTCACCATGGCAGCGGATGCGCATGGCGGCGGTTTTCAGGTCATGAAGCTTCTGGAAAACGCCCAGAAGTGGCGGCGACTTCTCCAGCACCTTGTTGGCCATGCTCAGGGTCTCGCCGGAGAGGTCCGACAGCCTGGCGTGCAGGAGGTCCATGGAGCGGCGGCACTGCTGCGAAAACCCTTCGGCCAGGACTTCGATGTAATCGCCTCCCAGCGGTTCAGGCGTGAACTGCTTGTTCCGCCTCTCCCTGGACAGGGCCAGGTGGAATTGCGCCGTCCGCAGGGCCAGCTTCCGAATGTCCGCCAGATACTCCCCGAAAAGGGGCAAGAGGATGTCCGGCAGACTCCTTCCCACCAGTTCCCAGAAAGATCCTTGCGAAATCTCGGGAGGCGGGGCATCCATCGGGATTCTGCGAACCTCGTCGAAATAGCGATCCAGCGATTTCTGAGTGAAAACCCATCCATCCCCGTCATTGGGCACAAACCGCTGGAGGAGGGCCACCGTGGACTCGACCCCTTCACTGGACCGGTACACCATGGTGCCGGCCACACGAGCGATGTGACTGAAATCGGTCTTCTCCGTCAAGTAGGCCGCGATCTCCATGTCGGGGTTCAAACCAGGCTCCACCTGACGAAAGAGCTTCAGGATGAGCTGTTCGTCGATGACCACCGACGTGTTGCTCTGTTCGGCCCCCAGATGGCGCAGATTCCCGTAGTTCAGGCAAGAGTGGCACATCGCCGCGGGATCTTCGAGAGCGTGGGCCACAAGCTCTCCGCTGAAGGTCATGGGATAGCGGCGGCTGTCGCTGATGGCCATGACCAGGTCGGTGCAGGCCGTCTTGTCGGCGAGCGCGTCATAGAGGACTCCGGTTTGCTTGGGAGTCCGGATGGAGGCGAGGACGCTCTCGGGAAGGTTCTCGAGAATGCCCTGCCCTTCCGCACCGCCCGAAACCTTCAGGGGCAAGGCATAAGTCTCCTTGTCCCCGTCGGCGTAGGTGACCTCCGCCAGCGCAAACTGGAAGCCGCTGCCGAGCTTGGTCCAATCCAGGATGCGGCAGGCCACCATGTCCCGGGCTTTCCCCCTGAAAAACCGCTGCCGGGGCAGGTAGAGAGGGAGCACGTCATGCTCCAGCCTTCCGAGGTTCTCCGGGTCAAAAAGGCTCGTCACCCGCCTTTCAAGCGAAACGACCGGCAGCGAAGCGCTTTCGAACGCCACCTTGACACGGGTTTCAACCGGTTGAACGGGCGGGTCCAGCCGAAACCAGTAAAATGCATGAGGGCCCAGGGTGATGAAGTAGGGAAGCTCACCGATGGTCGGGAACTCGACCCGCCCGAGCATCTCCACGGGAGTCCACCCGTTGAACCTGGAAAGATCCAGCTCCGCAGGCTGAACAAAACGGGACAGGTTGGCGACGGCCAGGATCACTTCCTCGTTGTAGCGGCGCAGATAGGCCAGGACCTTTCGGTTCTCGGGATACAGGAATTCCATGGTCCCGCGTCCGAAAGCCTTGTACTGCTTTCTCAGCGCAATCATACGCCGGATGAAATGGAAAAAGGAGGATGGATTCCTCTTCTGCGACTCCACGTTGACCGCCTGGTAGCCGTACACCGGGTCCACGATGACCGGAAGATAGAGCAGAGCAGGATCGGCTTTGGAAAACCCGGCGTTCCGGTCCACAGACCACTGCATGGGGGTACGCACCCCGTCGCGGTCCCCCAGGTGAACGTTGTCCCCCATGCCGATCTCGTCCCCGTAGTAGATGATCGGGGTCCCCGGAAAAGAAAAGAGCAGGCTGTGGAGCAGCTCCCGCCGCCTGAGGCTGTTGTCGACGAGGGGGGCCAGGCGCCGGCGAATCCCCAGGTTGAGCCGCATGCGACGGTCTTTGGCATACTCGCGATACATGTAGTCCCGCTCCTCGTCGGTGACCATCTCGAGGGTCAGCTCGTCGTGGTTCCTGAGGAAGAGGCCCCACTGGCAGTTGGACGGGATGTCGGGGGTCCGCTTGAGGATTTCCGTGATGGGCTCCCGGTTCTCCTGCCGGATGGCCATGAACATACGGGGCATGAGCGGGAAGTGAAACGCCATGTGGCACTGGTCTCCATTGCCGAAGTAGTGGGCCACGTCCTCGGGCCACTGGTTCGCTTCGGCCAGGAGCATCCGGTCCTCGAAATGGTCGTCCACATATTTGCGGAACTGCCGGATCACCTCATGGGTTTCGGGCAGGTTCTCGTTGTTGGTCCCTTCGCGAACGCACAGGTAAGGCACGGCATCCAGCCTGAGGCCGTCGACTCCCATCCGGAGCCAGAAATCCAGGATCTTGGTGACGGATTTCACCACCTGCGGGTTGTTCAGGTTCAAATCCGGCTGGTGGGAGAAGAAGCGATGCCAGTAGTAGGCCCCCGCCACCGGGTCCCAGGCCCAGTTGGAGGTTTCGGTGTCGGTGAAGATGATGCGCGTCTCGGGGTACCGGGTATCCGTATCGCTCCAGACATAATAATTCCAGCGAGCTGAGCCGGGTTTTGCTCTTCGGGAGGCCTGGAACCAGGGATGCTGTTCGCTGGTGTGGTTGACCACCAGCTCGGTGATGACGCGAATACCCCGCCGGTGAGCTTCGCGGACGAAGAGCTTGAAATCCTTGAGGGAGCCGTAACTCGAGTGGATGCCTCGGTAATCGGCGATATCGTAGCCGTCGTCCTTCAGCGGAGATGGATAAAAGGGGAGCAGCCAAACAGCCGTGATCCCAAGATGCTCCAAATAATCGAGCTTCTCCATGAGCCCCTTGAAATCCCCAATGCCATCGCCGCTGCTGTCGTGGAATGCTTTCACGTGGAGCTCGTAGATGATGGCATCCTTGTACCAGAGGGGGTCTTTCTTCATGTCG
>JBFYYO010000180.1:0-8330 GCA_041310025.1 Syntrophobacterales bacterium
ACGCGCGAACAAGATACTCTTGCGAACTTTTCGACTGTCGCAGTTCGAATACGAGTGCTCCGCCCGGAGGACAAAAATCCGGTTGATAGCCGGGCAGCGTCCAGTGCATCTTAAGAAGTCCTGCCAATCCGAGCACTTCACCCTTCCGGATGGAAACATCATGCATGCGGAGATGAAGATCGGGGATTCCGCCTATATGATGGGCGAGTTGACGGATGACATGCCCCCGTCCTATTCAGCCCTCTACCTTTACGTGCCCGATACGGACGCCACCTACCGGGCCGCCCTGGATGCGGGCGGTGAATCCATCATGGAGCCCACCGACCACTTCTGGGGAGACCGCGCCGCCGCCGTCAAGGACCCGGTCGGAAATACCTGGTGGATCGCCACCCACATTGAGGATGTGGATCCCGATGAGCTGGCGCGGCGTGCCGAGGCCATGCAGAAATCCTGAGAACCACGAGGCTTCCTTGGGGGTGAAAGCCGTAGCGCTGCCCACCCGAAAACGGGGCTTCACGGCAACCACGGTGGGCAAGATGGAACCCTTGCCCACCCTACTCTGGAATTCCACCCGGATTGGTTTGTCGTGGTATACCGGTTAAGGATGATTTCACCGATTATCACGCAAAACCCGGACGAACGCAAAGACCTCCTATTCATAGCATTCCTCTGCGTCTCTGCGCGAGTCAAAAAAAAGTGAGATGTCAGCCTGAACGAGTATACTCACCTGTGCGGCAACGCGGTCAGAAGATCCCGAGCTCCTTTCCCAGGTTGACGTGCGCCTTGGGGAATTCAGGCTGGAAGTTCTGGTAGGGCGGCACGGGATACCGCGCGCCGATCTTCTTGCCGGACTCAGCCAAACCGCGAACCAGATCGTTCAGATCCGCTCCCGGAATGGAGAAGGCCATCTCATCATCCTGGGTTCCGGAAAAGATGCGGTCGCCGTTTCCGGGAATGGACACCCGGGCGGCCTGAGTTTTGAACGGAGCGATCAGGTACTCGTCGCACTCCACCTTCCCCCCGAAATTCCCGGCCACGCGTCCCCCTTTGACATACGTCCAGGCCTGGATGAACCGCATCATCTGGGCGGGGTTCCCGAAGACCACGATGGTGTCCGGCTCAAAGAGATTCTTAGCCAGGGGTGCGAGCACCATGGCTTCGTATTCCCGGTTCTCGAACCGGTGCATGGAATCCATCTCTTTGCGGGCCCCTTCCTCGGACGAAGCGAAGTCGATCTCACAGAAGAGCCGCGTGAGCGATTCGGCCTGATTCGGGGAATCGGTGAACCCGAAGGCGATCATGGCCGGCACACAGACGAGGTCCTCCCGGGTGAGACCCACCGTCCAACCGTAGCTTCGCGCCATGGTAACGCCCTGGCAGATGGTCACCCGTTTTCCCAGGGCAACGGAAGGCTGACGGGTCTTTTCCGGAAACTGCGCCTTGTCTTTCAGGAACTTCACCGCAATGGGAAGGGTCTTGATCCTCACCTCATTTCGAATGAAATCGGCCATTTCCTTCACACTCAGGTCTGCCATAGCCTCTTCTCCTCTCGTCTGCTGATTCCTTCAAGACCCCTTGCGTATCCTGCAGGGGAGGTTCTTGATGTTGGGAGTCCCAAACTCCCTGCCGAGCTTTCCGATGGACGTCAGCATGTTGAAATTGGATTTCTGCCACTCGAACTGGCTCGAGGGGTCTCCTTCCGGAAACCACCAGCCGAGCGCCGCACTCAACACCCTCGGGTGAACGATGTCGGTCACTCGTGCCACCTGGGTGATGGAGCCGTACCGGGTTTCGATGACAACGGGATCGCCGTCGCCGATCCCATGAGCCGCCGCCGTCTCCGGGTGGATCTCCACGATGGGGTGCGGCCGCTTCTCCCGAAGCTTCTCCACCCAGCGGTAGGACGAAAGCAGATAGTACCGGCTCTTGGCACTGATGAGAATCAGAGGGAGCTCGGGATCCTCCTCTTCCGGCAGGCCCGAATAGTCCGGCAGCGGCTTCAGTTTGAACTTCTCGGCCGTGCTGAGCCTCAGCTCGACTTTTCCCGTGGGCGTTCGAAAACCCTTTTCGATGTATGATTGGAAACGGTCCGGTCCTTTCAAGTAACCCTTTTCGACAAACTGGCTGTAAGTCAGTCCTGCCGGTCTCACCAAGTCGTCCAAGAAGGCCTCGTGATCGTCATGCCAGAGCTCGGGCGGCGACACCCGCTTGCCGAGCTCGTTCATGATCTTCATGTCGGGCCAGCACTCCGCGGGGGGATCCACAATCTTCGGTCGGGCGAGGATCATCCCGTGTCCGATGCCGTAATGGCCGATGTCGTTCATTTCAAACTGATGAGCCACAGGGAAGACGATATCCGCCATCGCCGCCGTGGGCGTCATGAACAGGTCCGCAACCGCCACAAAATCGAGGCTCATGAAGGATTCGTACGTCACCCGGCTTTCCGCCCAGGCCACGAGGGGATTGGTGCACATGCCGTAGTAGCCCCTGACGGGGTAGGGTGTGCCTTCGAGCACCGCCTTGCGGAAGAAGGCCGGGGCCACAGTCATGAGCCTCGGGATGACGCGATGGTGGGCGCTGATCATCTCCTTGCGCTTGTCCGGAATGAGGTCGGCGCGCACGAACTCGCCGAGGCCCATGATCTTCGGGTCGTGGGCGTTGACGTTGCCTCCCGGCACTTCGAGGTTTCCCGCGACGGCCATCAGGCAGACCAGAGATCGCGTCGCATCGAAGGCGTGGATGTCGTGCTCGATGGCATTCCCCCACTGGAGGGCCGCCGGCTTCGCTTCCGCATAGAGCCTCGCGGCCTGCCGGATCAGGTCGGCCGGCACCCAGGTGATTTCGGCCACGACCTCCGGGGTAAAGGACTTCACATGAGACGCCAGGTCCTCGAACCCGTGCGCGTAATGTTTGACAAATTCCTTGTCGTAGAGTCCCTCCTGGATGATGACGTGCATGAACCCGAGAGCCAGGGCTTGTGCCGTACCGGGACGAAGCTGAAGCCACAGGTCGGCCCTCTCGGCCAGCTCCGTCCGGCGGGGGTCGACCACAATGAGCTTGGCCCCGTTTTTCACCTGATCGAGCAGAAGGCTGGCGATCTGCCCCTCCTCGCTGGTGGAGAGGAGGTTGCTGGCCCACGAGAGAACAAGCCGCGTGGGATTGTGGAGGTCGGCCACCGGGTAGAACCCGCAGGTGTGGACTCCCGTGATCTCCCGCGGAGCGTGGCACACATCCTGGCTGGCGATGACGTTGGGGGAGCCGAACAGGTTGGCCAGCCGGATCAGGACGAAATGCTCGAGCCCCTTGGGCATGCCGACTCCGAACCCCACCGCCCGCGCGCCGTGCTCGTCCTTGATGCGAAGCAGGCTTCCAGCGGTTTCGTCGAGAGCTTCCCCCCAGGAAATGCGCCGCCACTTCCCTTCCCCCCGCTTCCCCGCACGCTTGAGCGGGTGCTTCAGACGATCCGGGTGGGTGAGCCGGTCGGCCGAAACCCTTCCCTTGAGGCAAGTGTAACCCCGGTTCAGGTACCCGTCGGGATCCCCTTTGATCTGAACGATCTGGTTGTCCCGGACCCCGACCAGCAGGGCGCAGCCCCCATGATCCATCCGTGCGCAGTGAGTCTTGAACCAGCGAAGCTCTTCAGCCATGACGTCTCATCCTCCACATGATTCACGAGAAAGGGAATTGCAGTGATCGTTCCTTACGGATAGCACAGATCGGGTGCCGGGGCAAACAACGGCGCTCAGGGAAGAGAACCGGGGTGGGTTAGAAAGGTTTCGAGTTTCGCGTTTCGAGTTAGGCAACGTGTGTTGCGAGTAATGCCGATTATCGACTAGGGTATGACGTGGTGAGAACCGTGGGGGGGCAACCCGAAACTCGAAACCTGAAGATCGGAACTGTCAAAAATGAAGATATGGGTGGATGCGGACGCCTGCCCGGGCAGCATCAAGGAACTGATCGTCCGGACGGCAAGACGCCTGAAAATTCATGCGGTTTTTGTGGCCAACAAGCACATCGGCCTTCCGGATTCGGCCTTTCTCTCCACGGTTCGCCTGGCGAAGGATCCTGAAGCCGTAGACGAGCATATCGCGCAATCTGCGGAAGCAGGCGACCTGGCGGTCACTCAGGACATCCCCCTCGCGTCCGCCCTGATTCCCAAAGGGGTGGTGGTCATGACTCCTCGTGGAGAGCTCTTCACCGAGGGCAACATGGGGGAGAGGCTCTCCATTCGGAATTTCATGCAGGACATCCGTGAGGCCGGCGTCATCACGCCCGGCCCCAGGCAGTTTTCTCAAAAAGACAAGCAGCGGTTTTCGGATGCGTTCGACAGGGAGCTCACCCGGCTCATGAGACGGAACGCTCCTTGACGGTCTCATGGGGGCGCTGAACGGGACTTTTTCTTTTCGGCTTCCGCGCTGCAGAGGCCGGCGCAGGGCTTGAAACCGTCCGTCTGTCCTCTCCGCTCCCATTCCTCGGCCGCGGCGGTTGGGCTGTGTGCTTCGCCTTTCCTGCCGCCTCGCCTCCCGGTCCACTGGGTCCTCCGGAAGCCTTCGAATTGCTTCCGAATGGCCTCTTGCCAGTCCGACCAGAGCTTCCGTTGCCTTTTCCAGGAGCCTTTGCCCCGCCCTTCTGCCCACCACTGCCGCGGCTGACCGGATGCACAGGCTCAAGCCCGGGTATGACATGGACGGCAAGGTTTTCCCCGAGATAGCGCTCGATGCGATCCAGATAAGGGAAGTCTCCCCTGGATGCGAGGGATATGGCCACGCCCGACTCGCCGGCCCGACCGGTTCTCCCGATGCGATTGACGTAGTCTTCGGCGGAGTGCGGCAGGTCGAAGTTGATGACGTGGCTGATGCCCGTGATATCCAGACCGCGAGCCGCCACGTCGGTTGCCACCAGGAGGCGGATCTTGCCCCGGCGCATGTCCGCGAGGGTCTTGTTGCGCGCCGACTGGGTCATATCCGCGTGAAGAGGGGATGCAGTGTGCCCTTCGGAGGCGAGCTCCCGCGCCAGGCTGTCGGCATCCCGCTTGGTCGCGGAGAACACGATGGCCCGCGTCATGGCGGAATCCTCGCACAGGCTGCGCAGGAGGCGATGCTTGTGCTGAAGCCCGTCGGCCATGTGGAGCCGCTGCTCGATCTGGTCATGGGTCACCTTGCCGGGAGCGATTTCGACCCGCTCGGCATTCCGGGTGAATTTCCCGGCAAGCCGAGTCGTGGCGTCGCCCATGGTGGCCGCGAACAAAAGGGTCTGGCAATCCGCCGGCATCGCGTCGGAGATGAATTCCATGTCTTCGATGAACCCCATGTCGAGCATGCGGTCCGCCTCGTCCATGATGAACATTTCCACCTGGGACAGGTCGATGCGGCCGCGCCAGATGTGGTCAATGAGTCTACCCGGCGTCGCGACGATCATGTCCGGCAGCTGGGCCAGCGCCCGGATCTGGTCGCCGAATGGCATGCCTCCATAGATGGCGACGCTGTGAACCTTGAGGTATTTCGAATAGGACCGGGTCGCCGTGGTGATCTGGGTGGCGAGCTCCCGGGTGGGGGTCAGCACGAGCACCCGCAGACCCGGTTTGCGGCCCGAGGGGGACGCGATGAGTCGCTGGAGCGCCGGCAGAACGAAAGCCGCCGTTTTTCCCGTACCGGTCTGAGCCGATGCAATGAGATCGTGCCCGGCCATGACCATGGGAATGGACTGGGTCTGTATGGGAGTGGGGTGGCTGTGCCCGCATTGGGCGAGAGCTTTGAGAATGGGTGGTGCCAGTTGCAGTTCTTCAAAAGACATTAAGATTTGAATCCTTCCTGTTGCCGTATTCAAACCATGGGGCTGCAGATGCACGCAGGGAGGTGTCCCTCCCCGTGCCCGGCCAGCAGGTTCGAACAGGCTGGTACCTGATTGAAATCTGAGACGCAAAACACTGAAAGACGGGTTCTCGTCCAAGCGCTTTCGCCACAGCACATGAGCCGCGATCGGCCAAATACATCGCCTCCGACCGGACGCGCTGCAGCAGATGATCAACGTGCTGAACGAAAAAGGTCAGTGATCGATGGGGTTTAAGGCAGGTGCGAGGAGGGGAGGAAACCATTTTAAGAGCCCGAAGACGCTCCCGCCGAAATACTTAAAATGCATTTAAGCATCCTCATTGCAGAAAGTCAAACCCGAGCCTGCATTTATATCCTCTCCCCGGCCCGGAGAGCCAAGTGCGGCACGACGCCAAAGAGCCGAAGGAGCCATGAATCCATGGACCTGCGGGAGCGGAGGGCCTGAAGCTAGCTGCACACCTTTGGAGAATCATGGTCGCTGACACGATTTTGTTTATTGCTCATTTCCCGCAAAAGCAATAAAGGGAAATCTCAATCGAGTGAGGCCCTGCATGAGACCACCACCCTATCCGAACGGCCGGCGCCACCATGGTCGTCACCCGGACAGGGCAGAATCTTTGGGTCTAAAGGTGAGCCCCCCCGGAGCATTGAACGAGGATGCCTTTTCCATGAAGAAATACATCATCACCGTACTGGGGCATGACAGGCCGGGGATCGTCGCTGCGGTGTCCAAAGCCCTCTACGACTCCCGGTGCAACATCGAGGACGTGAGCCAGACCATTCTTCAGACCGAATTCGCCGGGATCTTCATCACCACAATGCCGCCGGGAATGAATGAGGAAGAACTGCGGAAGGCCCTGGAACAGAGGCTCCTCCCGGAGGGTCTTTCGGTCTTTCTGAAGGAAATGGAGGGCGGAGGAGTGCAGGCCCCCGTGGAGACGGAGCCCTTCGTCATCACCACCATGGGGCCGGACCGATTGGGGCTCGTGGCCGGAATCACCGCTCTGCTGAGCGCCTACCGCATCAACATCACCAACCTGCAGGCCGCTTTTCGTGGAGGCGACGACCCCAGGCGGAACGTCATGATCTATGAAGTGGACATCCCCGGTAAGACGGATCAGGCCGCCTTCCGCGCCGCCCTCGTCAAGCGCGCCGGAGAGCTGGGGCTCGATGTCAGCCTGCAGCACAGGGATATTTTCGAACAGATCCACCGGGTATAGGAACACAGGAACAAACCATGCTGACCGATCGAGAAGTCATTTCCACCTTTGAGATGCTCCGGAACGAGCACCTGGACGTGCGCACCGTCACGCTGGGGATCAGCCTCTTCGACTGCGCCAGCGACGACCTGCAGCGATTCAAGCTGAAAGTCTATGACAAGATCAACCGACTGGCCGGGAGCCTCGTCGGGACATGCGACGAGGTGGCCGTCAAGTACGGCATCCCCATTGTGAACAAACGCGTCAGCGTGAGTCCCGTGGCCGTGGCAGCCTGTCCTTTCTCCGCATCAGAGATGGTCGAGATCGCCGAGACCCTGGACCACGCCGCCAGGGAGATCGGGATCGATTTCATCGGCGGCTTCGGCGCCCTCGTGGAAAAGGGCATGACCACGGGAGACCGGGCGCTCATCGAGGCCATTCCCGAAGCCCTGGCTTCCACGGATCGGGTCTGCGCCACCGTCAACGTGGCCTCGACCCATGCGGGCATCAACATGGACGCCGTGGCGCTCATGGGCCGGACCATCAAGCGAGCCGCCGAGCTGACCGCAAGCTCTGACGGCATCGCCTGCGCCAAGCTGTGCGTCTTTGCCAACATTCCCCAGGACGTCCCGTTCATGGCCGGGGCCTACCTGGGAGTCGGAGAGCCCGATGCCGTCATCAACGTCGGGGTGAGCGGACCGGGAGTCGTCAAGAAAGCCATCGACCGCGCCCGCGACGGGAACCCCGGGCTGGACCTGGGCCAGCTCTCTGAGATCATCAAACGGACTTCCTATAAGGTGACACGGGTCGGGGAGATCATCGGCAGGCAGGTGGCCGCCAAGCTGGGGGTCACCTTCGGAGTCGTGGACCTCTCCCTGGCTCCGACGCCCAATGTGGGAGATAGCGTGGGGGAGATCTTCCAGAGCCTGGGGTTGAAGAGCATCGGCGTCCCCGGGTCCACGGCGGTCCTCGCTATGTTGAACGACGCCGTGAAGAAAGGCGGCGCTTTCGCCAGTTCTTACGTGGGAGGTCTCAGCGGAGCCTTCATCCCCGTGAGCGAGGATTTGAACATCGCCGAAGCGGCCCGCCAAGGCCACCTCTCCCTCGAGAAGCTGGAGGCTCTGACCAGCGTCTGTTCCGTGGGGCTGGACATGGTGGCGTTGCCGGGTGAGGCATCCGCTGCAACGCTGGCCGCCATCATCGCCGACGAGATGGCCATCGGCGTCATCAACAAGAAGACCACGGCCACGCGGCTCATTCCCGTACCCGGAAAGAAGGCGGGCGAGAAAGCCTTTTTTGG
>JBFYYO010000181.1:0-8214 GCA_041310025.1 Syntrophobacterales bacterium
GAAGCCAGCCCCACCAGCTCCCAGAAGATGAAGAGCTGAAGCAGGGTGGGGGCCACGGTCAGATTCATCATGGCCCAGGCGAAAAGCGACATGAAGCCGTAGTAGCGCGAATAGCCCGGGTCGCCGGCCATGTAGCCGAGCGAGTAAACCTGGACGAGGAAGCTGATGACGGCCACGATGGCCAGCATGAGGAGGCTCAGGGGGTCCAGCAGGAAACCGAAGGGGATCTCGACGGAGCTCGAGACCAGCCATCGGACCGTGACCTGGACGGGCTTTTCCATGCGCCAGTGGCCGGCCAGGAGAAAAAGGGCGCAGCCCAGGGAGACCGTCACGGCCCCGATGGAAAGGCGGGCCGAGAGCCGGGGGCGCGAGCGTGCGAAGAGCAAAATCGCGGCAAAGGCCAGGAGCGGCAGGACTGTGGCCGCCAGGACGGCCGGAATCGCTGCGTTTTCAGCCCAGGACATGGTCATCTTATTTCCTATTTCAGCAGGTTGTACGTGTTCGGGTCAAAGGAGCCCGACCGCCGGAACGCGTAGACGATCACGGCCAGTCCGACGGAGACCTCCGTGGCCGCCACGGCCAGGATGAAGAGCACCAGCGCCTGGCCCTCGATGCTCTTCCAGTGGAGCGCCGAGCCCACGAAGGCGATGGATGCGGCGTTGAGGGCGATTTCGATGCCGAGCACGATCATGATCAGGTTGCGCCGAGCCAGGGCGCAGAACATTCCCAGGGCAAAAAGGATTCCAGCCAGCAGGAGGACATGGCCAAACGGCACGATCATAGCTCAACCTCGACCTGTGATTTCCCCTTACCCTTCCCCAGCCGCAGGGCTCCCATGAGCGCGACGAGCAGCAGGAGCGACACCACCTCAATGAGAAACCAGTGGTGCTGAAAGACATAGAGTGCAAACTCTCGCGGGGAGGCCCAGAGCATGGCGAGCGGAGCCTCGGTCCCCGGCGCCGATGCTACCATGAGAATCGTGACGACAACATACACGGCGCTGAAGACGGCAGCGGGAGCCCACTGACTCCAGGAAAACATCATCTCGCCATGGGATTCCGGCTTGATCATGATGACCACGAACAGGAAGAGCACCATGATGGCACCCGCGTAGATGATCACCTCCAGGACCGCCAGGAGCGGCGCACCCAGAAGATAGAAGAGCATGGCGCTGCCCAGGAAGGAGAAAATCAGGTAGACGACCGCGTGAACGAGGTTGCGCCGGGTCACGGCAATGCCCGTTGCGGCGACGATGACCGCTGCGATGACATAGAAAAGCAATCCGTAAAGTGTCATGGGTAGCCTTAATCCAATATTGAGGAATTAGCCCTTAGCTGTTAGCAGTCCCTCATGCCCCTTCGGGCCACCCCAAACAATGAAAAGGCGCATTGGGGGCTGGTTTTCAACTAGAAACTCGAAACCCGTAACTCGAGACTTTTCAGAGCGGTTAGGTGATGTTGCTCCGGATGCTGACGGGGGCGTCCTCGTTGGTGTGCTCCCCCTTGTCCGCCACTGCCGTCGCGATGCCCGCATACCTGTAGAAATTGTATTCCGGGTCTTTTCCCTGGTGGTCCACCAGGAGATCCTCCTTCTCGTAGACGAATGAGAGAATGTCCTGCTTGCAGAATTCGTAGTCGGGCGTCAACTGGATGGCTGCCGTGGGGCAGGCCTCCTCGCAAAGCCCGCAATAGATGCAGCGCCCGAAATTGATGCGGAACCACGCAGCATAGCGGCGCCCGTCTTCCTTCTCGGCAGACTCCATGGAAATGCAGTTGACGGGACAGACCGCTGAGCAAAGATAGCAGGCCACACAGCGCTCACCGCCATCGGGGTCGCGCGTCAGGATGATACGGGCCCGGCTGCGGGCCGGAAGCGTCCGCTTGAATTCAGGGTACTCTTCGGTGATGGGCTTCCGGAACAAATGCATGAACGTGGTGGCGAACCCCGATCCCAGAGCCTTGACTGCATCCCAGACCGATTCCATGTGCTTGGACTTTCCTCCTCAACGGGGTTTCAACCCCTGAAATCATTTACCACAGAGGCGCAGAGCTCGTTGAGGAAACCCGCAAAGAATTCTGATCTCTGCGTCCTTGGCGCCTCTGCGGTGAAAAATGGGCTTCAAGAAACCAGCAAACTCACAACAGCCCCACGGCCGCTGTCACCACGATGTTGACCAGGGCCGCGGGGATCAGCACCTTCCAGCCCAGGGTCATGAGCTGATCGTACCTCAGGCGCGGCAGGGTTCCCCGCACCCAGATCATGAAGAGGGCGACGGGGACGATCTTGATCACCAGCCACACGAACGGGGGCAGCACGGGGCCGCGCCACCCGCCCAGGAAGAGCACCGCGATGATGGCGCCCAGCACGATCATGTTCACGTATTCGCCGAGGAAGAAAAGGCCGAATCGCATGCCGCTGTATTCCGTGTGGAAACCGGCGTTCAGCTCGTTTTCGGCCTCGGGGAGATCGAAGGGGATCCGTTTGGCCTCCGCCATGGCGCTGATGACGAAGATCACGAAGGCCAGAGGCTGCACGAGAACGAACGGGACCTTCTCCTGGGCCTGCACGATGTCCACCAGGCTGAAGGAGTGGGACAGCATCACGATGGGAACCAGCGAAAGCCCGAGCGACAGCTCGTAGCTGATCATCTGGGCCGCGCCCCGTATGCCGCCAAGCAGGCTGTACTTGGAGTTGGAAGCCCAGCCGCCGAGGGCCACCCCGTAAACCCCGAGCGACGACATGGCGAAGACGAAAAGGATGCCGATGTTGAGATCCGCAATGACCATGGGAATCGTGGCGCCCCAAAGCGCGAGGTCCCTTCCCAGGGGGACCACGGCGAACATCAGGAAGGCCGTCCCGGCGACCACGGCCGGCGCCAGCATGAAGAACACGCGGTCGGCGCCTTGAGGAACGGTGTCCTCCTTGGTCAGCATCTTGACCACATCCGCAATGGGCTGCAGCAGGCCGTATTTCCCCGCGCGGTTGGGGCCGTAGCGGATCTGCAGCCGCGCCAGGAATTTGCGCTCCACCCACACGAGGTAGGCGGCTCCCATCAGGAGGAACAGGAGCACGGCGACCAGCTTGATCATGAGCAGAATGAATCCGGCGATCCAACTCAGCATAGGCTCGCACCCGATGGTTCTGAAACGCTCACCGGTCGATGTCCGGCAGGATGAAGTCCAGTGAACCGATGACTGCGATGAGGTCGGCGATGCTTCCGCCGACGGTCATGAGGGGCATGACTTGCACGTTGGCGAATCCGGGGCCGCGGATGCGCAGACGGTATGCCGATCCGAGACCGTCGCTCACGGCATAGTAGCCCTGCTCCCCCCTCGGAATCTCACAGGACACGTAGGCTTCTCCCCGGGGCACCTTGGGCCCCCGGGTCACGTTGATGAAATGGTGGATGAGACTCTCGATGTCCCGGAGCATGTCCCGGCGATCGGGAATCACGTACCGGTAGTCGTCCGTCATGACGCGCCCCGCCGGCATATTCGCCGCGGCCTGCTCGATGATCCTCAGGCTCTGCCGCATTTCCTCGACCCGCACGAGGTAGCGGGCGTAACAGTCCCCCTCGGTGGCCGTGGGCACCTCGAAATCGAAATTCTCATAGCCGGAGTAGGGCATCTTCCTGCGCAGATCCCATTCCAGGCCGCACGCCCGCAGATTGGCCCCGGTGACGCCCCAGTCCATGGCCTCTTCCCGTGAAATCCGGCCCACCCCCTGGGTTCGAGCCAGGAATATGGGGTTTCTCCGGGTCAGACGCTCATATTCGTCGAGGCGCCGGGGGAAGATCTTGACGAGGCTGTCCACGGCCTCCTTCCAACCTTCCGGCAGATCGGCAGCGACCCCGCCCAGTCGAAACCACGCCGGGTGCAGCCGTCCGCCGGTGATGAGCTCCACGATGTCGAGGATCGTCTCCCGTTCGGCGAAGGTGTAAAAATTGGGCGTGATGGCCCCCAGGTCGTGGGCGAAAGTGGCGAACCAGACCAGATGGTTGCTCAGCCGGAAAAGCTCGCTCAGCAGGACGCGAATCACCTGGGCCCGCTCGGGGACCTGGATGTCCGCCAGGGTCTCCACCGCCAGCACGTAGGGAAGCTCGTTGGCGCTCCCCGCCAGGTAGTCGACGCGGTCCGTGTACGGGATGAACTGGTGCCACGACTGCCTCTCCCCGAGCTTTTCAGCGGCCCGGTGATGGTAGCCGATGTCGAGGTCGAGCCCCGTGATCTCTTCTCCCACGAGGGAGACGATGCAGCGCAGCAGGCCGTGGGTGCTCACGTGGTGGGGCCCGATGTTGATCACGAGCTCCTGCTCGCCTTCGGGCAGGCGGCGGTCCTTTTCCATGGCAAGCCGGGCATCCAGGGGCTGCTTTTCGCGGGCGTCAGCCAGGGTGAAGGGAGGCATCTCCGTCGCCCGCCCGGGGTGGCTCTTCCTCAGAGGATGACCCTCCCAGTCGTGCGGCATGATGAGGCGCCGTAGATTCGGGTGTCCGTCGAAGCGGATGCCGAACATGTCGAACACCTCCCGCTCGTACCAGTTGGCGGAAGGCCAGATGTCCGTGATGCTCGGCGCCGTGGGGCTCTCTCCGTTCAGCCCCACCTTGATTCGCAGGCGGCTGGCTGCATCGAAGGAGAGGAGATGGGCTACCAGGGAATAATCGGGAAGCGGCCGCCGGGCCATTTCGCCGAGCCGCCCCGCGGCCCCGATGTCCGTGACGGCCTGGTCGAAGCTCCGGTCCCGAATCCGCTCCCTGCGAGCCGATTCGTCGACGGCCGTGAGATCGTCCAACCGCTGAAATCTGGGCTCGGCCTCGTGCTTGAGGAACCGCAGGACGTCCTTGAAACGGCCCGGTTCGACGTGCAGCGTCATCATGTCCGACGTTTGTTGTTCCTGAACGATGCCGTCTCCGAACCGTTCGTGCAGGACTGCACCGAGGGATCGGTCGCGGGCTGTCAGCTCGATGCGCCGCGCCGGAGGCGTCCACATCACGTCGGTGCGGCTTCCCCAGAAGCGCGGCGTGCTGACGCTCGTGCCTCTTTTGAGTGTTCCCTCGCAGCCCGGTCCTCTCGAATCCCGTGATTTGGACCGACCGTCCGCGAGCACGGGTCTCTCTGTTCCCTGGCTGCCGCCGGCCAGGCGAAGCAGCCTCCGAGTGGGCTTTTCGCTCTGGATCTTTTCCTGGAGGATGACGAGCCCCTGCATGAGGGCTTCGGGTCGCGGGGGGCATCCGGGGACATAGACGTCCACCGGCAGGATCTGGTCCACCCCCTGGACCACGCTGTAGACGTCGTACATGCCCCCGGTGTTGGAGCAGGAGCCCATGGAGATGACCCACTTGGGCTCGGCCATCTGTTCGTAGAGGCGAAGGACCACCGGGGCAATCTTCTTGAAAACGGTTCCGGAAACGATGAGGAGATCCGCCTGCCGCGGGGAGGCTCGCAGCACCTCGGCTCCGAATCGAGCCAGGTCATAGCGGGCGGTGAAGGCCGCCGCCTCTTCCACGAAGCAGCAGGAAAGCCCGAAAAACATGGGCCAAAGGCTGTACTGGCGGGACCAGTTGATCACGATGTCTGCAAGATCCAGGAACCGGTCGTTCGCTAGGCCTCGTATTTTGCCCTCCAATCGAGTCCTCCGTGCTTCCAGATATACAAGAGTCCTATGAGCAGCAGGGCAATGAAAAAGAACATCTGGGTCCAACCGGGCCAACCGACGTCCTCGTAAACGACTGCCCAGCTGAAGATGAAAGCACCTTCCACATCGAAGATGAGAAAGAAGATGGCCACCTGGTAAAAAGGCACCGGATAATGGAGTCGCGCCGACCCGGTGGGGATAATGCCGGACTCGTAGGGCCGGGACTTTTCGGGGCTGGGCTTCTTCTCTCCGAGCCAGGAGGCCAGAAAGAGCATAACGGCCAGAAAGCCCACAACCAGGATGGCGTAGACGACCAAGCTGAATGCGCCCGGCTCCCAGGGTGAAAACACAGCTCCCGCCGGTATCGGTTGCATGAAGCCTCCCCCCCCGAGACCTTTTCCAGTTCACTCGTTTCGCTGCGAGGTTCCCGTGCTCAGTTCGCACCAATCTAAGACCATTTTGAGCGCGAGTAAATGGAAAACGGGGAAATGGCCCCTGTGGTGCTGAAAAGCCTCAATGACCGGGACGCAACCCGGCCCTGCCGTTCGGCTCACGCGGCCGGGACTATCGAGAAGGGGGACATTCCCCATCGACCGTGTGGCTCAAATTGAAACCGGGAGCTCGAGTCGTATCCCGGGGAGCCCATGGAAGGCGGGCGGCCTGTTCAAATGCGGCGCTTCTGTGGTAAGGTGGGCTTCCAGGTCTGGATATTCGACATAAGATCGGAGTATGTGACGAGCAGGCGTAGAGAAGCACCGTGTGAGTGGCAGAAGGGGGGGCTCCTGCGTGGTTGGGAGCAGAGGCCTATCCCTTGATCGGGTAAGTTGGATGGGAGAGGGTCAGGTTTTCTGGCAAGCCTCACAAGCGGGTTGGAAGATGGACATAGGCATGGTGGCGGCCCCAAGAGGTCGGAGCATTTGATGGGAGATCTGCTCAACGGGGTAAAGACGGGGGCTATTCGAGCAGAGCTGCGTACTTGCGCAGAATATCTTTTTTGGTGATGACCTCTTCAACTCCGGTAGGTTTGCGCACATCGGTTCTGCGCAGGATGAAGACTTGTGGCGCATGGCGCTTAACAGAAGCGATGCATGGGTTCGGTACCCGATGAACGGGTAGTCCTTCAACGCCGCCACATCGTCCACGATCCCGGCCCTCAGCGGATTGAGATGGATGTAGCCGACCAGTTGCCGCAGATACGGGTCCTCCTCGCAACGAATGGCTTTGTATCCTGATTGCATGAGTCCGTTGACGACCTGGTGCTTTTTCTTCAATAACATATTAGCATGATTGACAAACTTCGAGGGATCAAACGATGCACCTCCTCAATGGATTCTCTCCCATCGCCCGGTCCGTGATCGTTGCGGCGGCCATCGCCGTTACGGTCGTCGTTTTGCAGTCGGCGGCATCGATTGTTGCGCCGGTACTTCTCGCCGCATTCATTGCGGTCATCCTCACGCCCCCCTTGCGCTGGTTGCGGCGCAAACGCGTGCCGCAATGGATCTCCTTGCCGCTGATCGTGATCCTGCTCCTTGAGGCTGGCAGTGTTCTGGGGTTGATATTTACCGGACAGTTGGAGGGATTCCGCGAGAGCTTGCCCGGTTATCGGGAGCGTCTGACCTTGCTGAGGGATCAATTCGGCCTCTGGCTGGAAGAGACTGGCGTGGAAATGGCCCGCGAAGCCGTCAAAGACATGTTCGACCCGAACGTAGCGGTCGACCTGGTGCGGGTGGTCCTATCCAACATGCGAAGCACCTTCGGCACCGGGCTGCTGGTCCTGCTGTCCACCGTCTTCATGCTGCTCGAAGCCCCCGGCCTTCAAACCAAGTTGAGGAAGGCCTTCCACCTTCAGGAGGAGGCCGAGCTCAGGCTCCAGCGGTTATTCACCTCCATCAATCACTACATGGTAATCAAAACTATCGCCAGTCTGGCTACCGCGCTCTGTATATGGGGCTGGCTGTGGATGCTTGCGATAGACTACGCCACCCTGTGGGCCATCCTGGCCTTCTTGCTGAACTTTATACCATTTATCGGCGGCCTTCTGATGGCGGTCCCGGCGCTGCTGTCGGCGCTCGTGCAGGCCGACCTGCAGGTAACACTGATCGTTGCTTTAGGCTACCTCATCGTCAATACGGTGATCGGCAGCATCCTTGAGCCCCGAATCATGGGCCGCGGGCTCGGCATCTCAACGCTGGTGGTGTTCCTTTCCCTTCTATTCTGGGGCTGGGTACTGGGGACCGTGGGTGTGTTCCTATCGGTACCCCTTACCATGGTGCTCTTGATTGCACTGGACTCGCACCCCCAGACCCGCCCACTTGCCATCCTGCTCGGCCCGGAGGTGGCCGAGACGGCCGCACCGGAAAAGGAAGCCCCGAAGAGTGCAACCCGGAGTTAAACCATCATGTTGCCTTATTCGTATTTCAAAAATCGGTAGGCACCCCGTTGCAATGCAGCATAAAAGGCCTGCGGAGCTGCTCCGCAGGCCTTTTCCCGATTTGGTGAGTTTTATAAGGAGCGCGCCATCGGGTGCCGGGAGAGCCCCTATCGTCTTCTAATTGTTGTTGGCATCGGCGAAATACTTGATCA
>JBFYYO010000182.1:0-8171 GCA_041310025.1 Syntrophobacterales bacterium
GCCATGCGAGGCAAGATGATGGGGCTCATCAGTTTCGTCTGGGGGCTCGCCAGCATTCTTGGACCGGCTTTGGGGGGATTTGTCATCACGTGGCTCTCCTGGCGATGGATCTTCTATGTCAACCTGCCTCTGGGTTCGCTCGCGCTTCTCGGAATCCTTCTCTTCCTCAGGGACACACGCGTCAGGAAGCCGAAAGCGCCCATCGACTACCTTGGGGCAGCCACGCTCTCGAGCTCCGTCATCTGTTTGCTCGTGGTATGCATGTTGGGCGGCCGCAACTATCCCTGGCTGTCCTTCGAAATTGCCGCACTGAGTCTGCTGACGGTGGTGGCAGGCGCTGCGTTCGTGTATGCTGAAAAGCATGCCGCCGAGCCCATTGTGGACCTGAGATTCTTTCGAGTGCGCGGGTTCAGCATGGCCAATGCTTCCGCCTTCTTCAGCAGCGTCGCGATATTCTCCCTTTCCGCCTACACGCCACTCTACATTCAGGGAGCCCTGGGCAAAACACCGGCACAACTCGGCATCACCATGGTGTCCCTGAGCCTGGCATGGTCTGCGGGAGCCTTTCTCTGTGGCCGCCTCGTGAACCGGCAGCGCGAAAAACCGCTCTCCATTCTGGGCTCCCTCATACTCGCGACGGGCTCATGCTGGATGCTGTTGTTCACCAGGTCCACGACCCTGCTGGAATGCTCAATGGCCCTGGCCCTGGCCGGTATGGGCATGGGATTCGTCTCCATCGCCACCCTGCTGGCGGTCCAAAACAGCCTCGATGAATCGGACCTGGGGGTCGCCACTTCTTCACAGCAGTTTGCTCGGACCCTGGGCGGGACCATCGGGATCGGGATCTGCGGCAGCGTGGTGAGCCTGCACCTGGGTCGCACCCTGAACGCTCTGCGCGGGTCTTCGATGGGCCACGAATTCCCTCATGATCTGGGAGCCCACCTCAGCCGGAACATCGAAACCCTCTTCGACCCGAATTTTCAGGAGAACCTTTCGGCCGGCGTGCTCCGCGCGCTGCAGGAGGCTGTGGAGAGCGGCGTCGAGTGGGTTTTCTGGTGTACACTGGCCGCCTCCCTGCTGAGCCTTGCCTTCTGCCTCCGTTTGCCTGCTCCCGGCTCAGCTCAGGCAGTCGCTCCATCCATGGCGGCGTCATCAGAAGGTTTCCCGACCACTCAAGGGACTCCAGACCGGGGCTCGCCAGGCAGAAGGCAATGACTCATTGAGAGGGAGGTTTGACCAATCATGGGAAAGAAGATCATGATGGCCTATGGTAGGGATGGACTGGCGGATTATCTCGAGAACCTGGCCTCGCATCTGCGGAAGGGTAACATTCCTTTTGGGTCCGAGCTGCTGGAGGTTCCCGAATCTCTTGAAGTGAAATTGAGCCTCAAAGACAAGAAGCACAGCGTTGCATACAGGCTGGAGTGGCGATGGGCAGCGCCAGAAGGCCGGGAATGGGCAGAGTCTCCGCGTGAAGCCGGCCCGCTTCCATCGAGTTTCAAGCAGCTCAAGAAGGATCTGGCCCGAGCATTTCGGGCCGTTAAACTGGCCGTCCACCAGGGGGACCTCCCCAACGAACGGCTGCTGGCCGAATTCGACAGACTCTCCCGCGCCTTCGCTGCCCACGCCGAGCCGGAATGGGATCCTGCGGCCCGCGAATATCTCGGCCACATGGAGAACCTGTTTCGCGCCATTCGGGATGGCCGCAAAGAGGCGGCCATCCACGAAATCCGGGACCTGCAGACCCGCATGGTCGCCTGCCACAGAGATTACAAATAGCCGATATCAAGAAGGGGTCCAAGCTCATGGGACAAATCGCGTTCTTACAGCGGCATCAGCAAGCTCCGTTTCATAATCCCCTCAAGGGCGGCGATCTGGACACCCAGAACATCCAGGTGCGCCTGGATCCCTTGACCGGTCATCAATCGATTTTCAACGGCGCTCTTGAGGACAAAGTCTCCATCCTCTTTCCGGAAACGGATCGGTCTTATGTCGCCCAGCGTGCCGAAGAGACCCAAAAAAACTGTTTTCTCTGCGAAGGACGCTGGAGGGAAACGACACCCCGATATCCCGTGAATCTCCTCCCCGAAGGACGGCTGGTGCGTGGAGAGACGGTTCTCTTTCCGAACCTCTTTCCCCTGGCGGCCTATCACGCCGTCGTCATGGTGGGGAATCGCCACTACCGGGATCTTGATGACTTTCCACCGGCGCTCCTGTACGACGCCATATCGGCATCCGTGGACTTCATCGCCCGTTGCCATGCGTCCAACCCGGAAATGGCCTATTTCACCCTGAACGCCAACTACCTCCCGCCCGCCGGCGCCAGCGTCGTGCACCCGCACCTCCAGGTTCTCGGCTCTCCCCACCCCGGCACACATCACCAGCTGTTGCTGGATGCAAGCCGGCATTATCACGCTCAGCACGGGACCTGTTACTGGCAGGATCTGATGGAAAAGGAGTGGAACGAAGGCGCGCGCAATATTGCGATCATGGGAAACAGTCACTGGCTCACGGCGTTCTCTCCCCTGGGGGTCAACGAGGTGAACGCCGTCTGGACCGAGCGGGAAAACTTCCTCCAGTGGACGGAGGATGACATACGCGACATGGCGGAAGGCCTCTCCGGGATCCTCCGAGCCTACCAGGATCTGGGTTGCTCAACCTTCAACTTCTCCTGCTTCAGCGGCCCTCTCGGGACGAGCACCCCCGAATTCCGGTGCATGCTGCGCCTGATCAACCGGCAGAACATGATGCCACACCACCGAACGGACGACTACTACTTCCAGAAGCTCCTCCGGAATGAAATCATCGTCCGACGCCCCGAAGCCCTGGCGGAGCAGTTTCGGAGCTATTTTAAGCAAGGCGGTTTCTAGTTTCTGGTTTCTAGTTTCTGGTTTCTGGTTTCTAGTTTCTGGTTTCTAGCTGCTGCTTGCCGGTTGCGGTGACCGTCGGGCTGCAATGAAGGGTAGGATTTCGAAGCCCTCCTCCCTCCAAGGGGGGAATGTAGACTTTCGCCAGTCCCAATCAGAAACCAGAAACTAGAAAACCTCAAACCCGGATCGCCTCGCGCAACGTCCTGACCGTTTCGGCAATATCGGGGGCCTGGGTGATCTCGGTGACCATGGCGACCTTTCGAGCCCCGTGTCGGATGACTTCAGGAAGGTTTTGGGAGTGGATGCCGCCCATGACCGTGAAGGGGATGGCCAGACTGGGACTGATGGCGGAAATGGCCTGAGGCCCCAGGAACTTCCTGGCTCCTTCCTTGGTGCTCGTCGGGAAGATGGGGCCGATATTGACGTAGTCCGCCCCCTCGTCCTGGGCGCGAACCGCCTCCTCCAGCGAATGGGTGGAGGCGCCGATGATCAGCTCCGGCCCGAGCTTCCTGGCGGCATCCAGGGGAAGATCGCCCTGCCCCAGGTGCACACCGTCGGCATCGACAGCCAGGGCAATGTCGACGCGATCGTTGATGATCAAAAGAACACCCGCCCCGGCAGTGATCTCACGGAAAAGCAGGGCCTGCCGATAGAGCTCGCGGCTCGTCGCTTCCTTCTCCCGCAATTGGACGATCCGGGCCCCTCCCTGGATAACCCCTTCCAGAACTTCCAGGTTGGATCGCCCTGCGGAGAGCTTCTCACAGGTCACCGGGTAGATGTCCACCGCCTCGAACATGCTCTTTCGAATCGCGCGATTCATGAATTGGCCCTGTCCTTCTTTCCCATCCCGAAACCTTCCTAACCGCCGCCAACGAACCGGATGATCTCGATGGAGTCGCCCTCCTGGATGGCTTCCGCTACATAGCGATCGCGATCGACGATGGTGAGGTTTCGCTCCACCGCCACCCCCTTGGGATTCACCCCGAGGCTCTCCAGAAGCCCAGCGATGCTCATCTGATCTTCAAGCTGCATCTCTTTCCCGTTCACTGTAACGCGCATGAAACAGCGCCCTTTCTGAGCCTGGCTGTAACATTCCAGAGGATTCGCCCTAAGTACACATCCACAGAATAAAGTGTCCATTGAATAAGCACGTCATCCCCGCATGCTTTTGGCGGGGATCCAGGGATTTGAAGGCCTCTGAATTCCCGCCAGGGACACGCGGGAATGACGACTCAACCGGTCATTCAATTCTGTAGAGATGTACTACTGGTGAATCCATCCGAGCGCGGCAAATCCCGCTCGGACAAAGGATCACCCACCCGCCAAATCACTCCCCGGCGGCCTGCCGCTCCAGAAAGGCGGGGTCCCAATCCTTCCACACGGCTTCATAGCCCTTTTGACGGATCAGTTCCGCAATCTCCTCCGGCGACCGCTCGTCGGCAACCTGGAATTGAGCCTCGGCCTCCCTGGCATGCGAATACCCGCCCGGCTCTGTGCTCGACCCGGCGCTCATGGTGGTGATGCCGAGGGGGACCAGGTGGTCACGCAGATGAGCGGGCTCCCGCGTCGATAGCGTGAACCCCACATCCGGGAGGATTAGCCGCAATGCCACCAGGAGTTGCACCAGGTGAGCATCGGTCACAGGATATGGCGGTGCAAATCCTCCGGCCGCCGGCTTCAATCGCGGAAAGGAGACCGTGACATGGGATTTCCAGAATGTCTTCAACAGGTAACGCGCATGCAGGCCGAGAAAGAAGCCCTCCGCACGCCAATCCCCCAGTCCGAGCAGTGCCCCGATACCGAGCCTCCGGAAGCCTGCATTCCCACCCCTCTCAGGAGTTTCCAGGCGCCACCGAAAATCTTTCTTCCGCCCCCGGGGATGAAATTCGGGATATCGGATTTCGTCGTAGGTCTCCTGGTAGAGCACCAATCCATCCACTCCATGATCGATGAGCTCTTCGTACTCATCCCTCTCCATGGGGTAGATCTCGATGGAGATGGACGAGAACAGGGGACGCAGCAGATCGACCACCCAGGTCAGGTATTCCAGCGTGACCACATGGGGGTTTTCTCCGGAAACGAGGAGCACATGCCGAAACCCCAGATCATGCAGGAGGCGTCCCTCGGCCTCCACCTGCTGCGGAGTCAATGTCAGGCGGCTCACCGGATTGGTGCGGTTGAATCCACAGTAGACGCAGGAGTTGATGCATTCGTTGGAAACGTAGACGGGCGCGAACAGACTGATCACTCGACCGAATCGCTGCTCTGTCAACCGGTGCGCCCTCTGGGCCATCTCTTCCAGGAAGGGTTCAGCCGCAGGCGAAAGGAGCGGAATCAGGTGCTCGGGCATCGGATTGCGCGCGGCCAGGGCCCGGCGCACGTCTGCCTCGCCGCAGGCCAGGAATTCCTGGCCAACCTCCTGCCATCGATAGGATTTCAGAATGTCATGAAAGCTCATGGTTCACGATCCCGGTTCACGATCCCGGTTCACGATCTCAAAAAGCCGGTTAAGGGACTCGATGCTTCGGCCGTTTTCCTCGAGGCTCCAAGGCCGGCCAGAAAAGCCTCACGACCCGCCTCGACCCCTTTTCTGAACGCCCGCGCCATCGCCACGGGGTCACCCGCCACAGCAATGGCGGTGTTGACCAGGACGGCATCCGCCCCCATTTCAAGCGCTTCGGCGGCATGGGATGGAGCCCCCAGCCCCGCATCGACCACCACCGGAACACCGGCCATCTCGATGATGATCTCGATGGAATCCCGAGTCCTGATGCCGCGATTGGAACCGATGGGGCTGCCGAGGGGCATCACCGTCGCCACACCGACATCCTCCAACCGTTTGGCCAGCACAGGATCGGCATGGATGTAAGGCAGGACGATGAAACCGTCCTTCACCAGAATCTCGGCGGCTTTCAAGGTCTCCACGGAGTCAGGCAGCAGGTAGTGCGGATCCGGAGTCACCTCCAGCTTGACCCATGGCTCGCATCCGGCCGCCCTGGCCATCCTCGCCAATCTCACCGCTTCGGCGGCATCCCTGGCCCCCGAAGTGTTGGGAAGGAGGAGAAACCGCTCCGTGTCGATGGCGCTCAGGATGCTGTCCTGAGGATTCTCCAGCTCGACCCTTCGCAGCGCAACGGTCACGATCTCAGCCCCTGAAGCCTCGATGGCTTCCCGCATGACGGCCGACGATGCGAATTTTCCCGTGCCCAGCAACAGGCGCGACCGAAAGGCCCTTCCCGCAATGACCAGTGGATTGTCAGGCATTCGATGATATCCCTTGGAATCAGTTTCAAGTCTCAAGTTGCAGGTTTCCTGTTTCGACACACCTCACAGCCTGGCTCAGCAGGAAGCCGCACCTCCCGGAAAACCATCCCGCGAGCATCCCAGGTCAACAGGCGGCCCACGAGCAATTCGCCGAAGCCCACCAGGTATTTGATGGCCTCAACGGCCTGAAGAGCCCCCATGACGCCAGCCACGGGGCCGAGAATTCCCTGCTCGACAGGAGTATCCAAGCCTCCCGCATTGGGAAGGTCGCCGAACACGCATCGCACGCACGGCCCCTTTCCCGGCAGGACGGTCATGGTCTGGCCCTGAAGCCCCGCCACCCCTGCATGCGAAAAGGGCTTGTTCAAGGCAACGCAGGCATCATTCACCAGGAATTTGCATTCCAGGTTGTCCGTGGCCTCGATGACAAAATGACAGTCTGACAGGATCTCTGCGGCGTTGGCCTCAGAAAACCTCTCATCGCGGGTTACAACACGCACATCCCTTCGAATCTGAACGACTCGCTCATGGGCGCATGTCGTCTTGCGGCGGCCGCAATCTTTCTCTCCATAGAGGACCTGACGCTGAAGGTTCGACTCCTCCACCCGATCCATATCCACGATCACGATCTCACCAACGCCCGCCGCGGTGAGATAAAGCAGTGCCGGACTGCCCAATCCGCCCAGCCCGATCAGGAGCACCCGGCTCTTCAGAAGCTTCTCCTGCCCCGCCTCCCCAATATCTTCGAGGAGAAGATTGCGGCGAAAGAAGCGGCGCTGAGGGTCCGACAGGCCGTGTCCCATATCTCAGCCCCAAAAAAAAAGCTTCCCGGCGGGGGAAGCGGTGAAACGGATTGATCGGGAATGATCCCATATCGCCGACCGTTTCCCTACGCTGGTGTTGTCCAGATCAGGTATTAAGGGTGTGATCTCAGCCCACGAAATGAGCACCCCTAACGGCTAAGCTAGCACATAGATATTAACCGTGGATCTTCCTCTTGTCAAACTCAGCACTCCGTGGCACGGCTTTTAACCCCTCAAGGCGGCCAACGTCGCCAGAGGTGTGCAGGGCGAAAACCGGTTGGCCGGCACATGATCCGCAACGCCTGCCGGAAACGCCCCATCATTGGGAAAGGCAGGCGTGCCACATGCAGCCCCAAGGTCCGCTGACAGACGTGCATGGAAAGGTGAGTGAGCAGAGACAGATGAGGGGCTGCATCCAATTCCCCGTCAACCCCGTTTGGCTATGCATGAGGGCTCGCACGCAGAGAAGCAGGATCGAGCCCTCCAGGAAGGATTTCAGGGAAGGATCTTAACGGGGGTTCCGACGGGTACGATTTGAAACAATTCTTCCATGGCCGAGTTGTACAGAGCCACACAACCCAGAGTCCAATCCTCGTGGGCTCCGCCGCCGTGGATGAAAATCTCCCCGCCCAGGACCGTATTCTGTGGCGGCCGATTCCGGTGCTCATTGGCCTCGATGATGTGGCGATACTGGTCCAGAGTGATGCTTCCGGTGAGGAGGGCCCTCTCGGCATGATGAGGAGCTGGATAGCTCAGACCCAGGGATTTGTAGAACCTGCTGTTGGGGTTTTTGACGCAGATGAAGAACTCGCCCTCCGGCGTTCTCCCATCACCCCGGAAATACTTGTCCCCGAAGGTACGGGGCCCTAAACCTATCTTGTAGTCCCGAACCAGGATGTCATTGTCGACAACCAGAAGCCTTCTCTCACCCTTGATGACGTAAAGCTGGGGTTGGCACACAGCCGATGCCGGGGTGTCCAGTCTCACTTCTTTGTAAGGCCCCATGGGGGGAGGCGAAATGTCGACGGGACACGAAACGGGTTTCGCAACCTTGATCTCCGATTCAGTCCCAAACCAGGACTTGAGCACGGAGCACGAAGAGAGAAATACCGTCATGGCCAAAGCCAGCAACGGCGCCACGATGTATCGTCTTCCCGGGGACAGTCGATGCATCTTCATGCTGATTCTCGCTCCTCGTCAAAGTGTTGATAAGAAAATGAACGGAAAAACCTTC
>JBFYYO010000183.1:0-8137 GCA_041310025.1 Syntrophobacterales bacterium
CTTGTTGCCGACGAACAGGTTGTCCACGATGAACTGCATTTCCTCGCCGGTCAGAAGCACATGGCCTCCCCACCAGCGTTCGAAGCCCAGATATCGGGGTGCCTCAGTGTCGATGTTGGCGTACAGGTTGTATTGCTTGGACCAGAGGGTATTGGCAGGGTTCAGATTCTCGAAATTCTGCACCAGCCATGCGCCGTCGAATATCCCATGCCCCAGATCGCTCATCATTGCCGTCAACCAGCTTCCCCCCAGGAGCCCGCCGGTGTAGCGCATGGGATTGACGCCGCGCACACCCGCCCAGTAGGACAGCGGCGATCCGGCCATGATGATCGGACCGCAAAGGCCTGGGTGCTTTGCCGCCAGCATCATCAAGGCCCACCCTGCCTGGCAGTTTCCGATCACAACGGGCTTCCCCTCGGCTTTGGCGTGCAGATCGGCAACCCTTCGAAGGAAGACGGCCCATGCCTCGATGACGGCGTCGATGGTCTGACCGGGCTCCGGAGTCGGTGAGAACCCTATGAAATAACAGGGGTGCCCCGCTCGCATGGCCTCCCCGATCTCGCTTTCGGCCTTGAAGCCGCCGATGCCGGGTCCGTGACCGGCACGGGGATCGATGACCACGAAAGGTCGCTTGCGATCGTCGACAGTCGTTCCCTTCGGTGGGCGTATCTTGACGATCCCATAGTTCACGGGTTGAGGCAGCGATCTTCCGTCCAGGACCAGCTCGTGGTCGAACTGGAGTACGTTGGGGACCGTTTTGGACATATGCTCCAGGTATTGATTTCCCCTCTGCCGCATCACATCACAGTACAATACCGAACGCTGACCCGCATCCGTCAGGTATTCCATCAGCTCATTGCCGGCGGAGATCGGGTCGAACATTTTCGTCTTCGAGTTCGTCATTTGGGTCTCCTTGTCAAGCCATGATGTTGATGCCGCCGTCGACATAGAGCGTCTCTCCGGTGAGGCGGCGGCCGTAAGGTGTCGAAAGAAAGGCGCAGGCGAAACCGACATCCATGATGTCCACCAGCTCGCCCACCGGCGAGCGCTCAACCGCATCATTCAACATCCGGTCAAAGTCCTTGAGCCCCCCGGCGGCGCGAGTCTTGAGCGGACCGGGCGAGATGGCGTGCACCCTGATCTTGCGAGGGCCGAGCTCGAATGCCAGATAGCGGCACGATGCCTCCAGCGCTGCTTTGACTGGTCCCATGACATTGTAGTTGGGGACCACCTTCTGAGCACCATGATAGCTCATGGCAAACATGGCTCCGCCGTCTTTCATGAGCGGTGCGGCCAGGCGTGCCATGCGAATGAAGGAATGGCACGAGATGTCCATGGCGATGGAGAAGCCGTCGGAAGAGCAGTTCAGCAGCCCGCCCTGCAGATCCTCCCTGGGTGCAAAGGCAATGGAGTGCACCAGGATGTCCAGGTGATTCCACTGGCGCTCGATCTGAGCAAAAACGGATTCCAGCTCTCCCGGCCTGGCGACATCCAGCGGCATGAAGATCGAAGCTTGCAGCTCATCAGCCAGGGGTTCGACATAGGGTCTGGCCTTGTCGTTGAGATAGGTCACAGCCAGCTCGGCACCCAGCTCGCGGAATGCCCTGGCACAGCCGTAGGCAATGGAGTGTTCATTGGCGATGCCGATCACCAGTGCTTTCGTGCCCTTGAGAGCCGGGCGCGGGACTTCTGTCATCACTTGTGTCCTCCTTCGGCCGATTCCAGCACGCGTCGGGCGTGACGCGCGATCATCAGCTCTTCATTGGTCGGGATGACCCACACGGCGACACGGCTCTCATCGGTGCTGATACGCTGCCGGCCCTCCGCATTGGCTGCTTCATCGATTTCAACGCCAAGCCATGCGGCGTCATGGCAGACTCGGCTGCGGATCACGGGAGCGTTCTCCCCTATGCCGGCGGTGAAAATGATGGCATCGATTCCGCCGAGGGCTGCCACCAGGGAGCCGAGCTCGCGGCGGATCCGGTACAGGAAGAGATCCACGGCCATTTTTGCCTGGGGCTTCTCGCTGGCAAGCAGAACGCGCATGTCGCTCGAAAACCCTGAAACGCCGAGCAGCCCCGATTGATTGTAGATGAGCTTTTCAATGGCACGCGCGTCCATCCCGCATTGATCCATCAGATAAAGGATTACCCCGGGATCGAGGGAGCCGCTGCGGGTCCCCATGGGCAGCCCTTCGACCGCCGTGAACCCCATGGTGCTTGCCAGGCTGCGACCGGCCTGGAGGGCGCACATGCTGGCGCCGTTGCCGAGGTGCAGCACCACGCTCCTTCCCTCCGCCGCCCTCGGATCGACACTCGGCAGGACGGAAGCGATGTACTCGTAGGATAGCCCGTGGAACCCGTATCGCATGATCCCCGCCTCGCGAAGCTCAGCGGGCAGAGCGAACATCTGAGCCACATCAGGCTGGCTGCGGTGGAAGGATGTGTCGAAGCAGGCCACCTGGGGCAATTCGGGGGCGCGCTCCAGCGCCCGGCGAATGGGTGCGAGATTGTGCGGCTGATGGAGGGGAGCCAGCGGAACGAACGTCTCCAGCCGGCTCAGCACTTCCTCGTCCACGCGGACCGGCTGTGTGTAGACCTGGCCGCCGTGCACCACCCGGTGTCCGATTCCGACCAGCCGGTCGTCGACCAGCTCCGAGCGCAGGTGACCGACCAGGTGGTCGAGTGCCCCGTCGTGGCCCAGCTCGAAGCCGGCGGGCCATGATTTCTCGGCTTTCACCGTGCCGTCGGGCGCCTTCGATACAAAACGGGCGGAGGCGTATAATCCCTCGATGTGGCCGACGACGTCGGGCTCCAGTGTTTCACCCCGATCGAGATACAGGGAGAACTTGACGCTCGATGAGCCCGCATTGAGGACGACGATGGCGTTGGGCATGATGTTCTTCCTATGGCTTGCGGTGCCAATGATCGGCAGAGGCAATTCCGCCGTTTCACGGAGCATCCGCCGTCAGGGAAAGGGTCGCGTGCAGGACTCCATCTTCATAGGACTGCTTCAAAGGAAGTCCGCTGCGGGCAAGTACGGTGAGCATCGCTTTGTTCTGCGGCAGCACCTCGGCCTCGAACTGCGACACGCCATTTTCTTGAGCGATTCGAATCAGGTGTCTCAGGATAGTGCCTGCAATCCCCTGCCCCTGGTAGTCTTCTTCCACCGTGAAGGCGATTTCGGCGCTGTGCAGGTCGTTCGGAGGGCCGTACAGAACATAGCGACCCGCCCCGATGACGGTCTCTTCCCCTTGGGCAGCTGGAATCGTGACCACGAGGGCGACCGTGTTTTCGAAATCCACGTCGGTGAACGTTTTCAGCTCTGCATCGGTGAGCTCATTCTTGTAACGGAAAAGGCGCGTGTAGATCGATTCAGGGTCGAGATTCCTGAAGGCTTCCACGATTCGATCCCTGTCGTCCGGGCGGATGGCCCGGATGGTCACCGCTGTGCCATTCTTCAGTGTTCCGGCCATGCTGTAATTCTTGGCATCGATCATGAGATGCAATCCTTTCAATTATAACGCTCATGCGAGAAAGGAATGCATGAGCGAAACCGGGTTTATGGCAAGCAGCGGGGTGCTGTATGCGTCTTCCATCACGTCGGCCAGGACGACTTTCCGCCATTTTGAACCCAGTATCTGGCAAGAGCGAGCCCGATGCCGCCGCTCCCCCCCGTAATGACTGCCACAGACTCTTTGATTTCCAGCATCTTTTCTCTCATCCGTGTGAGCGATGGACCAGTAATGGCGTCAGGTGATTTGGCGACTCTCAGGTCTTCTGTCCCAGGCGGCCTCGATCAGTCCGCACGGTATGGTTGCGAGTGCCCTGCGAATGTATGCGGATTGGATGGAACTGGGTAAACCTGTCAAGAGGAAATTGTTGCGTTGCACTATTTTGATTTTGGGCACTGAAAGTTCAATGATATCTTTTATTTTTAAACATTTTTATGTGCAATATAGCTTCAAACAATCTTAAAAATGTTGCGATGCAATCTATTCCACTCGATATTTACCCCCGCTGCCATCAGAAATGGCTGCTCCCGCAGTTCATCTTTTGTCTTCGCTTTCGCCTGTTGGCCCTTCATCAGTGTCATCCCGTTGTGTCTCAGGTTTTTTTGTTGAGCTCGCAAAAAGGTCCATGAAGGATGGAAAAGAGGGAATCGGAGGTGGGTTGTACTGAGACAGGCCGGAAAGATTGCCGCCGATATCAAGCCATCGCTTGAATTGCTCGTCGAGGGTCGTCTTGTAGTTCAGGTAATTCTTGATCGTCAACTCCAGATACTTCTCGAAGAATTCTCTGAGGACATCCTCTCCGTATTCGATGATCAAGTGGAGGAGGGGCACCGGCAATAGGGTTTTGTGGTTCTTTGCCTCTTCAACAATGATCTGAGTGAGGATGAAAGCGGTAACGTCTTCCTCGGTTTTGGCATCGATGACCTCGACCGTTCGCCCCTCCTTAATGAGATCGGATACCTGCGTCAGTGTGACGTAAGTGCTCTTTTCGGTGTCGTACAATCGCCTGTTAGCATATTTCTTGAGCAGTACTCTTTCAGCCATTTTCGCTCCCCATGACACCGTCGAAGGCTGTTGAACAGAAGGAGGTTTATCTCCCCGCGAAGGGAAATATCGTGCTCCATGAGGAATCAGCATGACACAATGCAACAAAAAAACCTGTTCTTGGAGCAGGCTGCCCACGGAGCATCAAAATTTTTAATAACACACCCAATAAATTTAATCTACTGAACGGTACGGTTCGAAACGAAGCCATGGAATTGATTATGGTGCAGTGCACCAATTTTTCCTTGACAATCGAGAACGCCTGTTTAGAATACTGTTAACGATGGCCGCAGGGGTGATGGCATGACGAGAACCCCGACAACGCACAATTCTAGGACCTGGAGGAATATTCTAATGGAACCATTGAAACTGGCAAAGCAGATGATCGATTTCAACAAGGCTACCTTTGACAACAGCTTCAGCTCCATGGTCTTGCTCCAGGAGCAATCGGAAAAGATGGTGAAGGCATTTCTGGATCAGGCCAACTGGCTGCCCGAGGAGGGGAAGAAGGTCCTCAATGAGTGGGTCACTGCCTACAAGAAGGGACGTGAGGATTTCAAGAAGATGGTGGACGAGAGTTACAAGAAGGTGGACGATTACTTCGCCGATGCTTCCAAGTAATGGATGGAAACCTCACTGGCCGGAAATACGCCGCCGCTCCCCCCGCACATTCAGGCTTATCATGGGGAGCGGGATGGCATGAATGCACAGCATAGATGATCTGATTCCCACGTGCCTACTGCTACGGAATCACGAAAGGATACAAATGAACCAGAATCAGTTGCTCAAACAGATGATCGATTTCAACAGGACTGCTTTTGACAATGCCTTCAGCACGATGACGATGCTCCAGGAACAGGCTGAAAAGGCAGCGAACGGTTGTCTCGATCAAGCCACCTGGCTGCCCAAAGCGGGACGAACGGTCGCCAATGATTGGATGAAGGTGTGCAAGAATGGGCGAGAGAGCTTCAAGAGCAGCATGGATGAGGGGTTCAGTAAGGTTGAAGCCTTCTTAGTTCATGGTCCGCAGGGCGAATGATGCGTGCCGTGTCGTTGAATCCCGGTCTCTTTCAGGGGTATTAGATGGAAAACCATTCCCAAGGCAACAGAGAATTCTCAGACCTGCTGCTCCATTCCGTGGTGAACTTTCCGGAATGGAGCTCAAAAATGATTGAGGCCTCTTTCAACAAGGCTGAGGCCCTGCAGATTTATTGGATGGGGGTCCTCCGGTCTCTCTGTGAATTCATGACTCCATCGCTGGGCGCCATGAATGCCCTCTCCGAGGTCGAGCGAGGGAAGTTGCTGCAGGCAGAGCCACAGGACACGTACCGGGACTATCTCGAACTTCTGCAGTTCAACATCGAGATTGGAACCAAGGGGCTCACCAACAGTCTGACGGCGATGATGGACTATCACTTCCGCCAAAGCGGTGATGCACTCCAGGCGAGCCTGGTCACTCTTTTCGGTGGGGATGGAGAAGATATTGTCTCGCACACGGCCAGACAGCGCAGGCTTTTCGATCTGGTTGTCAACGCTTATCCCAAGGCCATTCTGGATATCAAATCAGAATACGGACTTCACTTCGACAATGGTCGGTATATCAAGACAGCCGAGACCGAGCGATTTGAGCTTTACCAGGTTCTTCCATCGGATCAGACCATCAAGGTCAGGGATGGCGGCAAGCCGGTTTTCATCATTCCTCCGTACGTGCTGGGTCCGAACATTCTGGCCTTCCTGCCGGGGGAAAACAAAAGCTACGTCCACTGTTTCGCAAACCAGGGGATCCCCACCTACATCAGGATCGTGAAGGACATTGACACGACCCCGGCAGTCCAGGTCATGACCTGCGAAGAGGACGCTCTGGATACTCGCGGCTTCTGCGAGCAAGTCATGGCCAGGCACGGGAAACCGGTTACCCTGAACGGATTTTGTCAGGGAGGATATATCGCCGTACTGGACCTGCTCTCGGGGCAGCTGGACGGAGTTGTTGATGCTCTCATCACCTGCGTGTCGCCCATGGACGGGTCGCGGAGCAAGTCGCTGGTCGATTACATCGAGCATCTCCCGCCTCGATTCCGAGAGCTGGGTTATGCGGTGAAGACGCTCCCCAACGGCAACAAGGTGGTGGACGGGAAAGTCATGAGCTGGGTCTACAAGCTCAAGAGCATGGATTTGGAGGCTCCCGTTGTCACGTTCTTCCGGGACCTCATGATGCTCGAGCGCTCGGTGGATAAACCGGTGAAAATCAGTAAAACGGCTGCAGCCATCAATCACTGGATGATCCATGACCGTACGGACCTCCCGCTGGGCATCACTCAGATGAGCTTCGAGTCGTACACCAGGCCCGTGGACAAAGAGGGAAACCTTCCGGTGAAGCTCTTCGGACGTCAGCTCAACTTCAAGCGACTGAAGGAGAAGGGGATCAAGTGGCTCATTTGCATTGCGGACAAAGATGACCTGATCGATGCGCCGGCCGCTCTAGCTCCGTTGGACTTCATCGAAGCTGAAGTCACCGTTTTCCCCAAAGGGCATGGCGCGATCGCCACGTCCTGGTCGATGCCCACTTCCGAATGCGCACTGCATTCTTGCTTCTGCCCGGCGAACAAAAAATTTGGTGATCAGTGCCGAGGGCCTGTCATTTACCACTTGGACCTGGATCGAGATCCAGTGGGATCCAGGGTCACCGAAACCAGCCAATAGGACGCGCCTCACCCTCGCTTGAGAACAATGGGCAAGGCGGCATGGGTCGGAGACCCTTGCCGCCTTGTTCTTGAATGGTTTTCATTCTGTATTGCCGCCCCAGGTCCGGTCGAGTGATTTTCAAGGGAAACCGGAGGTGGGAAAAGGGGGAGGGGCTTCCTGCGAATATCTCTAGAGAAGGAGAATCAACTTATGGACAAGCAATTCCTTGAGTTTTGGGGCAACTCTATGCTGGCTGCAGCCAAAAGCCAAAAACAGCTGGAAGACATGACCGCCTGGGTGCAGCAGGGGCTCAAAGGCTTTGAAGACATGACGACTCTTTTCCTCAAGGTGTATGGGTTGGACGGCCTGGCCAAAGGCAGTCCGGACTACATGGCGGCATGGAAGAAGGCCGATGAGGAATTCAGAAAGTCCTTGAAAGAGTATGTGAGCATGTTGGGGTTGGTGCCGAAGAACGAGCACTTGGAACTGGTCGGAAAGTATGAACAGCTCAAGGAGAAGTTCGCTTTGCAGGAAGAAACAATCAAGCATTTGCGAATGTTGGCGTCGGATTCGAAGTTGAAGGACCAGGGAGAACTGGCCCAACAATTCGATGAGCTCATCAGGAAACAGAACGATCAGTTTCAGAACCTGGTGGAAAACTTCTCGAAGGCCTTCAAAAAGAGCGCGTCGGGCAAAGAAACCAAGCAGGCATGAGGTTTATGTGGGAAACCCAGCGCTGTCGACGTTTCCTTTGGGGGTAGACGCTTGCACGAGGTGAACCATGAAGACTGACGATCAGGAGAAGACCGGTGAAGGTCCCGGGATGGGTGGCTGGATCAAGTCGGCCCTGGATTTCTGGCTTTCCGCAGCCGGCATGTGGCCCGACATGTCGAATCC
>JBFYYO010000184.1:0-8104 GCA_041310025.1 Syntrophobacterales bacterium
TGCACCTGGCGGCACGGATGCCAGAAGCTCGGCCACGGCCGCATATTCACCGCTGGAGCTTCGGCAGCGCATGACGATCTTCCAACCTTTGCCCAGCGCCTGCTTTTCGACGCGTATTTCGAACAGAACCTTCTCGCCCTGAGAGGCGAGCCCCAGGAATTCGACATGGATCGAATGGTAACGGACCGATGCAACGGGGAGCCAGCGGCGCAAAAGGGGAGCCAGGCACAGCATGAAGTCCGGAGCCGACAGGAGATTGTCCGCCGCAAGCACGATGGCGGAACCCGGCGTTGGGAGGTCCCGCTCATCGGTCTCAAGCCCCAGTTGGATTTCCACCGTCTTGCGGAACCCGTCCTGGAACAGCACGAAGGGTTCTTCGGCTTCCATAGGTCTTCACGCTCTCTCGGTGCGAATGTGTGAATGGGAAGAGGGGACACGGGTCTGACACGAAACGACAAACTGCATGGAGCAAACGGAATGCCAATTCTTACGTATAAAAAACATAATATTTACAGTATATTGAGCGAGCCCCCCCATACTCGGAGCCGACTCGGAATGTGGCCGTTCGGCCACACATCTGCCACGCACCCGCCCAGCGCTTCACCCCATGGTTCTTGGCGGAGCATGTGGCCGTCCGGCCACATGTGACCAACCGGCCACAGGAGTGCTTGCGCCCTTTGACAATTGGGGCGAGTTGAGCCATTGTGACTCATGACCACGGTTTTGCTGTGGCATAACAACAGGGGAGTGGGAGCGCGCCATGCAGATCATCCAGACCCTCGTCGGCACCATGGAAGTCTTCTGCTACCTGGTTTTCGACGAAGACACCCGGGACGGCATTCTCATCGATCCCGCCGGGGACGAGCAGCGTCTCCTGGGGCTTCTCGGTGAAAACGCTGTGAATCTCCGATACATTGTCAACACCCACGGACATGCGGATCACACGTGCGGGAACGGCTTCCTCAAGCGGGAAACCGGAGCCCTCCTCGTCATGCACGAGCTGGACGACTCGTTTTTCCAGAGACCTGAGTGCCGGGAATGGGGTGCCTCCATGGGATTCGAGCCCACTCCGCCTGCGGATGTGAGGGTTCGAGACGGCGACGAGCTTACCTTCGGAGGGCTGACCATGAGATTTCTTCACACCCCGGGGCACACTCCCGGGGCGTGCTGCCTCTGGATCGACGGGAACCTGTTCACGGGGGACACGCTTTTTGTGGGCGCCGTCGGCCGCACGGATCTTCCGGGCAGCTCATTCGATCAGCTGCTGGAGTCTCTCCGGACCAGGATCCTGCCGCTGCCCCCGGAGACCATCATCTGGCCGGGCCATGATTACGGGGATCAGCCACGATCCACCGTTGGACATGAAATGGAGACCAATCCCTACATCACGGATTTCCTGATCGATGATTGACGACTTTTCCTATCTGGATGTGCTCGTTTTCGAAACGCCCATCGGGTTTCTGATGGCGGGAAGCAGCACCCATGGTGTTCGCCTCCTCGCTTATCTCGGCGGATCCCAGCCGGCTGAATCCGAGCTGCAGACCATGGTCAAGACGGCCTGCCCGGCGTTCGAGGCGCGCTTTGGCGATCACTCCCTGCTGCTGGACGAGGTGCGCACTCGAATTCTTTCCTATCTCCACGAGGCTGCTCCTTTGCCCTATTTTTCGCTGGATCTCCGTGACGGGACGCCCTTTCAGCAGAAAGTCTGGGAAGCCCTCGTTCGGATTCCCATGGGAGAAACCCGCTCGTACCGCGAGATCGCCGTGCAGATCGGCCATCCTCGCTCCTCGAGAGCCGTGGGGCAGGCCTGCGCGCACAATCCGGTCCTTCTGCTCGTTCCCTGCCACCGGGTCACCGCCGAAGGAGGAGGACTGGGGGGATTCTCATGCGGGCTCCACGTGAAGGAAGCACTCCTGTCGCTCGAGCGGAAAGGGCGACTCCCCGATTCGATCCACGCCAAACCCGATTCGAATTCATGAGTGGAGCCTGGGCAGCCCGGCTTCGATTCTCTCCTCGGGCACCCAGGTCCCGGGCGCTCCGAGCATGAGGCGGGCCGCTTGACATTCCTCATGCGTTGGACCTATGGTACCCTCCTTCTCGGTATGAAAGCATTCAGGGGCGGGCTCAGAGCCTGAGCATAGACGATGAAACGTCCTGGTGTGACGGAGGCATGACATTGAAAGAGCAGAATCTGAAGCGTAAAGATCAAATCGAGGCCCCCAAAGGGCCCCTCGGCGTACTCATTCCCGGCATCGGCGGAGCCGTCAGCACCACGTTCATTGCAGGAGTCGAACTGGTGCGCAAAGGACTGGCGGAGCCCATCGGCTCGATCACTCAGCTCGCCACCATCCGCCTGGGCAAGAGGACCGAGCGCCGCAGCCCCAAAATCAAGGATTTCGTGCCCCTTGCCTCCATGGAAGACATGGTTTTCGGCGGATGGGACATTTACGAGGCCAATGCCTATGAGGCGGCTCTCTACGCACGGGTTCTGCAGCGGGATCACCTGGACTCCATAAAGGATTTTCTGAGCACCGTGCGGCCCATGAAGGCGGTTTTCGACCGGGACTTCGTGCGCAATCTGGACGGCACGTACGTGAAGGAGAACAAAGACCTGCGCGGCCGCGTGGAAGCCCTCAAGGAGGACATCGCACGCTTCAAAGCCACACACGGCACCGAACGATGCATCATGATCTGGTGCGGCAGCACCGAGATATTCCTGAAGCCGGAAGACGACCTCCACGGGTCCGTGGAGGCCCTTCAGAGGGCCATCGACCGGAACGACTCCCGTATTCCCCCGAGCATGCTGTACGCGGTGGCCGCCCTCGAGAGCGGCGTCCCTTTCATCAACGGGGCTCCCAACCTGACCATCGACGTTCCGGCCATGGTCGAGCTGGCCGGCGAACGGAGTGTCCCCATAGCCGGAAAAGACTTCAAGACGGGCCAGACCCTCATGAAGACCATCCTGGCGCCCGGCCTGAAATCCCGCATGCTGGGCCTTGAAGGCTGGTACTCCACCAACATTCTGGGCAACCGTGACGGGTTGGTGCTGGATGACAAGGACTCGTTCAAGACCAAGGAAGAAAGCAAGCTCTCGGTCCTGGAGTACATTCTGCAGCCCCATCTCTACCCGACCCTCTACAAGAACTACTACCACAAGGTCACCATCAACTACTACCCGCCGCGGGGGGACAACAAGGAAGGCTGGGACTGCATCGACATCTTCGGGTGGCTCGGGTACCCCATGCAGATCAAGGTCGATTTCCTTTGCCGGGACAGCATCCTGGCGGCGCCCCTGGTGGCCGATCTGGTCCTGTTCACGGACCTGGCTCAGCGCGTCGGCATGAGCGGCATCCAGGAATGGCTGTCCTTCTACTTCAAGAGCCCTATGCACAAGGCTGACCTCTATCCCGAGCACGACCTGTTCATCCAGCTCATGAAGCTCAAGAATACGCTCCGCTATCTCATGGGCGAGGAGCAGATCACTCACTTTGGTCTGGATTATTATATGAGCGGAGAGAACGATTAGAAGGAGCCGAGCTTGGGTTCACAAGAGAGACACCGCCACGACTTCGTGGAAACCTACGACGGAATGGTTGCCTTCGGTTTCTCGAGGGAAGTCGACGAGAAATCCCTCATTTATTACCTTCAGAAGTTCTCAGACGACGACATGATGGAGATCCTTGTCCCCAGAATGAGCGACGCGGAGATCGAGGCCATCTTCAACCTCGTCAGCCGCACCATGCGGAAGCATCTGAAGGAAGAGGAGTACCACCAGTACTTCCTGAAGGAGGAGGACCATGATCATTAGGGCGGCTGTCAGCTGTCAGCTTTTAGCTTTTAGCTTTTAGCTGGAAAACACAGCCCGCTTGCATTTTTCTTGCGAGAAGGGGGCCAGGTGGCCGGCCTTGGCCTTCGCTCCCTTTCCTCGTTGAAGAGTGCCCCATGGGGGCATGAGGGGTCTCTAACAGCTAACAGCTAACAGCTAACAGTTCATGCCTTCCCTTTCCTCCACCCATTGCTTCAGGGCCGCCAGCAGGCGCCGGTTCTCCTGGGGCAGCCGAACGGCGATGCGGAAGTACCGCTCATCCAGGCCGTCGAAATTGCTGCAGTTGCGAACGAGGATCTTGTGCTGGCGCAGCAGATCCTCCTGGAGTGCGGCGGCCCCGGGGAAGCGGGCGTCGATGCGAACCAGCAGGTAGTTGGCAACCCCTGGAAGCGACGTCCCGAGCTTCAGATCCGCAATTCCTGATACCAGGAATTCACGCTCCCGGTTGACGAAATCGACGGTCCGCGTTCGATACGATTCCTGCCGCATGCAGAAAACACCGGCGATCTGGGCCAAGGTGTTGATGGACCATGGCGGGATGAATTGCCGGATGCGCCGGGCCAGGGCCGAATTCGTGAGGAGGTACCCGAGCCTCAATCCGGGAATGGCGTAGAATTTGGTCATGGAGCGAATGAGGACAAGGGGTGTCGATTCACTGAGAAAGGCCTTGAGAGACTCTTCTTCGCAGAAATCCACGAAAGCTTCGTCGATGATCCCGGTCCAGCCTTCCGCCTGACAGGCTTCCGCAACCCATTGCCGCACTTCGGTCTCCATCAGCGTCCCTGAGGGACTGCCGGGATGTGTGAGCAGAACGGCTTCGGGTCCGACCTCGGCTACCCCGGCTTTGAGAGCCTGGAGGGCGGGCTGGAAATGGTTTGCTTCGATGGAACGGACGCGATGCAGCCGCACTCCTTCCCGCTCAAAAGCCCGCTGGTATTCGCTGAACGTCGGAACGGCGACGATCGCCTTCTGGAATTTCAGCGCCCTGGCCAGCCAATAGATCAACTCCGTCGATCCATTGCCCACGACAATCCGCTCGGGCGATACGCCGTGAAACTCCGACAGTGCCTCGGTGAAGGCACGGTTGGAGATGTCGGGATAATGCTGAAGCAGGGGAAAGCCGTCCCGGAATTCATCCCACAGCCCGGGAGGTGGGCCGAGCGGGTTGATGCTGGCGCTGAAATCCAGGATGTCATCCGGTGAGCATCGCAGCTGATGAGCGATTTCGTATACGTTGCCGCCGTGGGGGAAAGTCATGGGCTGCCGCTTTCGCTAATCCAGTTTCGGGTTTCGAGTTTCGAGTTTCGGGTTCTTAACCCCGATTTCACCTGAGGCATACGAGCAAAGCCAGGGCCAGCAGGAAGGCCAGAAAAGAGGTGGCATACATGAGCCGAATCATGGTCGAGTAGACCGAGAGACTCAGAGGATTGACGTCATCGCCCAGGGTCGGTTTCTGCTCGATTCGTCCGAAGTAGACGTTCGGTCCCCCGAGCTGAATGTTCAGGGCACCGGCCGCCGCTGCCTCGGGATAGCCCGCATTGGGGCTCTTCATGCGACGCGCATCCCTTAGAGCCACCTTCCAGGCATTCCGCCAGTCCAGCCTCAACGCAGCCGCCCCGGCCACCATCAGCAGTGCCGTCAATCGGGAAGGGATGTAGTTGACCACATCATCCGCACGGGCGGCAAACCACCCGAAGTAGCGGTATCGGTCATTCAGGTAGCCCACCATGGAATCCATCGTGTTCACGGCCTTGTAGGCCATGGCTCCCACCGGGCCCCCGAAGGAGAGGAACAGGAGCGGCGCGACGATCCCGTCCGAGATGTTTTCCGAAACGGTTTCGATGACAGCCCGCAGAATCTCCCGCTCATCCAGCTGGCTGGTATCCCGGCTGACGATCCAGGACAGGCGCTTTCTTGCGCCCGTGATGTCGCCGGCAGCCAGAGTGCGGACCACGCCGCGGGATTCGCTGTGGAGACTCCTTGTTGCGAGCGTGGCGTAGGCGACCCAGACGGTCAGGACAGCGCCTGCCGTGGGGTGAAGGTATGAAACCAGCCTGATGCAGGCCAGGGTGGCGCTGGCAACCCCCACCACCACGACCAGCCAGAAAATGAAGCCCGCAATGCGCTGGAAGACGGGCGGACCTTCCGCGTCGTAAAAGAGTGACTCACACCATGTGATCCATCGGCCGATCCAGCGCACCGGATGGGGCCACCAGGAAGGATCCCCGAGGAGCAGATCCAGAAAATACGCCGCGGTCAGTTGCCAGGGAAGGAAAATCATGAGTCAGAAATCCTTCCTAGAGCCCCAGGGCATCGTAGATGCGGCGGACGTCCGTGTGACGGCGAACATGCTCCGCCAACAGCTCATATTGCCTCTCCTTCCACTCCGCATAGGAATGGCCGTCGGTGAGTGGAATCTCCTGTTTTCCCGAGCGAAGCTGCAGGTTCTCCAGAAAACGCCTTCTGAAACCGTCGCCGTCGAATACCCCGTGGATGTAAGTTCCCCACACCCGCCCGTCGCTGCTGGACAAGCCGTCCTGGAAGTCCGCCGCCTGGCCGTCCCGGGAGATGATGCGAAAGAGCGGTTGCGCCCCGTCCCCGGGCGTGCTCCGCCCCATGTGGATCTCGTAGCCGTGAACGCGGTCCGCGCCGGCTCCATCCGGGGGGATTCCCTCAAGCACTTCCGCCTCGACCTGGGAGGTGATTTTGTCCGTGAACATCTCCGTTTCCATGTCCAGCAGTCCCAGTCCTCCCACTTCGCGCAGGCCGCTCTCCACGCCGTGAGGGTCCCGGACCGCCCGTCCCAGCATCTGGTAGCCGCCGCACAACCCCACCACCGTACCGCCCGACTTGCTGAAGGCCATCAGCGCCTCTGCCAGCCCTGTCCGCTTGAGGTATTCCAGATCCTCGAGAGTGTTTTTGCTGCCGGGAAGGATGACGGCGTCGAAATCGAACACGCGCCGGGGACCGTCGAAATAGGTGAGCTCCACGCCGGGCTCCTGCTCGAAGCAGTCGAAGTCGGTGTAGTTCGAAATGAAAGGAAGCCTGACCACTCCGATGTTCAGATGCTCCGGACTGCCCCCCCCGCTGCCGGCCCCCTTTTGCATGCGGCGCTTCAGGGCCACGCTGTCTTCTTCCTGCAGCGCGATGTGGTCGAAATAAGGGATGACTCCCAGAACGGGGAGGCTCGATCGTGACTCGATGATGTCGATCCCGCTGGTGAAGAGCCTTGGATCCCCCCGCAGCTTGTTCACCATGAAGCCGATGATCCGGGCCCGCTCTTCGGGAGTCATGAGCATGGTGCTCCCCAGAAGCGCCGCGAATATGCCGCCGCGGTCGATGTCTCCCACCAGCACGCAGCGTGCGTCCGCCATGGCCGCCATGGAGAGGTTCACCAGGTCGTGCTCCTTGAGATTGAGCTCAACGGCGCTCCCCGCCCCTTCCACGACGATGACGTCGAAGCGCCCGGCCAGCCGCTCATAGCTTTCCCGAACCACCGAAACGAGCTCTTTCTTGAACTGGTAGTACTCCAGGGCGGAATAATTGCCGATGGACTTGCCCCTCACAATCACCTGGGAGCCCATCTGACACGTGGGCTTGAGCAGGATCGGATTCATATCCACGTGGGGGGCCACGCCCGCCGCCTCGGCCTGAACCACCTGGGCCCGCCCCATCTCACCTCCTTCCGGAGTGATGAACGAGTTCAGAGCCATGTTCTGAGCCTTGAACGGCGCCACACGGTACCCGTCCTGCCTGAGGATGCGGCAGTAGGCGGCCGCCAGCACGCTCTTCCCCACATCCGACCCGGTCCCCAGAAACATGAGTGCTTTCGCGTTTGCGTTCATAGAGTGTCCGCCTCGCAAGGTTTCTTTAATCCTCGCGCAGAGACGCAGAGGCGCAGAGAAAAGATCATTTTTAGAGACCGTTGACGGCACGATAGATGCCGTGTTTCATCAAGGACTCAGCGAAATTAAGCAGGTAGCCCAGCTTACATCCCGTCAGGCGCAGGTAAGTCTGCAGCTGTTTCTTGTGGGCGTTTGTGAGCTGTTCCACGGATTTCAGCTCAACAACGACCTTTCCCTCAACTATGAGGTCCGCCCGAAATCCCTCATCGAAGGAGATCCCCTTGTACTGAATCGGGATGACTACCTGGCGTTCCACCTGCAGGCCTCGCTCACGCAGTTCATGAGCCAACACGATCTCATAGACCGACTCCAAAAGTCCGGGGCCCAGCTCGCGATGCACCGCAACGGCCGCATCCACGACAATGGTCCCGAT
>JBFYYO010000185.1:0-8084 GCA_041310025.1 Syntrophobacterales bacterium
AGCTTCTTCTCTTTCTTTCTGAAAGAGCTCTTCCTGGCCAACCTCAGGGTCGCCCATGACGTGCTCACGATCCACCACCATATGCGCCCCGGTGTAGTGGCCGTCCCCCTGGATCTGGAAACCGACATCGAGATCACCACGCTCGCGAACCTGATCACATTGACACCGGGCACATTGAGCCTTGACGTCTCCAGCGATCGCAAGGTGCTTTACGTGCACTCCATGTATGTGGAGGACATTCATGAATTTCGACGCGGCATCAAGGAAGGATTCGAGAAACGCGTCATGGAGCTTCTGAGATGAATGGAGTATTCGAAACGGTACTTTTCGCGGGCATGGCGATCCTAACCGCCACGGTGTTCATGGCTTTTCTGAGGCTGGTGAAAGGACCTTCGCTGCCGGACCGGGTCGTTGCGCTGGACATCATGTCCGTCACAGCTCTCGGCATCATCGCTCTCTACGTCATGGACACAGGCGAGGTGATCTTTCTGGATGTCGCTCTCATCGTGGCGCTCGTCTCATTTCTTGGAACGGTCGCCTTCGCCTACTACGTGGAGCGGGGCCAAAGAGAATCGGGAGGATCGGAATGATCCAGGATGCCGTCGGTGCCGCTCTGATATTGGTTGGAGCACTGTTCATGGGGATCGCAGGCATCGGGCTGCTGCGGATGCCGGACCTATTCATGCGGATGTCCTGCACCACCAAGGCCAGCACGCTGGGCATGGGGTTTCTCATGATGGCCGTCGCCGTGCGTTTTCCCAACCTGGGGACCATGACCCGGGCGCTGGCCATCACGCTTTTCGTCTTCCTCACGTCACCGGTCGCCGCCCACATGATCGCCCGCGCCGCGTACGTGTCGGGCGTCCCCCTCTGGAAGAAGACCGTTGCCGATCAACTCTGCAACCAGTATGACCGTTGCACCTGCACGCTGGAAAGCTGCCCCCTGGTGGATGATGGCGAGCTGAAAGATTCCCGGGAAGCCGGCATTGGAGAGGAAATGGCCACAACACCTGAGGATAAGAAGCCAAAAAGCAAATAGTGCAGTTAAGCGGAAGTTGGTCGCCCGTGTCGGTGGGCACGATGAACCTGTGCCCACCCTACAGTTCCGAGTAAACGCAACGATTTGTAGGGTGGGCACGTCTTTTTGTGCCCACCAGAACCGCAAAAGGATTTGCGCCCGTCCGAACTACGTCGTGATCTTCTGCAGGGCTGCCAGAACGTTTTCGTAATCGGGCTCTTGACTCAGTTCCGGAACCACCTGGATGTATTTCACCACGTCCTGCCCGTCGAGGATCAGGACCGCCCTTGCCAGCACGCCCAACTCTGCGATGCGCAGACCCATGGCGAGTCCGAAGCTGTGATCAAAATAATCTGAAGCTGTGATCAGGTTCTGGACCGAGGCGGCCTGACACCATCGTTCCTGAGCGGGCGGCAGGTCCATGGAGGCCGTGACGATGACCACCCTGTCGCCGAGCTTTCCCGCTTCATTGTTGAAACGGCGGGTCTGCAGATCGCAAATGGGAGTGTCCAGGGATGGCACCACATTGAACAATCGGATCTTTCCGGCGTCCGTGGCCAGCGTGTACGCCGTATCCGGGGCCAAACCCCTTCTCAGGGTGAATGCGGGTGACTTTGCCCCAATCTTTAGCTCGGGGCCGACAAGAGTCAGGGGGTTGCCTTTGAAATGCGTGACACCTTTTCGTTCCTCTGCAGCCATCAAATCCCTCCATCCATCGGTTGCTTGCTCATAGCTGATTCAAATCACCATTGTGCTCGTTCTCAAGCCCGCTGAGTCCGGAATGGGCCAGGCGTGATCCAACAAAAATAATTTAGACATTGATCCCCTCCGAGCCTAGACCCTGGCGTGTGTTTTTCCATTCCGGAAAGGAATCCATCTGCCCCTGTACGCATGATTTCAGATGCTGGATCATTAAACCGGCAGGACGGACGCGTCACCCGGAGTGGCGCAAAGTGCCCCGATAACGCTGGCGGCACCGGTTTGTCGTGAGCTCAGTCGCTGAGACGGGCAAGGATCTCGCGGGCCAGGTCCCGGTAGGCCCGGCCCCCGGGGGCGTTGGGCTTGCTCTGGAAAACCGAACGACGCTGGAATTCAGACCGCTGGAATTCCGTGTTGATGGGAATGGTTGTGCTGAAAACCCGATCCTCGCCGACGCACTTTCGAATCTCCTGCATGACATCCTGGCAGATGGGTGTGCGGCGATCCACCTTGGTGACGAGCACCCCCAGAAATCGGATCGCAGGGTTGCCGCTTTCGCGGATCTCATCGATGAAGCTCAGCGCCGTCTGCACTCCCCGCACACCGGCGGTGCTCCCCGCCTCGTTGGGTACCAGCACGAAGTCGGAAGCGAGCAGTGAAACCGCCACGAAAGTTCCCATATTGGGGGGATTGTCGATCAAGGTGATGTCGAAATGCGCGGCCGCATACTCGCGAAGCCGGTCTCGGAGCAAACGAAAGCCCCTGTGACCCATGCGGATCAGTTCAGCTTCCAGAAGTGCAGAATCTGATACATTGGGGATGCAGTGGAGGGATTCCGCCGAGGTCCCGTAGACGAGATCCTCGATGGCCGGTTGGGCTTCGTCAGGATTGAGAAGATCGAAGACGCCTCTTCGGACCTCGAGATCGGGGAGCAGGATGTCCGAGGCATTGCACTGCGGGTCCATGTCGACCACAAGGACCCGTTGCCCTTCGAGGGCTAGAGCGTGCCCGAGATTCACCGCTGTGGTCGTCTTCCCCACCCCGCCCTTGTGGTTCACGATGCTGATGATTCCGCGCCTGCCCATGGAAGCCTCCCGGTTTCAGTGTTGCAATTCCAGTTCTTCATAAAGTAATTTAAGATAATATGCCATTACTTTGCACACTTCCACACCACACACACAGAGGGGTGCCCCATGGCCGCAGAGCGATCCGAAGAACGCCTGAGAGTCTGCCACTCCATTCCCGGCAGGCTTCGCCTCAAGGTTTTCGAAGCCAAGAATGCTCCGGATGTGGCGGAGCAACTGACGGACACCCTGTCTTCCATCAAGGGGCTTCAGGAATTGTCGGTCAGGCAGACCACCGGAAGTGTGATCATTCTGTACGATGCCAACCAGTTGACGACCCGGGAGCTGGTCTCTGCCGTAGCGGATTCGATTCCCCCTGCAGCCCGATTTGAGGCTGTCGAGGCAGAATCTCCCGCCCCCGCCAGCTGGCAGTTGACCCCCAACTGGACCCGCCTGCCGTCCTCGGTGACGATTCACCTGGTCAACACAACAATCCTGGGCCTTTTTCTCCTGTGGAATTGGGTTCGACGCCTGGCCTACGGAGCGGCTCTCTCCCAGGCTCCCCTCAGCGCAACTGGGGTCGCGGCCATTTTGGGCACTGCGCCGCTGATATACCGCTCCGCCCTGGAGCTCCGCCGCGGCCATCGCGTGAAACTGATCCCGTTTCTGGCCGGGGCATGCCTGCTGGCCGTCTTCGCCGGTCAGGCGCTGACAGCGCTTGAAATCCTCTGGGTGCTTTCCCTGGGGCTCTTCCTGGAGGGCTATATCGCCGAGCGCACTCAAACCGCCATTCGAGCTATCCTCATGACCATGCCGGCCAAGGGGTTTGTCATCCTCAACGGGATGGAAGTGGAAGTGGAGCTATCCGCCCTCCAGGAGGGGGATGTCGTTGTGGTGCGGAGCGGGGACCTCATTCCCGTCGACGGCATCGTCGTGCGCGGCGAGGCCCTGGTGGATGAGTCCCGGATGACCGGGCGAGCCCTCCCGGAATTGCGCTCCGAGGGAGAGCGCGCCTTTGCGGGGAGTATCGTGCGTGAAGGCACTTTGCACATTCGTGCGGAGAAGCTGGGCGCCGAGACCTATCTCGCCCGCGTGGTGCAGATGGTCGAGGTCGCCATGGCTCGGCCGACGGACATCGAAAAAAGGGTGGATCGTCTCGCCAGACGGCTGCTTTGGATGGGATCGCTCGGTACTGTGGCCACCCTGGCTCTCACAAGGAATCTGGCCAGATCGCTGACGGTATTGCTCATCATGTCGTGTCCCTGCGCCACCATTCTCGCAGCTGCCACGGCCATCACGGCGGCCATAGCCAATGCAGCTCGCAACAGAACCCTCATCAAGGGAGGCGTCGCCCTGGAGCAGGCCGCTCGCGTGAACACCCTCTGTATTGACAAGACGGGCACCCTGACACTGGGGACGCCGACCCTGCTTCAGATCGTGCTGCGAGCACCCTGGCAGGACCCTGATGAAATCCTGAGGCTGGCTGCCCGGGCGGAAATGAGAAGCACCCACCCATTTGCCGCAGCGCTGATGCAGGCTGCGGTCGACCGCTCCCTGGAGCTGCCCGAGCCCCAGGAGTGCGACATCATTGTCGGCCGGGGCGTCCTGGCGCAGCTGGATGGCGACCGAGTCCTGGTCGGCAATGCCGAGCTGCTTCAGGGTGAAGGAGTTAATCCAGGCTATTTTCGGGCCAAAGCGGTTCGTCTGACGGAATCCGGGCATTCGGTCCTCTACGTTGCCAAGAACGGCAAGCTCCAGGGAATGATTGTTCTCGAAAACCGCGTTCGGCCCGGTTTTCCGTTCATATTGCAGTGGCTGCGCGAGAACGGCTTGCCCCACGCCGTCCTCGTGAGCGGAGACACGGAGGCCGTCGTGCACTCTTTGGCTGCAGACATGGGTTTCGATGCTTTCCGAGCCCCGCTCCTCCCCGAGGAAAAGGCCGCCCTCATCCAGGGTCTGGAAGATGAAGGAAAGATCGTCATGATGGTGGGCGACGGGGTGAACGATGCACCTGCACTGGCCACGGCAAGCCTGGGTGTCGCCCTGGGAGCCGGAGGGGCGGAGGCGGCTATCGAGGCGGCGGACGTGGCGCTGCTGGACGACGATCCCCAAGCCCTAAAAAGACTGGTCCAGCTCAGTCATCGGACGATGAACGTGATCGAACAGAATTTCTGGATCGCCAATGTGACCAATCTGGCTGCCATTGTGGCCGCGTTCGCGGGAGGGATGACCCCGGTCATGGGCGGTTTGCTCCACATCGCCCACACATTGGGAATCATGCTGAATTCGAGCCGCATGTTGGGATGGGAGCCGCCCATCGAGGATACGTCAGAAGTGAGTCCGGAGAATGAAGCCTCTATGTTTGGCGATGATCTCGAAGGCGCAAGGTCTGATGTTTGAAAGGAAAGGGGATGCCCGTTTGACACCTTGAGGGATTGGGCTTCCTGGTCCCCCGAAGGGTCAGCAAAGTACCCATTTTACTCAATATAAACCTTAGAGCCTCAATGGTCACTCAAAAAAGTCGAGCACCCCCATTTTTAAATATAGCCTCATTCTGCCTGAAACCGCTGGCCATTTCTTCCTGGTTACCTTCGGCACGCTGTGGCCGAGACATTAGACCCTTGCTCTCCATCCCGCTCCACCGGCCGCTTCTTCCGACACTGTCTCCCCTCCCGAAAGTTGAAATCTTGAATGTTGAACTGACAGATGACTTGAAAATCTGATGATCTTTAAGATTGAACGTTGCGCTCCTTTTCGCTTATCCTGCCCACGGGAATTCCCATAATCAACCACACCCTATCGAGGAGGTCAGAAGAGGATGGCTAATTTTCTGTTCGTACTGAGCAAAGATGACAATGAGGCTGCAACGAGATGTTTTCAGTTCGCCAAGATCGCTCACTCCAAGGGGCACCAGGTGAATCTCTTTTTCATCGACGGCGGAGTCGCCTGGGCGAGCAAGACAAGGGACCTCAGCCAGAAAACCATAACCGGGGATTGTCCCGGCGATTACCTGCCCTATCTGGTCGATAAGGAAGTGACCATCGGGATTTGCACCCCCTGCGCCAAGAACCGGCAGATGGACGAGACCGAATTCTACACCAACATGGCCCTGGACGGCGGTCCACATCTGATCGACATGGCTGCCGAGGCCAAAGTCTTCAACTTTTAGACTACCTGGGCCTAAACCCATTGGCATTTGCCGTGGGCACAAAGATATGCTCCCACCCGGCGAAGATCCTCGGTGTAATCGGAACCGCAGGGTGGGCGCAGGTTCATCGTGCCCACCAAAACCGGGCGTTGACGAGCGCCCGCCTTTACCGGCGAGGTTTTGCGAGTCATCCTGGTGGTACCTCTGGCACTGGTGGGTACGGTTCTGGCGCTCCTCGTCCGGCAGATGGACGTGAACATGTACACCCAGATCGGCGTCGTGCTCCTCATCGGCATGGCCGCAAAGACGGCCATCCTCATAGTGGAGTTCGCCAAGCAGCTGCTGCGGGAGGGCGGCATGACCATCCGGGAGGCTGCCATGAAGGCGGCGAAGCTCCTGATGCTGCTTTTCGTGCCATCCTTCTACGTGGTGATCCAGCGCCTGAGCGACCGAATCCGGGGAGTCCCGACTGATTGAGGGTGCGGTTCGGTCGATTCACCCGTAGGCTTGTTGGCGCTGCAGGGTGGATACCAAAGACTCTCTCGCGCAAGGAAGCTGAGGCGCAGAGAGAGAACCAAACCGTAACGCGAAACTCCCGGAGCAGAGCATGGCAGGCAAAACCAGAGCAGAGGCCGAAAAGACTCGGTCCAGAATTCTCGACGCAGCCTTTGACGTTTTGCAGGCCGCGATATTTCAGAGTGGATCGTGGCTGTGCATCGAGAGCGCTGGGCTTTGCTTGAGTCTGAAGACACCAACCCCCAAATCAAATAAAATTAGAAAGTTCCACCTTGTAGCTTTCACTACAGAAACGCCGGGTTTGGTTTGCTACACTCCCCTTCACAAAGACCCTGAGGAGAGGAGGTGAGTGGAAATGCCCAAGTGCGGAATCTGTGGCGGTGAGGCCCCCAAGCAGCCATGCATCACGGAAGACGGCAAATGCGATCTTTGCGGCAAGAAAGTGACCCTGGAAAAGGAGGAAGAGAAAGAGAAGAAGTGATCGGTTGGATGGTCTGCCGAACCCCTTTCCTGGCCTGGTTCTGCTGATTCAGAGCATTTTATTCCGGCAGGCCATCCCATTTCCTTTCCTCTTCCACCCCGGTTCGATCAGAGCCTCAAGCCGAGGCTTCGCTCGGTGAGCCCACGCCTCGATGTCGCCATGGAGAATGAGTGGCATGAACGCACAGATCATCATAATCTCCGGCAGCCCCATCAATAATAGCAACACCGATCGCCTCGTTCAGGCCGTGCTCCATGCCAGCAAGCTCCGAACAGAGCTTGTCAAGGATTGAAAGGGGGAGAGTATGGGTTGTCTCTGTGAGGAGATCTTCGGAAGAGACGCCGAGCTTTCCTCTCTTTGCATCGGCAACCTCTGGGTGTTTCAGAATCTTCGTCCCGAGGAGTACGGGGCCCTGGCCCAGAGGGCCGTGCGGAAAGTCCATGAGCAGGGGGGCTCCATTTTCATCCAGGGGGATCGAGCCGAAACGATGTTTCTCATCAAGGCCGGAAGGGTCAAGCTCACCAAGTCGATGGAGGACGGAACCGAGATCACTCTGGATATTCGCAAGGCTGGGGACTTTCTGGGAGAGAACATGCTGAGCGAGGAAATCGACTACCCGGTCACCGCCTGGTGCATGGAAAAGACCCTGATCTGCGGCTTCACCAAGGTCTCTTTCGAAAGGATTGTGCTCGACTACCCCAATATCGGATTGCAGGTCATACGCAACCTGAGCTCCCGAATCGCGTCGCTCACGGACAGAGTGGGGAGCATGTCCTTGTCCACACTGGAGGATCGCCTGCACAGTGTGCTCGCCAGCGTTGCCCGGGACCACGGCTCCAGGAGCCCATCGGGACTGGTCATTCAGTTTCCGCTGACGCACGAAGACCTCAGCTTCCTGGTCGGAGCCCACAGGGTCAGCATCACGCGAGCCATGAAGAATCTGAGGGAATCGGGCAGGATCATCCAACGGGGCAGGACGCTAACCCTTCCCGTTGAGATGAGCCAGAATCTCTGAGCCCCGCCCCCTACCTCACCTTGATCAAGACCTGTAAGGCAGGCCAACGCCACACACAGTGCCCCCGGCATAGCCGGGGGTACTGTGTTCATCCTCTTGTAAGCCGACCGTTTTTTTCGTCGCCCTGTCAGAAGCACTCGAGG
>JBFYYO010000186.1:0-8055 GCA_041310025.1 Syntrophobacterales bacterium
TGGGCCTTCTGGCGGCTCCCTCCCTGGCGTCCGGCCACGGGGTTTATCACCAGGTCACTCAGAAGGAGGCGGTGCTGGTGACCGCCGAATATGACGACGGCGAGCCCATGAGCTACGCAGAGGTCAAGGTCACCTCACCGTCAGGGGGCAAAGTCGCCCACCAGACGGGGCGTACCGACAAGAACGGCTGCTTCGCCTTCGTACCCGACTGCGAGGGAGAGTGGAAGGTCACCATCGACGGAGAGATGGGCCACCTGGTCGAGGCGACCGTGACGGTCAACGAGACCCTCCTGGTTCAGAAGAACGAGAGAGTGGGCGGGGCTCCTTCCAAATGGCAGGGAATCGCCGTCGGCTTCGGCATCATTTTCGGACTGGCCGGGTTCATGTATGGGCTGCGGATGCACAGATTGCGGCACGCATCGCCTCAGCCTGACCGCCTCATGGGATGACTGGTTTTCTCGTGCGATGAAGGCCAATGCGAAACGAGGATGAAGATCATGCGCCAGACTGCCACAAGCACGGGCGAAGCGTCGTCGATGGCGGCATGAAGCCGCCCGCCTGCCAGTACGGGGGTATGCTCCTGTCTCTGATGCCAGTCAGATCGAGGCTGGTTCTACACCGCCGAAGGCGGCATCGCCATTGGGCCACCCGGTTCCCGGCCAGAGGGTGGCGGAGGGGAGCGTTCTGTTCGAGGGGGCGAATCTCCTGGACCTCCCCCGAAAGCTGCTGGATGATCTCTCCTACCGGCGCCTGGCCCTCGTCCCCCAAAACGTCCAGGATACCTTTCACCCCACGCAACGGCTCTGGAAGTCCGCTCGGGAGATCCTCTCCAAAACGGTGCGTCGGAAACTCTGCAGGGAGGAGGTCCTGGATCGGGTTGACCCCCTCGGCGCCACGCTGGGGCTTGCGGGCTCCCTCTGGAATGCCAGGCCCTGCGAGCTCTCAGGAGGCCAGAAGCAGCGGATGGGGCTGATCCTGGCCCTCCTCAACGGACCCGAGCTGCTGGTCCTGGATGAGCCGACCAACGCGCTGGACGAGCTGACCCGCGCCGAATTCCTCGTTTTCCTGGACCAATGGAGATCGGAGCAGGATGCCGGGATCGTGCTGCTGACTCATGATCTAGGGCTGGCCGCATCGTGGGCGGACCGCATCCTGGTGCTCTACCGGGGGCGGAAGGTGGAGGAGCTTCCCGCGTCTCGAGTGCACCAGCCCGCACACCCTTATACCCGGGCCCTCATGAACGCCGCCATCCGGCTGGGGGATGCGCCGGGAAGCCGTTCAGCCGTCGCGGGGCATGCACTCCCGCTGGAGCATCCCCCCGAGGGCTGCGGCTATCTCGACCGCTGCCTCCATGCCGAGGAGCGCTGCGGTCGGGCGGAGTCGCCCCCATCCGTGCAGGTGGGAGAGCACATGGTCATGTGCCATCTCGCAGTGGACAGCCGGGTAACCTTCAAATCTCAAAAGTCAACCCAGGTGAAAGGAGCCCAAAAATGTCGGTAGAATTCCCAAAGGATTTGCAGGAGGCCATCCGTTTTCATGGACACGTCTGCCCCGGACTGGTCATGGGGTACCGGGCGGCCAAGGCGGCCCAGACCTTTCTCCAGGTCGAACGCCCCGAGGATGAGGAGCTCGTGGCCATCGCGGAATCGGACGGATGCGGGCTGGATGCCGTTCAGTTCCTCCTCGGCTGCACACTGGGCAAGGGAAACCTCATCTACCGGGACCACGGCAAACAGGCCTACACCGTCATCTGCCGCAAGAAGGAACGGGCGGTGCGGGTGGCGGCCAGGCCCGGGCTTTTCGACCGGACGCCCGAGCAGGAGCTGGCCTTCCAGAAGGTCATTAGTGGAACGGCGAGCGATGAGGAGACGGCCGTCTTCCGGGCGTTTCAAAAGGAGCGGGTGGATCAGCTCCTGGAGGCGAGCACCGAGGACATCTTCACCATGACCGAGGTGAACGCGGAGGTCCCCGGAAAGGCGCGCATCTTCAAGTCGGTCACCTGTGAGTACTGCGGCGAGCCCGTCATGGAGCCCAGAGCCAGGATTCGGGAGGGAAAGGTGGCCTGCCTCGACTGCTGTGAAAACTACAGCCGGGGATGGTGATGCACTCGGAAGGCAGGATCGGCAGCGGCGACACCGCCCCTGGCACCCCCTCCGAAGTCTCAGTGAAGATGGCACCATCGTGGAGGAGGGAGCCCCTTCGGATCTCCTCACCAACCCCCGCCACGACCTCACCTGCCGGCTCATCGCCGCCGCCGGGATGCGCAGCCTGCCCCCTCACGGACTGTCCGGAAGAGAAGGCTAATACAGTCGGACGGAAGTCTCTACTCGTTTTCGGTGGGCACGATGAACCTGTGCCCACCCTACGGTTCCGAGTAACACCGACGGTATTGGTAGTGTGGGCACGTCCTTATTTGCCCACCACAACTACAAAAGGATTTCCACCCGGCTGCACCAGTGACAGCCACTTCTTGGGTCGATTCAAATCGTTGTCCGCACGGACATGCGGGAAGAACTCCTCCCGCATGAAGGGCTTGAAAATCATATTCACCTCACTCTTTCACCACCCAGGGCTTAATGTCCAGAATGGGAGTGCCGTCCAGCGTGTCCACACCCCTGACCCGGATGGTCGTCCCCTGGATGTCGAGCACCTCGAAGACCGAAAGGCCGATGGGGTTCGGCCTTCGAGGTGAGCAGATGCTGAAGACGCCGATCCGCTCGCCCTGGCGATGCGGAGGAGTCTGTACGAGCATCGAGGGATCGAAGGGCGGCGATTTGTGGAAATGGAAGATGACCACGATCCGCTGCCCGGGCTCGATGTCTTTCAGGCCCTCCAGGTATTCAGCATCGATTTCCAGGGTGCCCTCCAGGCTGGAGACGGTCCAATGCCGCGGGACCTCCTGAGCATCCGTGTGGATGGAACCGATGGGCTTGAGCTTCACTTCCAAGTCGCTTAACCTCCTGCACTTTCCGGCTTGAACTTCAGAAGTCCATGGAAACCTTCATCACGGCGGTAAAGGGAGCCCCCACAAAATAGCTGGCGCTTCCGGCCCTCGTGTCATCGCTGGCATTGATGCCGGCCACATATTTCCGGTCAAAGAGATTGTAGAGCTCCAGCGAAACCCTCACCGCATTCAGATGCGGGATAGTTTTGTGCGTGTAGCTCAGCATGAGGTCCGCCAGGAAATAATCCCCGATCCTCTGCTGGTGCTCGGCGTCACCATAACGATCTCCCACGTACCGCACCATGGGAACCACTTCAAAACCCCGGTACTTGAAGGCCAGGCCGGATTTCACAAACCATTCCGGGGTATCCGTGACCTGTTTGCCCTCGGTATCCAGAGTGTTTCCCGCGAAAGTCAGGTCGTCATCGAGCGTGAGACTGACGTAGGTCGGATTGATGAAGGCCGTCAGGTAGTCATTGATATAGAAATTGGTCTCCATTTCGAACCCAAACCCGGTCGCATCGCCCACGTTCTGCTGATAGTTCAGATTGACCCTCGGATCGAAGACATTCACGAGGAGGTTCTTGTTGATGGAATAGAAAAAGGTCGGCATCACCTCAAACCACTCTTTTCTGTACCTTACCCCCAGCTCAAAGTTGTCGGAGATCTCCATGTCACGAGTGTTGAACAGGTCGTCCAGCGTGACACCTGCCGCCAGGAACCTGGCTCGGTTCTGGCTGTAGAGGTTGATGAGCGGGACATAGGAATAGGGTCTGATCTGGTTTCGGCCATAACTGGCATAAATCTGAAAATTGTCGAACCAGTTGCAGGCGACTCCCACCGTCGGGAGAAACTCCTCGTAAGTCTTTTCGTCCCGGTCCAGGTCCGATGCCCTGACAAGCTCGAAAGTCGGCGCCTGTGAGACATACCCCTTGGTGGCCGGGTCGTTGTAGTAGAAATACTTGAGACCTGCCTGCCAGTCGAATTTGGAAATCTTTCCGGCAAACCGGATGTAAGGGCTGTGAAGCCAGCCGTTATCCTCGTTTTCCGTGAAGATTCCATAACCCCGGAATGCCAGGGAGCCCGGCAGGAAGTTCTGGGTGGTGATGCTCATGTCGTTGGATTCGAACCAGTAGCCCAGGCTGACATTCATCCAGTCGAAATCCACCGTCGCCTCGGAGATCATGCCATATCGCTCGATATCGCGGAGCCTTTCCGTAACCAGTCCGCCCTGGGACGTGGACCCGTTGAGAATGGATGAATCCTCGTTGGCGTAGTAAGGTTTGAAGCTGAGCTTGAACATGTCGTTGATTTTCACCGGCAGAACGGCAAGGATATCGTAGTTGTTGAGGTCGGCCTGGTTATACAGGAAAAAATCGATATCGCGAGCACGAACCCCCGTGAGGCGGTTGTTGAAATCTTTCGAGTAGTTGGCGTCGAGCTGCCGGACCTGGGCGTAGGTGAGCGGCCGGTAAAGGTCCTGCTTCTGATCGTTGATGTTGAACCAGATCTTGATGTCCTCCTGGTCCGGAACTGGCTGGCTCGCCATGAAATTGAGGTTCTTCCGGGGGCCGAGGTCTCCGGGACCTTTCCACTTGTCGGCCTCGGTGTAAGACGACGAAAGGGAAAGCTTGGTGCCGATGTGGGGCAGGGATCCCGAATCCACTCTGAGAAATGAGCGGGTGTAGGCAAAAGAGCCAAAGCCCTGGCTCAAGTCGATGCCGAATTCCTCCCTGGGCCACAGGGGCCTGAGCTCAACAGCGCCGCCCCGCGATCCCACTCCGGTCCCCAGATCCGCGGGTGTGCCCCCCTTGTAAACCGCTATGCCCTGAAAATTCTCCGTGTCGTAAAGATAGTCCCTTGGTCCAATGGGGTTTCCACCCCAGTTGGGGACGCCCTCCACCGTCATAGCCCCCAGGCTCGACCGGATACCCCGGAAGCGCACGTTCTTCTGCTCCGCTGCCAGGTTGTAGGGATCCGGGCTATCCACGTTGATCCCGGGAAGGATGTCGATGGCCTCGTAAACGCTGGTCGCAGCCTTGCTGCCCTGCGCCTCGATCCCCTTCCGTGTGACTTCGCTTCCCGTGTAAACGGTCTCGCCGGTCTGCTTGGTCGGTGTGACCAGCCTCTCCCCGGTCACCACCATCTCCTCGAGGCTGGCTTCCGTCTCCTGAGCAAATACCTGCGTGAGCGACATCCAACTCCATAAAGTCACCAACAAGAGAACAGCTACACCTATACTCTTCATCTTATGCCCCACCTCTCTCGGATTGAACCTCCCTGAACGATGGCCAGCGGATTCCCGCCCGGGCTCTCTAAACAGGCCCAGGCAAGAGTCGTCTGCAATCGCATGGAGGCGATCGAGTCCTGTGCGAACGTGGGGCGACTGGCATGATGGTCGGCAACTCCTGTCCGTAGAAACAAAAAAGCCGGGGAAAACACTTCGCTCTTCAAAGCTCGCGAAGCCTTCCCGGCTCCATTGGACAGCAGCTGCTACCAAATATCGTGGCGGAACCACTCAGCGTTTCAGTCCTGGCGACCAAGCGGCTGAGTCACAGGTTCGGCACAAAGAAAGCTCCCCTTCACAAGGTCTTCTCATGAGGAAGGGGCCCATTCCACCGACGCGCGGCCCAATCTCCGCAATAAACTCCCCTTGCGGCCACTGAGCAGAAATTCCAGTTATCCTTCTCTAGCAAATCGATTGACCGGTTAACGCTACGGTTTCATACCGTATCAGTTGGTCGGGTAAGGTACTTTACTCCCATACTGAGTGTCAAGGGCTTTGCCTCCCCGCTCCACGTGAGCCCTGACCGGCATCCCCAGCCGGTCGGTTCCGGCGATCGGGAAAAACCTGGAAGCCCTTTCACTGGTGAAGTCAGTTCAAACATGCCTTGCCATACATCCTTGCAGCAGGACCTTGACGTGAGGGAGACAAAAAGAGTATCAAAGACCCGAAGCAACTCCTTCCAATCGGCACCATGAAGGTGCCTCCAGCGCGACCATGAATGGCTCGGCTGCCCGGAAGCTCGCCGGCTGGCTCAGCCCAGGCCCGGATCCGGGAATCTCTTTACGGCATTGTCTCGAAACTACAGGGCCACGAATGCCCCGTCCGCCGCAGGCAAGCAATGCGCCATGGGGATCGTGGTTTTTTTCTGCTGGTGCGCTTGCGCTCAAAGGAGAAACACGCCGATGCAGAACTGGCTCGGCATCGTCCTCTCAATCCTTTTTCATGTGCTGCTTTTCTGGATTCCCCTCGAGGTTCTGGCCCCCCGTGAACCCCCTTTGCCGGAACTGCAGCTCGTGCTGATGTCCGAATCCTGCGCGGTGGGTGGGGGAGCGCCTGTCCAGACGGCGACAGCGCCAGAGCCTCCCCCGGAAGAGCCTGAGAAGCCCGATGAGCCCGAGGTGGAGCCCGAGCCCGTCGAACCTCCCAAGGAACCCGTGCTCACACCGAAGCCGCCCCCTGTGGTGAAGCCGCCCAAACCCAAACCGGTTCCGAAGAAGAAACCGGTCACACCCCCTCCACTTGAAGACAGACCGCAAACTGCTGAGCCAGCCCCCGCTCCCGGTCCGCCCCAGGAAGGACTGACCGATTCACACGTGGCAAAGGCCGGGCCCAGCGGACCTCAAGGGCCAGTTGAAGCTTCTTTCGGGGCCGGAGACGGTCCCCGGTTCGTGCAGAAGGCCATGCCCCGCTATCCACGCCTGGCTCGTGAACTGGGCAAAGAGGGTACGGTGCTCTTACGGCTCACCATCGATGAACGGGGAAGCCTGACCCATGTGGAGGTTCTGCGGAGAGCGGGATCGGGGTTTGACGAGGAAGCGGTGCGCGCCGCCCGGGAATCCAAGTTCAGCCCGGCCCGGATGAATGGCAGGGCCGTGGCCTGCCGGGCCCAATTGCCTGTTCGATTTGTCTTGAGGAGCAATGAAAATGATTGATTTCTTCGTCAAAGGCGGACCCCTCATGTGGCCCATCCTCATCTGTTCGGTCGTCGCCCTGGCCCTGGTCATCGCCAAGGCCCTCCAGTTCTGGACCGTGGCCAACCGTTTGTCGGATTCAGATGAAATCGTTCTCGAGCGCAGACCCCCCGAAGTCGCTCCCATCCTGGCGGGAGTCGACAGCGGTCTCGACGAGAAAACGGTTGCGTTCATCGGGACCAAGCAGGTCCGAAGGCTCGAGAAGGGCCTCGGCATCCTTTCGCTGATATCTGTCATTGCGCCGCTACTTGGATTCACGGGAACGGTCACAGGGATGATCCAGGCGTTCATGACCATAGCAAGCCAAACGGTAGGCAGGGTGGAGCCTTCCATGGTGGCGGGGGGGATCTATGAGGCCCTCATCACCACGGCAGGCGGTCTGTTCGTGGCCATCCCGACCCATGTGGCTCTACACTTTCTCGATGATCGCCTCGACGCCATCGCCATCCGCATGAAGGATGTGACCCTCACGGGAATGGAAAGGGTCAGGAATGCAATTTGATCGGAGAAAGAGACGTCACTCGCACATCGACATGGCCCCTTTGGTGGATGTCGTCTTCAACCTGCTCCTCTTTTTCGTCATCACCTACAACGTCACCGTGGATTCCGGCATCCGGATCCGGCTCCCGGAATCGCAGACGGCGGAGTCCCAGGTGGTGTCGCCACTCGTGATCTCCGTGACCCCGGAAGGGTCCGTGTATGTGGGGGATAACGAGGTTCAGGTCGAAGCCCTCCCCTCCATCGTCCGCGAGAGGCTGGCCGCCGAAAGTGAAACTTCCATCCGCATCAAGGCGGACCAGAAAGCTCATGTGGACATGCTCATCAAGGTCGTGGACGGTGTGAAGCTCGGGGGCTGTTCGGCATTCAGCATCATCACCGAGAGGAAGTGAAGTTCCATCACACGGTCACACTCTCAGGGGGAGGCGCTCGCCAAGTCCGATGCCAGCAGCCGCGAGGGTCGCGCGATAGGGCCAGACCTCCACGCCCTTCTCCAATGCCTCCAGGAAAAGTCGAGAGAACTCGGGATCGACGAAGTCCGCCGGTCCGAAGCACTTCGCATCAGGCCTTTGAACCAGGTAGAAGCAGGCCACGCGGTCCCCTTTTTCCAACAATTCCATGAGCTCTCTGAGATG
>JBFYYO010000187.1:0-8017 GCA_041310025.1 Syntrophobacterales bacterium
CACGAAAGCAGCCACGAGAGTCGCCAGGAATAATCGTGCGAGGTTATTGATCAAAGTCATCAGTCATGATTCGCTTGTGATTGTTGAGAAAGCGTTCGAGGCTCTCTTTCTCGAGGGAGTGACTGCCATACCAGATTCTCTCGACGATCAGGGTATTGGCGGAAAAATCCCGGATCAGCCCGGGCAGAGCATGAGCCCGTCGCGAGAGCTCAGTGGTGTACTCACGGTTGGATTTGGATTGGGTGATGCTGAGGAAGCCTCTTTCGGCCAGATGCGTCATGGACGCGAGATGGAGAGCGCGTAAACCGAGTCGCAGCTCACCCTTTGTCAGGCATTCGCCGGCCAGAGCCATCCACTGCGAGATGGGCAGTTCATCGGCGAGGATGTCTTCCCGGTTCAGATCCGGATCGGTCAGTGCGGGTGTGTGATCTTCCGAACGGGTGGGGATGCGATTTCGCCGGGGCAGGACATAGCCGCGTCTGACGAGAACAAACGCCGAAACCAGAAACAATGCCATGAGAGAACCGAGCCAGGCTTGCACATTCTCAGCGGTCGTTGCACGCTGCAGATCGTTGTCCCTGGAACGAGGTATCCACCCTTCAAGCCAGTCCAGAATTCTCAGAGCGTTGGCCTGGATCCATTTCCACCCATCGCCGGCCCATCCGATGATTGCATTCCAGGCGCGCGACAGGAAGCCTTCTTCCTCGCCCTCCAGCGGTTTCGACTCTTTCCTGCCCAGTTTCCATGTGAGCTCCCTGTGCCTCATGACCGCCTCGATGGAATCATTCAGCTGCTCCGGCGAGATCCGCAGTTTCTGAGCGGTTGAAAGGTTGGGCCCCCCAGCCGGAGGTTGGGCCTGGGCGCACATTCCAGGGATCGCAGCCGTTCCAAAGGCAATGGAGAAAAAAGTGACCAGAAGCAGAATCAATCGGGCGGAAGGTTTGGCGAGTTGTCCCAGTTCCAGGAAGAGGTCGTCACCCGTTTCGAGAGCTGCTCCGTCGCGGCAACGAAGAACGTAGGCGGCAAGGATCAACGGGTTCGTGCACAGATAGGTGAGCGCCGCCATGGACAGCCAGAATGCGCTGCTCTTTAACAAAAAGCTGCTTCGGGAAAGGTTGGAATCCACTCCGAAGATCTGCCGGATTGCTTCGGGGAGCACATACACGAAGACGGAAAGGTTTGCGAATACGAAGATGGAAAAGAGGGAGAGAATGAAGATCAACTGGTGGTTCTGTTTGGGCCAGAGGGTTGAAAGGCGCCACGCACCACGAACACTCTCCCTGAGATCCTGGGTGCCCGAAGCAGTGCAGGTCGCATTGTGGAAAAAGGCATAGCACCAGCCAAAGGGCAGGGTGATCAGAAGCGCGAGGGGAAGGGCGATGATCTTCCAGGGGGTGACGGCCAGCTGGACCATCACCAGTCGGGCGATGCGTCGCACAGACCAGCTTGGAGCGGGCTGTCCTGCCAGCTGATCGTGAAGCCAGGATGAGTACACCGTCTGCCAGCATTTCATCCAGAGGTAGAGGATGGCGAGTCCGAGTGAGGCCTGCATCTGGTGGTCCGTTGCGGTGGCGCTGGTGCTCATGTCGCCGCAGAAAAACAGGAAGCTGAGGATGAAGGGAAGAGTCCCGACGAGGTAACTCAGCCATGTGAGGGCGGGAGTGAAGCGCAGCAGCTGAGCTGCATCGTCCAGAAGGGCTATCGCTCCTTTTTCCGCTCTCCGTGGCTGTTTTGGTTTCATGACAGGAAGGGGGTTGTCCTACCAGGCAAAGGTCTCATGAAGCTGTGTGGGGATGCGTTGGAGGGCAGTCCCCAGGTGGTAGAATAACGCCCACAGCACAAAAGAGCTCAAGATACACACGCTGCCCTCCAGGAGAAGACCCAACCGTCCGGATTCCCTCTTGTGGTCGCCGGTGAGGGAGGCAAGGCAGGGAGTACACACAACCCGTCCCTCGTGCTCGGTGATGCACTCACGACAGAAGGCTCGCCGGCACTCAGTGCAGAAGGCCGTTGCCTCCCGGCGGGCGTGATTGAAGCAACGGAGATAGGTGATGAGCGTCATGGGCTTTTCCCTCATTGGAGTCCCTCTGAAGTCCTCATGGTCAATTCCGCCCCCGAGGTCTTTCTGGGCCATCGGTCCATGGCCAAAGCCAGCAGTGCTGAAAGACCAATGATGAAGGCCGTGATGGTGTAACCCATCATGACCTTGATGAGCGTGGGATGGTCAACGGGATTGAGCTCGGCCACTGCCGAAAAGAGTGACCACTGGTCTCGGAATACCTCGACCTGGTTGCCGAGAATGAAGATCGCGTAGATAAAGACCCAGTAAATCAGGTTATAGGAAAGGAATACCATGATTCCGGACCAAAGCAGTGTCTTGACTGCCGCCGGAAGGCTGGACCTCTTCTGGCGAGCCGCGCCCGTGATGAGCAGTGCGAAGAGAGCCATTCCGACGAGGGTGTTGAGCATCGTCAACAACAGATTGTTGTGATGAATGCTGAGCCACGTCAGAGCTGCATCCAATAAGAGAAACCCGAAGGCAAGTCCGTGAATCCGGCTGGAGAACACCCGAGGCTGAGAGCCTTCCAGCCCTCCAAAAATCGGAGACATCGGCGATACCTGGGGGCTCGAAACGGTGAGCCGGTAGAGTCCCGCTCGGAGCTCATCCCTGGAGAGTTTACCTTGAAGCTTCTCCACCCTCGGTTTCAGAAGGCTCAGGAACAACTCGACATTCTTTCGCCGCCTCAACGAGGGCAGCCCGTGGACGGCAACCGGCATCTGAATACTGCAGGTACACGTTGGACCTTTGTACAGATTGACCAGCAGCAGGCTAAGAAATGCTGCCGAAGTCAGGATTCCAGCCAGGGAGAGGGGAGATTCGAGGGGGTCGAGATGAATCAGGGCTGGGAGGGCAGCCAGAAAGGCAAAGGAGGCGAACAGGAGGCCCAGGTCCCTTTTGCGTGAGGTCTCCCGAATGATGACAGCCTGCATGTCCTTGTAGTAGAGGCGGCGGTACTGCTCGGTGTAGCCAGTGGATTCAACGGCCAGCAGGTGGTCGTCACCCATCCAGAGGGTGCAGCGGCGATACAGGCCGCCTTTCTTTCCCGGGATTCGAGTGTAATGCATGTCCAATGACCTCTTACATCAAGTCAAGCTGTGGGCCAGGAAGGCAGTCCAGCCTAGAATCTGAAGCGCACCGATCAAGATGGCGAGCACGAAACGGACCTTGGTCCTGGGAAGAATGCTGGACGGGGAATTCCAGTTTCGGACGGCCAGATAAATGGCCGTGGGAGCTGTAACGAGCGTAATCCAGAAGAACAGAAGGGGAATGAAGGCCAATGAAAGGGCAACCTGATCGTGGAGTGTTCGCTGGGTCACCAGCCGGTCCAGCCGCCCCCTCTGCCTTCCCTGCTCGACACACGCAGGACACAACCTTTCCGATGCCAGCTCGATGTCGCACAAGGAGCACAGGAAACGGCCACAGTTGGAGCAGGGCACCACGGCCAGCTTGTCTGGGTGGTAGAAGCAGCTGGCCTGGCTGTCGTCCCTCAGCGGTTCGCCCGGTTGGCCTGATGGTGTCCACCGCTTCACCAGTGCTGGAAAAGCTTCGACCTGAACCTCAGCGCTGCAGTGCCGGCAGGGCAGGGGAACGGTGGCGGTGATCACATCGTTGGGCAGAGTGGCGCCACATTGAGGGCAGGCCACGATAACGCCGGAACGGACTGGACGGATCATTTGTGGATCACCCTGGTATCGCAGATCCTGTCGTGGAGGGAGCGCCTCTCCTCATCGAAGGCGATCATCAGGTATCCAATGAACAGAATGAGACTGCTGATGACTTCGGCGAAATGGCGTCCGACTGCCCTTGCTGCGCTGACGTGCCCCCCATCTCCGGTGGTGATCACGAGTCCGCAGACCATCTTTCCCGGTGTAGCCCTGTATTTGCTGATGAAGAAGGCCGTGTACGCCACAGGAGCAGAGATTTGCAGCAGCATGATCGCGATGGTTCCTGCCACACCCTGGTATGGATCCACGGTTGCCGGACCGTCCGCTATCGCGAATGGCAGTGATGCCAGAAAACCGAGGGCGAAACTGAAGACCCACAATACGACACCATCGACCAGCTTGGCCCCCAGCCTGATCCAGAAGCCGGCAAAGCGCATATCGCCTGGTCTTGTGAGGCCCTGCTGCAGCATTTGGAGGTAGCTGGGCTTGCATTGAGCGCATACCCACGAATCTCCAAAACGGATCATGTGTGAGCGTGAAATTGCTTTTCTGCATAGGGAGCATGTCTCAAGGGATGCTAAATTCGGCACATCATGGTCCATGCTCGAGAAGGGTGATGGTGAGGGGGGGAAGGGAGGTTCAGAGGATGGTTTATCCATCAGAGGATGGATGCCGGAGGAAGGATCCGGTAAGACAGACTCCGCCGAGACCTGAAATCGTGCGCTGCATCGGGGACACCGCACGGTGGTCCCGGTCTTGGGAGCCCTTGCATCATTCACATTACCCTTGCCGCCGCAATTGGGACACTGAATCTTCATGCCTGTAACCTCACATTCTTCGGGGGGACCAGACGTAACCCCCTGCTCCTGCAAAGCCTGCTGCAAAGTATTGTCAGGGTTTGAGTGGCTCGCACCACGGGGGAGATGGCCTGCATCGCCGTGGTCTGTTGAGCAAAGGGAGCGATGCCTGTGATGCGCGAGCACTCGAAGCTTGGAAGTGGCTGAAGGGCGAAAGCCGCCTTTGGGAGGTTTACTCGGATGAACAACCACACAACATTAGACAAAAGACAAGCTCGAATGGGGATGGAGATCGAAGTGCCTTGAACTGGCGGTTTCCGGGTGCTAATAAGTTCGCGTTAGGGCCTGAACATTGAGCACCACCAGAGGATCATGCAAAGGGATTGTTACAAAACTCTTGTTCTGGACGGGTGTTCAACGTCATCGCTGCTTTTGCAGATGGGCTGCATTCTGGGACACCGCAGCTCTGCGTTGAAGAGATCCTTACCTATCTGTAGTTTGTATCAGATTCTCAGTCGATTTCGGTCTTGAGCGTTCATCCGAAGAAGCCTTTGCAGCCCATTATGTCCAATCCCTGCTGATCCACAGATTGATCAGTACCCATCATTGGGCATCGACTGTGGGTGCACCCAAATGAGGTCGCTTATGTCTTCATTGAATCATGCCCCGGAAGAATCCCGCCCACTGAGTGACGGACGCTCCCGGATTCTCGGATATCCGCTGGAGCTCATGCTTCCACTGGTCGTGATCATCGTGATCCTGCTGGGATGGTTTGTGGGCCTACGTTCCAAGGCTTTGCTCGAAGACGCGGTCATCAAAGCATACCAGGAAACGCAGCTCGAGATCGTGAGGGCGATGTCGCGCAGCACTCTTGCCTATGTGGAGGATCAGCTCGAGCAGGGTGTGGATATTGGCACCATTGAGCAGAGCGTGCTCAAGATTTTTGTCGAGCCGGTCCGCCTGCTGGAAAACGGTGATGCATGGATCTATGCACCGGACCATGTGGTCTTCGATCTCAGTTCCGATTTTCCTGAGATATACCGTGGCAAGAGCATGGCCGAGATCTTTTCCGTGCAGGAGAAGCAGGGTGCTTCGCATTTCGAGGCCATGACCAGAGATGTGACGGAAGCCCGCGAGGGAACCGGCTGGTACGTCTGGCTCCCAGAAAAAGGACGGGAGATTGCCTCCTGGACACCCGTCAGATTCGGGACGCATGTCTGGACCATCGGCATTTCGACACCGCTCTTGGAGATCCTCAAGGCTACGGGTGCGGAGGGACAGGGCCGGTTTGTCCTGCTGCTCATGACCATTGCCAGCGTCGGTGGGATTGCCCTGACATTCATGGCGACCTGGAGTCTTGTCCATCGGCAGCGGCTGGGGAGGCAGTTGGGCCAGAGCCATGCCAATCTGAGAGCGACCGTGACAGATCTCAAAAATGAAGTTGAGAGAAGGAAGCTTTCTGAGGAGAGAATGCAGGAGGCCAACGCGATGCTGAACGCATTGATCGAGGCCATCCCGGATGCCATCTACGTCAGGGACCACGAAGGCCGTAACCTCTTCGTCAACAAAGCCTTCGAGGAACTGGCGGGCAGAAGCAAGGAGTCGGTCCTGGGGAAGACGGATGCACACTTGTCGACTGAAGATGGGCGCGGAGAATGGTGCAGTGGTGGAGACGAAGTCCTCTCGACCGGGCGGGTGCTGCGAACGGAGGAACGGGTGATGTTGCCCGGCGGTGAGTGCCGTTTCTTCGACACCTACAAGTCACCGGTTCTGGACGTCGCCGGGCGGGTTCTGGGTTTTGTCGGGGTGAGCCGGGACATCACGGATCAGAAGCTCGCAGAGAAAGAGAGGCAGAGGCTGAACGAGCAGCTGATGCACGCTCAGAAGATGGAAGCCATCGGCACCCTCGCAGGGGGCGTGGCCCACGACCTGAACAACATTCTGGCCGGGGTCGTGAGCTATCCCGAGCTGATTCTGATGAAGCTGGCGCCCGAGGACCCTTTGCGCAAAGCGATTCTGACCATTCAGAAATCCGGGGAGAGGGCGGCGAGCATTGTGCAGGATTTGCTGACGCTTTCGAGGAGGGGAATGGCGGCTACCGAGGTGGTCAACCTGAACCATTTGGTGACCGAGTTCTCCCACAGCCCGGCTCTCGAGCGGTTCAGGCTGGATCGGCCGGACGTCAGAACCGAGTGGCGGCAGGACGCGCAGCTTCTCAACATCATGGGTTCGCCCGCCCATCTGTCCAAGACCATCATGAATCTGGTCATCAACGCGTACGAGGCCATTGAAGCTTCAGGGAGCATCACGGTCAGTACTGAGAACTGTTATATCGACAAGCGCCTCAAAGGTGCAGGGACCCGCGATGTGGTGGAAGGTGAATACGTCAAGCTCAGTGTTTCCGACACGGGCAAGGGGATTTCCCCTCAGGACCTGCCGAGGATTTTTGAGCCTTTCTACACAAAGAAGATCATGGGCCAAAGCGGAACGGGCCTGGGGCTTTCGGTGGTGTGGGGTACCGTCCAGGACCATCACGGCTTCATTGATGTGCACAGCCGGGAAGGGAAGGGTACGACGTTCGAGCTGTTCTTCCCCGTCTGCCGTAAGGCCGAGATCTTCAGGCAGGAGGAGCTGCCCGTTGAAGCCTATATGGGCGGTGGAGAGACCATCCTGGTCGTGGATGATATTGAGATGCAAAGAGACCTTGCGAGGGATATCCTGACCCACCTGGGTTATGTGGTGCATACGGTCGAAAGTGGTGAGGCAGCCCTGGCCTACCTGCAGCATCATCGGGCAGACCTGGTCATACTGGACATGATTCTGGGCGAAGGCATGGACGGACTGGACACGTACAGGAAGATTCTGGAGATCCATCCTTCCCAGAAAGCCATCATCACCAGCGGCTTCTCGGAGTCTGAAAGGGTGAAGGAAGCTCAGGAACTGGGAGCGGGCAGGTACATCAAGAAACCCTACATGCTCGAAGAGATTGGATTGGCGGTGAAGCAGCAGCTCGCTTCCGACTGAAGCTTCCGCAACACGAACTGCCGCTCTTCCTGCGACACCCTCTGACCTAAATTGAGCGATTAGCTCTTAGCTGTTAGGTATTAGCTCAACAAAGTTCATAGGTTATCCCACTATTCATCCGAACATAGTGAGTGAGAATCTATGAGGCACAACTTACTGAAGTCTTTGGCTAAAAGCTAATCGCTAACGGCTAACCGCTCAGATTAGGTCTGATCCTCTGGCACGATACCGTGCCCCCAAGAACCTTTCATTGCACTCCTCCCAGGCCTTGTGGGAGGCAGACTCTGGCCCCGGAGCCCGACTGGCGGTTTTTCGCTTTTTGATGGCGGGTATTCACCACGGGTCGAAACTAAGTACAGGCCAGCGCAAGTGAGTGTCCAACGTCAGGTCGTCATTCCGGCAGTCTTCAAGCCGGAATCCATGGAAAACCCTGGATGCCGGCTTAGGGACCGCCGGCATGACGAGGTTAA
>JBFYYO010000188.1:0-7998 GCA_041310025.1 Syntrophobacterales bacterium
CACCTTTCTCAATCCCTATTTATTTCAATTACTTATCTCTGGGTGGCCGTCCGTTGGGGCGGCGTGGTGAAAAAATGTACTTTTCAGGAGGATTCAATGATTAACGAGTTGTTCCCTGTTCCGGAAGCGTGGAAGAAATCAGCGTTCTGCGACAACGAGAAGTACCTCAAGATGTACGAACAATCTGTGTCGGACCCGGAGGGGTTTTGGGCTGAAGAAGCCAAGCGCATCACCTGGTTCAAACCATGGACCAAAGTCAAAGATACCAGCTTCACGGATGGCGTCTCCATCAAGTGGTTCGTGGATGGAAAGTTGAACGTCAGCTACAACTGCCTGGACCGTCATCTCGAGAAGCGGGGCGACCAGTTGGCCATCATCTGGGAAGGCGACGATCCCGCCAGCAGCAAGACCTTCACCTACAAGCAGCTCCATGAGCAGGTCTGCAAGTTCGCCAACGTGCTGAAGGCTCAGGGCCTGAAGAAGGGCGATCGGGCCACCATTTATCTCCCGATGATTCCCGAGCTGGCCATCGCGATGCTGGCGTGCACCCGGCTGGGAGTGATCCATTCCATTGTTTTTGCGGGATTTTCTCCTGAATCGCTTGCCGGGCGTATCGACGACTGCGGCGGCACCATCGTGATCACCGCCGACGAAGGGCTGCGAGGCGGCAAGCGCGTGCCCCTCAAGGCGAACACCGATGAAGCCGTCAAGAAATGCCCCGGCGTCAAGACCGTGATCGTGGTGAAGCACACGGGCGGAAACGTCTCGATGACTCCCGGCCGTGATCTCGACTGGGCCGACCTCATGAAGAACGCTTCGGCCGACTGCCCCTGCGAAGAGATGGATGCCGAAGATCCCCTGTTCATCCTCTACACGTCGGGCTCCACCGGAAAGCCCAAAGGCGTTCTCCACACCACCGGCGGCTACCTTGTCTTCACTTCCATGACGCATCAGTATGTGTTCGATTACCATGACGGCGACATCTACTGGTGTACGGCCGATATCGGCTGGGTCACCGGCCACAGCTATATCGTCTACGGTCCCCTGGCCAACGGCGCCACCTCCATCATGTTCGAAGGCATTCCCAACTACCCCGACTGGTCCCGGTTCTGGGACGTGGTGGACAAGCACAAGGTCAGCATCTTCTACACGGCGCCCACGGCCATCCGGTCGCTCATGCGCCAGGGGGACGCGCCCGTTAAGAAGACCTCCCGCAAGTCCCTGAAGCTCCTGGGCACGGTGGGCGAGCCCATCAACCCGGAAGCCTGGCTCTGGTATCACAATGTGGTCGGCGAGCAGCGCTGCCCCATCGTGGACACCTGGTGGCAGACGGAAACGGGCGGAATTCTCATCACGCCTCTGCCCGGAGCGACGGCCCTGAAGCCGGGTTCCGCAACGCGCCCATTCTTCGGCCTGCAGCCCGCCATCGTAGATCCTGAAGGGAACTTCCTGGAAGGGCCTGCCGAAGGCTACCTCGTGATCAAGGATGCGTGGCCCGGTATGCTGCGCACGGTCTACGGCGATCACGAGCGTTTCATTCAGACGTATTTCAGCAACTACAAAGGGCTTTACTTCACCGGTGACGGCGCCCGGCGCGACGAGGACGGCTACTACTGGATCACGGGCCGCGTGGACGACGTCATCAACGTTTCCGGTCACCGCATGGGAACGGCCGAAGTCGAGAGCGCTCTCGTGGCCCATCCCACCGTGGCCGAAGCTGCGGTGGTCGGTTTTCCCCACGACATCAAGGGCCAGGGCATCTACGCCTACGTCACCCTGGTGGCGGACAAGGAGCCTTCCGAAGAGCTGCGCAAAGAGCTGGTGCAGTGGGTGCGCAAGGAAATCGGCCCCATCGCCACGCCCGATTTCATCCAGTGGGCCCCCGGTCTGCCCAAGACCCGGTCGGGCAAGATCATGCGGCGCATCCTCCGCAAAGTGGCCGCCAACGAGCTGGACAGCCTGGGCGACACCACGACGCTCGCCGAGCCCGCGGTGGTCGACGATCTGATCGCCAACCGTGCAGCCGCCGCCAAATAGGGCAGCTGACGTAGACGTATTCGGGGGGCTTCGGCCCCCCTTTTTTATGGTTTTCCCGGAGCTATTCCCATGCGTTGGTGAACAGCTCGATCGAGCATTGAAGGCAGCCCGCCCCTCTCTTCCGGCGAAAAGCCGAACACGTCGCGCCAGATGTCTTCCCCTTCCATGCAAAGATAGACGCAGAGATCCGGGTCCGCCCGGTGGATCCTTTCCTGCATGAAGCGGAAGAGCTCCACTCGAATGTCTCTGAAGTAGCGCATCTTCCCATCCAACCCCCGGATGAATTCTCCGTAGACGATGCGGCTCCGCGGGTGGCGGGCCTGGATGACGGACTTGAGCTCGGGCATGAATCGAAAAGCCCCCAGGCTGATGTACACGATCTTTCCGGGATCCACAGCCTCGAAGAGCCGGTCCAAAACGTCTCCATATCCTGCTTGCCAGCCAGGATGCTCGATGAGGGGGTCAAAGTGGAAGGCCAGCTTGTAGCCTGCCTCGGCACACCGCCGCGCCGCCCTGAGGCGCTCGGAGATGGACGCGGCCCGACTTTCCTCACTCTTCCGGATCGTGGGAGAATTCAGGGACCAGGCCACGATGGAGTTTCCTCCGTGGGGGAGGTCCAGCAGCTGGTCAATGAAATCCGTCTTGGTCTTGAGCTCCAGAATGGCATTGGAGCGGCCGGCGAAGAAGGGGACGAGCCGGCAGGAGAGCCCGGTCAGCGGGTCCAGGAGCAGGGAGTCGGTGAACTCCCCCGTCCCGAATCGATGCAGCTCGTGGGGGTGCGATGCCAGCTCGTCGGCCAGCAGTTGGAGCATTTCGTCGGTATTCCCGAAAAGCCGCAGGTTGGGCTGATTGAAGTAAGCCTGCAGGATGCAGTAGGTGCATTCCAGGGAGCACTGCACGCCGATGTGCAGGATGCGGTAGCCGCAGCACAGGTAATGGCGCGTTCCGGGGCACTGCCGCAAGAAGCGCCCACGGTACTCGACCACCTCCAGAAGACGGGGATCGAAGGGGGTGCCATCCGGGATCTTATTGACCACTTCGAAGACAGCTTCGGGCAGGTTCTTTCGAAGTTGGTTGGCGACAGAACCTGGAGCCACGGCTTCTTCGATTCGGACGATGCCGGGTCGGGGAATTCTCATGGAATGGATCGCCAAAGGTGGACCGATATTGGTGAATCTCAGTCTGATGCCGACCGGGGGGATCGCACCGGTTCAGGCGCCAGCAATGCATGGAACCCGGAAGAAAGCGACCACGACCTGAGCTGGCCGAGGCGTTCCCGCAGGTCGTCGCCTGAGGAGAAGACGACCTCCATTCGCCACCGGTCCCCTTCAAACGACGGAGGGGGCGTGAGCTGTGCTCCGGGGGGCGGCGGCGTGCGGTGAAGCTGCTCCGAAAAACTCCGCTCCCGGGCCTTGAGCCTGGGAAGGCGCACCGCGTCAAACCAAAGTCTCAGGGCCTGGGTCTTCTCCCGGCGGTTCCATTCCGGATGATCCAGGATTGTTCGGACCTCAACACACCGGAGGACCTCACCGACCGGCATCCCCCGCATCATGGAGATGTCCTTGAATCGCTCGATGATCTCCACCTGAATGCTGGCGCTGCAGCGCAAGTGCTCAAGAATGGAAAGCAGCTCACTCCTGTCTTCGGGGGATTCCGGCCACCGGGCCAGCTCCAGGGCCGCCCGCTCGTGGATCGTCTCCAGGGCCGCGGCCTCCAGAATACTCCGATCGGCTTGCGAAAGTCGCATCCACCTTTGGAGGAGCTCAGGCCGGCGGGGCAGGTCGAAGCCATCCAGGAGCCTCCCGAGCCACTTTCCTTCGAACAGGCCGCTGGACACGATGGCAGCCACCTGCGCCTTTTCGGCCGTGTTCAGGGGGGGTCCGAAAAGCCGGGCTTCCAGGCGTCTGGCCCAGAGCTTCCAAACGCCCGCGTCGGCCGGAAAGACGGCGCAGATCACCCGCTCCTCCCCCCGCTCACGGAGCCACTGCATCCGCTTGAACCCATCCACGATGGCGAACTTGTCTCCCACTTTGGGCAGAACCCAGGGGGGCGAGAGCAGCCCGAACCCATCGAGGGAAGCCCTGATGTCGTCAGCGGGTCGGAAGCTCTCGATGGCGAATCGGCGGTCGTCCCAGTCCACGCGGCTCAGAGGTATCGGTTCAATGGCGGCTGCGGCAAGCTGCATCTAGGCTTCAAGCCCTTTCCCCGTGAGCCTTTGAAGGGCTTCCAGGTAGCGATGTCGGGTGTTGGCCACCACATCGGCCGGGAGCTGCGGCGGCGCATCCGATGTCTTCCAGCCCGAGGCTACCAGATAATCCCGCAGATACTGCTTGTCGAAGCTCTCGGGGCTGCGTCCCACCTCGTAGCGGTCCTGGGGCCAGAATCGGCTGGAGTCGGGTGTGAGCACTTCGTCCACCAGGGTGAGTCGGCCATCGATGAGCCCGAATTCGAACTTGGTGTCCGCCACGATGATCCCCTTCTCCAGGGCGAAGGCGGCGGCCCTTTCGTAGATCTGCAATGACACATCCCGCACCTGGGCGGCGAGGTCGGAGCCGACCGCTTCTGCCATCTGCGCCATGGAGATGTTCTGGTCGTGCTCTCCCTTTTCAGCCTTGGTGGACGGCGTGAAGATCGTCTCGGGCAGCCGCTCCGCCTCCTTCATGCCGGCCGGGAGCGCGATGCCGCAGACGCTCCCCGTCTTCAGGTAGTCCTTCCAGCCGGTTCCCACGAGGTAACCCCGCACAATGCATTCCACCGGCAGCACCCGCGCTTTGCGAACCCACATGGAACGGCCCGCAAGCTGCGCAGCATAGGGACGACAGGTTTCGGGAAACGCGGCGGTGTCGGTGCCGATGAGATGGTGCTCCACGGTGTCGCCCAAAAAGCCGAGCCAGAACCTGGAGATCTGCGTCAGGATCCTGCCCTTGTCGGGAATGGGGGTCGGCATCACCACGTCGAAGGCTGAAATGCGGTCGGTCGCAACGATGAGGAGAGAATCCCCCAGATCGTAGATGTCCCGCACCTTGCCGCGTGAGACCAGTTTCAGACCTGGAAATCGCGTCTCGAAAAGAGGTTCGCTGGGCATGGTTCCATCCTTTCCTAATCTATTAATATCTATTGGTAAACATGGACCGTGGGTGATCCTGCGGTTTCGAAATGCCGGTTGACCCTCTGGCGTCCATTTGGTATTTTGCCGCGAACTGCCGTATCAGGGATTTCTTGCGAGAAGTCAAAATAAAAGACTCACTTGGAGCAGGATTACCGTTATGAAAACAGCCAATCAGACGCCGGCGGACAGGCAGCGCGGTCTCGCCGGCCTGTTTGACGATGATGAACGCAAGGAGCTGTTTCGGAAATACATTTTCTTCCTCGGCTGGGTGCAGGTCCTCATTTTTGTGATCGCCTATCTTTATCAGCTGGGCGACGCAGGCATCGAGCAGGTGGGGGCCGTGGAACAGGGGTTTCCCTGGAAGACCTACTTTTTCATTGCCTTCATCATCCCGGTGGCCATCACCTTTCTCATCGGGGTCGTGATCGTCGGCTTCAACCGGTACCTGTCCGGCGATGAACAGGCGGAAGCCGTGGCCGAGGAGGGTCCGTCTCCTGCAGAAAGCACCTCGAGCCGCATAGCCAGGCTGCAGACGGTGGTGGTGTGGGTGCAGCGGCTGCCGTTTCTCGCACTTCTGGCGCTTGTGGGATTGGGCGCCGGATTCATCTACAAGCTGGACAGCCTCCTGGTTTTCCTGGAACAGGTGGGTGAAAAGTCGGTGAGGATTCTGCTCATATCGGGGGCGGCCGTTTTGGGGATTGCGTCCGTTTTCGGCTTCATCCTCATTGTCCTGAACTACCAGCTGCGCAAGAAGACCATGGCGTACCAGTATCGCAGCGAGGTGGCGGAGCGTTTCGGCCTCATCATTTTGGACGACAACACCGTCCTCAACAGTGAAGGCAAGCTGCTGATCCAGGGGCGAAAATGGAAGACCTCGGTCCCCCTCCTCCCCGGCTCGACCCAGGAACCGGCTGTGGAGACGACGGCGACAGCGATTCCGCGGCCTGCTGATCTGGAAACAACCTGAGGGACACCTGCTGCATTTCGTCAGCTCGGACCCGTTTGCCAGCGACCGATGAATGCTCGACCATCCCGGCCTTCCCTGTGGAACGGCCGGGATTTTTGTTCTTTTTTCCAAAGGGATCCACAGGCGATGACTCAGCGGCAGCCGCTTCCATTGAGGGCTCTGGACTTCATTCGACGTCACCAGATGGTTCGACCGGGCGGCGGGCTGCTGGTGGGTGTTTCCGGGGGGCCTGATTCAGTGGCGCTGCTCCATATCCTCAAGACGCTGCAGAGCGATCTCGAGATCGATCGCCTGACCGTCGCCCATTTCGAGCACGGCCTGCGGGGAGTGGAGTCCCTGGAGGACCGCATCTTTGTGGAGAAGCTGGCTGCCGACCTGGGGATGGAATGTCGGTGCGAAGCGGAGGATGTGCGCGCCGTGGCCCGGCAGATGCGGCTTTCACTGGAAATGGCTGCACGGCTCTGTCGTCACCGTTTCTTCCAGGATTTGGCAACCTCGATGGGAGGGACACCCATTGCCCTCGCCCACAGCGCCAACGATCAGGCCGAGGAAGTCCTGATGCGTCTTTGCCGTGGGACCGGCCCGTCCGGCCTCGGAGGTATGCGCCCCAGGGAGGGATCCGGAATCGTGAGGCCTCTCCTCTTCGCCTCCAGGACGGAGATCCTGCATTATCTCCATGAGTTGGGAGTGACCTATCGCCTGGACTCATCCAATCAAGTCCCCGCATGCCAAAGGAACCGCATCCGCCTCGAGGTCATGCCCCTCCTGGAGGACATCCTGCATCCGGGTATTGTCGGCTGCATCGAGCGGCATACCCGGCTGGCTCGCGATGAGGAGGAATACTGGGAGGCCACTCTGGCTTCCCTGTGGCCGAAGGTGTGCGTGGTGGAATCCACACATGAAATCCGGCTGCACGGCCTGGGGCTGCACAATCTCCATCCCGCTCTCTTGCGTCGGGCTCTCAGGCGCGCCGTGGAAAGGCTTCAGGGGCATCTCCTGGGCATCTTTGCCGACCATATCGAGAAGCTCTGCGCGCTGCTGCGATCCGGATGTTCAGGTAGAAGAATTCATTTACCTGGACCACTCCGGGCTGAGATCCAGGCTGGGGACCTCATTCTGACATCCGGAGGGAGCGCAGGAGGGAGAAGCTCCCTGCCTCAAGAACCCCTGTTGATCGAGAGTACGGGAAGCTGGCCATGGGGAAAGCTGATGCTGAAGCTGCAGCTCATGGCAAGGGAAGACCTCACGCTGCCGCAGGATTTTCGAAGGGCAGGGCGCACCCGGGCGCTCCTCGACGCCGACGGCATCCAATGGCCGCTTTGCTTGAGGGGCTGGCAGCCGGGGGATCGGTTTCAACCGCTTGGGCTCAGCGGGCACAAAAAGCTCCAGGATTTCTTTGTGGATCTCAGAATCCCGCGCGAGTCACGGCGAAACATCCCCATTCTGTGCGATCGGGAGAAAATCTGCTGGATTGTGGGATATCGGCTGGATGAGCGCGTGAAGGTGACTTCCCGGACCCAACGCGTGCTTTTCGTCGAAGCGCTCAGTTCCGGTCCCAAGGAATGACGGCCTGCCCCCAAAAAGGAGCTGGGACCGATCTGATGCCGACGGGCTTTGTCACGTTTTCGCCGGCGTGGCCTGCGACGTCCGGCTCAATTTGATCCAGGCCGCCGTCAGAGCCTCATCACTGGCCCACCGTGATCTTGTCCTTGATGGCATCGTATTTCTTGTCACCCACACCTTTGACGTTGGTGATGTCCTTAGTCGTCTTAAAATTTCCGTTATCCTTGCGGTACTTGACGATATCTTCAGCAATCTTGGGACCGATTCCAGGGAGTGTGGCCAGTTCCTCTGCACTGGCCGTATTGATATTGACAGGGCCGGC
>JBFYYO010000189.1:0-7950 GCA_041310025.1 Syntrophobacterales bacterium
TTCCCCGGTGTACGGTTTGTGGAGGGGATACCTTCAAGTTTCTGCCCGGTGGCAAAATCCACTGCATGCTGTGCAGCAGCCTCGGTCGCTACGAGGTTGCCGAAGGGGGGCTTTCTGTGCGCACGGAAGCCGGGGAGCACGCCTTCTTCATCAGCAAAGAGGCTGCAAGTCAGCATGCCGATTGGCTTCAGCAGATGAAAGGGCGTTTCATGCAATGCCGCCAGGACCTCAAGGAGATCGCACGCCCCTACACGTCGATCGGATCGTGGATACGCCCCACATCGTCCCACGACAAGCCGGAGCAGTCCTGACTCATCGGGAGGATCGGGTGGAGGCGTTCCTCTTCGCCGCAAAGGTGCCAAGGGAGCAACGAAGCCCTTCGCAGTACTCTCGATCCCTGATCGGGGCGTTCTCTCGTGGCTTTGCGGTGAAAGGTTGCTCTGTTGCGGTCTGCTGTTCAGGGATTCGTCGGTGAATCCTCGACTCCTTGTGCTTCGGGGACGAGGCATTTGGAGCCGTCGGGCTCTTCCACGACGTGAAACCCGAACAGGGGGACCAGATCGGCCAGGCTCTTTCCAAATAACAGATCCAGGTTTTCCTTAGGGATTTTAAGCTGTTCGCCCAGAAAATGGCGAAAGTGATCCTCGTAGGCCAGCAGGTTAAGAATCTCATCGAGATTCTCAGCATTGGTCGATTCGAGGCGTTCAAACGCATTCTTGAGGGCATTGAAGGAGCAGCGCTGGTCGTGCTCCGCAATGAGATCCAGGATCAGTTCAATGTCTGCGAAGACATCCCGGCGGGTCAGGTAAGGTTGTTTGGCCAGATCTTCGGCCAGTGTCGGGTCCCAGCAGGCCTGGGCTCGACACTGTGCCGGCCTGTCGTCGTAGACGAGGCACTGATCGGTGGCATGATCGAAGAAGACGCATTCCTGTGTTCCGGGTTTCTCCCTCACCTTGACCCGCTCGTCCACAAGAAAAGAAAGCTCGTTCTTGAAGGGTGAGTGGACCGGCTGCCCCCTGCGAATGGTGAAAATCTGATCCCAAGGTATTCTTCCGCCTTTGAGCAGGTCGAGATCTTCGAGTTGGAGGGTGGGGCTCCCCTTGCGGCAGCATTCACCGCACAGCACACACACCGGCAGGACCTCCTGCAACGCCTTCCCGCTCTCTTCCAGGAGTCGCTTCCAGGTCTTCAGACGCTCTTCGCCGTTCATTTCCCCCCAGCGGGCCGTGATCTCCTGGTAAACAGGACTCCGTTCCACCTGATAGAGGACGCGCTTGAGGGGGATCGAAATCGAGGCATCCTGCATGACGCTCTTGAGGTGCTCCGTCCAGTTGTCCCGGAGTGTCTCGATATTCCAGTCCGCCGGGAAAGCTCGCTCCCGCTGATTGGATTCAAATTCTGTCTCTGACGGCTGGGTCATGTTGTGCATTTCTCCTGGGCAATGCGATGCGAAACAAGAAGACAGGCTTATAAAACGCCGGGCATGGCTCCATGGCGCTGAGCCGGCTGACTTTCAACGAGTGTGAACGGGCATCTCTTTGGCCAGGGCCAGAATAGCTGCTCCGGCTTCCTTGATCTGCGCGATTGTGGCTCTTCTGACGCCGAGCTCCAGTCGCAGAAAATCAAGGAGCTCGGGTCTTTCGGGTGCCTGATGCGTCCAGAGAACCTCGTCTTCTTCAGTGGAGTGCTTCAGATCCTGGATCGCTCTCAGGCTCCGGGCTCCGCGCAAGAGCCGTTCTGCGAGCGCCTCGATCAAATGGGTCCACGCGCCCCTCGTTTCCATCTCATCGAGCAGCAAATGGAAGAGAAGTCTGTGGGCCTGAGGCTTCCAGGTATGGCGCATCAAAAACGGGCACCCATAGGCCAGCTCGGTAACCGCCCAATCCAAGTGAGCGGCATGTTCGCGCAATCGCTCCAGGAGCTCAGCCCCCCAAAGCATGATGTGAAACAATGGGTTGGCCCGGTGACTGGAGTAGTAAAAAGGGTTGAGCCCTCGCACCAATTCCAGCCAGAACCCCTGGCCCTCCGGCGGCAGCTCTTCGAACACCTGAGCCGCCCGGCAGCTCTCCCGGCGACATTTGCTGCCATAGTCGACGAGCTTTCTGAGATCCTTTCCACCATTCCGGGCTGGATGGAGCAGGCACCCCGCCGTTCTGCCCCGTGGATCCAGATACCCCAAAGCCCAACAATGATAACCGATGATGGGTCTGACCTGAAGGGGGGAATTCAGGAAAGCCTGTCGGTTCTCAATGAGCTCTCTTCTCAGGCTGCCAGTAAAATCCAGAGGATCGTAATGGTGCGGTCTGATGGGCGGGCAGCATCCGAAGCAGCTCAGTTCCTCCATGGGAGCACAAAGAGGGGGCATCAGCAGCGCTCTGTTTTTATTTGAATGATTCCGGCATGGGGGGCATCATTCCGTTGGGGGCTCTCACCATCCCGAGAGGACGGTTTGACTCCCTGAAAACCATTTGTTAAAAGCTCTATCGACCTGATGATGGGGTCCCCATAATTCACGAAAAGGAGAGCACATGCCCATTTACGAATTCCGTTGCGTCCAGTGCGGGCACATCCAGGAGTTTCTCTTCACCAGTTCGTCCGAATCCACCGAGCTCAAGTGTTCTGAATGCCAGGGCGACGAATTGGAAAGAGTCCTCAGCCAGGTGAGCTATTCCATGGGAAGCTCTTCGGGCGACAAGAGTGCTTCCGCCCCCACTGCCACAACGCGCACCTGTGCACCAGGAAAAAGCTGCACGACCATTCAGCTTCCCGGTCACAATCGCTGATGCGACTTTCAACCAGGATCCGCGGAAATGGCTCAGGTCCTTAAATGACTCCCGCCTCTTTGAACCGATCGATTTCGGCCTGGCCAAATCCGAGGTCCAGCAGAATCGAGGTCGTGTGCTCACCGAGCTCAGGGGCGTGACTCCGAATTTCGCCAGGGGTTGCTGAAAACTTGGGTGCAATCCCCAGTTGGCGGTATGATCCCCAGCTTTCGTGGATGAGGTCCACCACCATTTGTCTGGCCCGCAGCTGCGGGTCTTTCATAGCTTCGGCCAGATTGAGCACGGGTTCGCAGCAGCAGTCAAAAGCCGACAGAGTTTCGACCCACTGAGCCTGTGTTTTCTGCTTGAACGCCGCCTCGATCTCAGCTTCGAGAACGGCCTGATGAGGGCCGGGGTCGAAGTAGTCCGCGCGGTTCCAATCCGGTCGCTCCATCCCCTGGCAAAAAGCTTTCCAGAATTGAGGCTCCAGAGCTCCCAGAGCCATGGAACGCCCGTCGCTGGTCTCATAGATGTTGTAACAGGCGTAGCCATGGTTGAGAAAATCATCTCCGGGGGACGGGATGCGCCCGTCGGCAATGAACTGGCCCCAGCGCAGGCAATTCCAGGTCATGGCGCCATCCGTCATGGAGATGTCGATGGACTGCCCTTCGCCGAGACGCTCGCGAGCCAGCAGGGCGGCCAGAATGCTGAAGGCAGCCAGGAGGGCGCCGCCACCCAGGTCGGCGATCTGGACGCCCGGGATCGTGGGAAGACCGGAACGCCCGCTGTGAGACAGCACGCCGTTCAGCGCCAGGTAGTTGATGTCGTGACCCGCCTTCTGAGAGCGTCCTCCGTCCTGCCCGTAGCCCGAAATGGAGCAGAAAACGAGCTTCGGATTCACCGTTTTGAGAATGGTGTAGTCCAGACCCAGCTTCTTCATGACTCCCGGCCTGAACCCTTCCAGGACCACATCGGCATCTCTCACAAGCCGCAGCAGGATGTCTCTGCCTTCCGGGGATTTCAGATTCAGAGTCAATGACCGTTTGTTGCGGTTGAGCACCACATGGAAACCGCTGTTCTTTCCGAGCTTCGGAGGCCACCAGCGGATATAGTCCCCGACACGGGGGTCTTCGACCTTGATGACATCCGCCCCCAGATCCGCCAGAAGCATGGAGCAAAAAGGCCCGGGCAGCAATCGAGACAAGTCCAGCACCTGTATTCCATCCAAAGCACCCTTCATTGCGCTCCTTCCCCTGCACCCGGTCAAAAAAGGGCTCGGCTGAATTCCTCGGGATCGAACGGGCTCAGATCCTCCACGTCTTCACCGATGCCGATGAAGCGGACGGGGACTCCCGTTTCTTCGCATATGGCCGTGATGATACCCCCTTTGGCAGTCCCGTCCAGCTTGGTGAGAATGAGCCCCGTCACACCCACGCCTTCTTTGAACTGTCTGGCCTGTGAAAGGGCATTCTGGCCCGTTGTGGCATCCAGAACCAGCAGGATTTCATGGGGAGCCCCCGGGAGCTTTTTGGCGATGACCCTATGGATCTTCTTGAGCTCTTCCATGAGGTTTGTTTTCGTGTGCATGCGGCCGGCCGTATCCAGCAGGACGACGTCAACATTTCGGGCCACGGCGGCCTCGATGGCATCAAAGGCCACGGCCGAAGGATCCGACCCGCTCTTCTGGTGGACGACGGGAACCTGAGCCCTTTCGCCCCACAGAATCAGCTGCTCGACTGCGGCTGCCCGGAAAGTGTCCGCGGCCACCAGCATGACGCTGTGCCCTTCCTGCTTCAGCCTGTGAGCCAGTTTCCCGACCGTGGTCGTTTTGCCGACTCCGTTGACTCCCACCGCCATGATCACGAATGGCCGATTCTTCTCGAAATCCCAGGGCTCAGCATCCAATGTAAGCAGGCTTCGGATGTCCTCGCGAAGTCGCTCGCGGAGCACCTCGGCGTCCCCCAGCTCTTTCCGCTTGATCCCCTCGGTCACATGCTGGAGGAGCCGTTGGGATGTCCGGACTCCGAGGTCCGAAGTGATGAGGATCTCTTCCAGTTCGTCGAGGATGTCGATATCGAGGTGTTTTCTGCCGGCCAGCAATCGATCCAGGCGGTTGGAAAACCGCTCTCGAGTCCTGCGCAGGCGCTCCCTCAGCCTGCCCCCCCACCGTTTCTTCCCGGGGCGGTCCTCTTCAGTTTGCTCCCAGGAGGCTGCAGCCTCCGTCTCGTTTTGGTCTTCTCGTCCAAGGGCTTCCGGAGCGCCATATGGACCGGGCTCATCCACATGTGGAGCTTGCAGCTCATCGGTCGGGCCTTCACTGATTTCTTCCGATCCATAGCTCATTGGATCAGGAATGGTGCCCGATTCCGGAGTATCTTCCTTCTTATGCTTCCTCCGCTTGAACCATTTCATGATGCATGTCCCTTACTGGATATCGTAGGTGGATTCAGGCCCAGAGTGTGGTACAGATATATAAACTGAATGAACAACACAAGGTCAAAAGCACCTCTTTGATCTCCACGAACCACACTGGATCCGGGAGCGGGGACCAGATGGCTGACACGACCCAGGCGCGCATCTCTCTGGCTCATATCTGTCAGAGGCTTCAGGCCAATGGCTTCATCGCGGCCACCGATGGAAACGTCAGTTGCAGAGTGCGATCAGACTCATTTCTGATCACGCCGAGCGGCAAGCCCAAGGGGGAGCTGATCCCCTTGGATATGCTGCTCGTGAATCTGGGGGGGGAGGTTCTGCAAGGCAAGGCCAAACCATCCAGTGAAATCCGGATGCACTCGCTGATCTATAGTCGCCGCCATGATGTCCGGGCCATTGTGCATGCTCATCCGCCCATGCTGACCGCCTTCACCATGGCATCCATACCCTTTCCGGCCGAAGCGCTGCCCGAAGTGTACCTGACCTATGGGGCAGTCCCCACAGCTGCCTACGCAACCCCGACGACCGATGAAGTCCCCCGGTCCATCGAGGCGTTGGTGAACGATCACCAGGCGATCCTGCTGGAGCGGCACGGGTCCGTCACGATGGGGGTGTCCCTCGATGATGCGTTTCTCAAGCTGGAGAAGCTGGAGCATGCTGCGCATACGCTCTTCTACGCCTATCTTCTGGGCAAAGGGGGCGTGCCGCCGCTGCCGGAGGCCGTTCTGAAGAGACTGGATGCACTCTTTCCATAGCTTTATGGATCAGCACCGGCCTGAGGCATCCTCTGATTCCGGGGCAATCGGGCAGATCGACGGTGATGGGGCGAATTGCGATGAAGAGAGAGGTTGCGGGGATCGAACGGCGTGGAGCCTCGTTCACTCCATGGGCCAGACCATGCGGGTGGTCCTCACTCCCTCGTGGTCTGATGGTTCATCCGAAAAATTCCCGCCGGACAGTGTCGTGCGCTCTCTCATGGCGGCAAGGTTCAGAGAGCGTTGAGAGCACTGTCCCGCGCTGAGGTGCATCGGCTTGCCGTCAACGGGTTTGGCACGGAAGAGGAGAGAGAGGGATTGGCCTTCCCTCTGAAGCATGACGCTGACCTTTTTGCGTGTCCCTCCGTTGATGGTGATCTCCAGGGCATCCTGAACCAGACGGTAGATGATCACCTTGAGCTCATCCGGGATTTCCGCTTCATCGACGTCGAAAACCGTCGTGATGTCCACCTCCGGGTGCAATTTCGAGAATTCACGGCAATACCAGTTCAAGGTGGCCAAGATACCCAAATCGTCCAGAATGATAGGGCGCAGTCTCGTGTAGAGAAGCCGAACCTCTTCGATGGCGTGCTGGAGAACAGGCACCAGCGGCTCCAATTTCTGGGAGGAAATGCGGCCCTTTTTCAGGTGAGCCAGCGAGTTCTCGACGCCGAGTTTGACGGCGACGAGCAACTGGCCCAGGTTTCCATGGAGCTCACTGGCAATGAGCTTCCTTTCTTCCTCCTGAACGTGCAGCAGTTCTGCAGAGAGATGCCGCAGCTGGTGCTGCGAATCCTTCAGGGTCTCCTCGGCTCGTTTTCTCTCAATGGCATACCGGATGGAACGCTCCAGGAGGTGGGGTGTGATTTCGCTCTTGACCAGGTAATCAGATGCTCCTGCCCTGACCGCGGCAATATCGATATCGGGCTCCGATTTTGCGGTCAGGAGCACCAGGGGGGCCCGACAACCTCGTTCGATGGCTTCCCGCAGGATGTCCAGTCCATTGCGTCCCTTCAAGTCGTAATCGACCAGATAGGCGTCATGGCGTTGGAGATCGAGCTCCTGGATCGCCATTTCGTAATCTCGCGCCCAGTCGAGGTTGAATCGCGACCGAGGGGCTTCATCGAGCAGATTGCGAACGAGGATGTAGCCGTCTTCGTTGTTCTCGACAAGGAGGACTTTCAGGGTTTCTGGCTCAACGTCCATGGATCTACCCATCCGATGCCTGCTGAATTCCACCAAGTCATCAATTTGATTTCTGAAACACCTTGTTGACCAAAAAGCTCATGGTGAAGACTTGGCGGACCTCACAAGATTTATCGCACAGATTATCGACAATGCGTCACGAAAAGAATAGGGCGTCTTGTGTAGATGTGCCTGCTGCAGATAGTATTTTTCCATGGGTGATTCAATCCTTTCCCTCTGAAATCTGAGATCGGGATCGAGGAAATGGAATGGTTCGGCCTGTCTCAAAAAGGTGCAGATCTTTTGGAACAACGATCAGAAGCGAACCCGGAGGGTTCAAAGCCATTAGCCGGTGGTTGAGTCCGCGATAGCGGGGATACCACCGGGATAGGAACGGGATAACGATTACACCCCGGAGGGGTCCCAGCAAGGGTGCACCCCGGAGGGGTGGCAGCAAGGCTAACCGATGTCTTCCACCTATCTCAGCCTTCAATACCATCTCGTCTTCGGAACGAAAAACCGCATTCCGTCGATCGACAGTCCATGGCGTTCCCGTCTTCATGAATATATGGGGGGAACGGGTTCGCGGACTGGGTGGCTTCCCCGAGGGCATAGGCGGTACGGCCAATCATGTTCATTTGCTGGTGGCACTCAAGTCCAAGCATTGCCTGGCGGACGTGATGCGAGAGTTGAAAAGGGCGTCTTCGGCATGGGTGCACGAGGAAATCGGGCAGCGAAGCTTTGCATGGCAGGAAGGATATGCCGCTTTCACAGTGAGCGCCACGGTTCGTGACGCGGTGCGGAAATACATCTCC
>JBFYYO010000190.1:0-7926 GCA_041310025.1 Syntrophobacterales bacterium
TTCGGACTGAGATATCTTGCCTGCGTCGTTTTCCTGAATCACCTGAACACCTCTTGAGCAAGAATGGGTGAGCCATGCCATGCATGCAACGGGCTGTATTGAGCCGAGGAGACGCCAAGGATACTCGGCATTCGTCAACCTGATCCTTTCCGTTTGTATACTGACTCGGTGCCTCATGCAACCTTCAACTATGGCTGGAGCAGGGGAGCGGGCCTTCGGAGCATCTGCTGATGCAGCTCCCTGCAAGGGGATCTGCGCGCGTGTGGCTGTGGGTTCGGCCTGCATTGAATCTCCGGAGAGGCGTGTCTTTCACGAAGGCCATTGACAGGTTTTGGGGCATGAACTTCTAGAAGTAGGTAAGGCATGAAAATAACGGCTGACATCGGACTTTCTCGCGACTATTCTGAAATTTCATACTGGCGATTAATGAGCCCCGGCATGCTGAATTCAGAGTACGCTCTTGCCGACAGGCGCAATTCCAGTGTTCAATTCGAATTTGCGCAGCTTTAAAGGCAGTGATATAATCTAGAATACGTATGGTATAGAGGAGGCCGGATATGGGGATTTGGAACAATGGCGTGAAGTTGGGGACTGGTTTGGCCATTGGCGTGGGTGCGCTGATTCTTGCGCCGACGGTGGTCCCTGCAGTGGCTGCGATCCTGAAACCTCTGGCTAAGGCCGGCATTAAAAGCGGTTTCATCGCCTATGAAAAAGGCTGGGAGGTTCTCGCGGAAACCAGGGAGGTTATCGAGGACCTGGCTGCAGAGGTAAAAGCGGAGCTTTCCCAGGAGTATGCCGAGGCTGGAGGCGCCTTCACGGTCGATGCAGAGGTGAAGTCCAGCTCCGTGGTCTCGGAATGAGGTGTGACTGAGTGGCCCCCGAAGCACATATCACTCACCGTACCGGCCAGCGCCTGCGAATCAGGATTCCTGCCAAGAAGGGGGACCCGGGTTATTTTTCCAGTCTTCAAAGCGCGTTGACGCAACTGGGGAATGTGGATCGGGTCGAGGTCAATCCCCTCACGGCGAGTGTTCTCATCGTAGCCTCCGCTGGCGTGGAAGAGGCTTTTAATCCCGCCCTGGCCCGTGAATGGTTCACATTGCGTCAGAGCAGCACTGCCATTCGCCCTTTTTCCCGGAAGGTGATTCAAGGGTTTCAGGAGGTGGATTCCCAGATCGAGCATTTGACCGGAGGCGACTTGGACATACCCAGCATTGCTCTCATAGGGCTCATTTTTTCCGGAATCTACCAGCTCAGTATCGGGAACTTCGCGGCGCCCGCCTGGTACACGGCGTTCTGGTATGCGGCGGGCATCGCCGTGAAAGCCGGCAAGCCTTTGAAATCCGGTGGACTGGTGCTGGGGTCGTAGATCCACGAGTTGATTGCCCGATTTTGAATGAGCCATGCCCCCGTTTGCGCATGCTCCATGTGGAAGTGGGCGGCATTTTCTCCCTCTGCACCCCTTCCGCAAAAAGCCAAGCTCGCGGCACCGTCTTCCTTGCTTCAGTCGCTGTCCCCAATGCTTCTGATTAGAGCTCGTGCAGTTCAGGCAGAAAAGGTGCCATGAGCTGAGCCAAGCCTTGCCCATGCGTGACTTTTCCACCGCGGGCAAGCTCCGCTTAGCCAGTGCCACCCTTTAAAAGAACGGCATTGCAGTCCCTCATCCCTCCACCGGACCGATTCAGCCCGCCCGGCGCCATCATCTTCAAAATGTCTCACAGTTGAAACAATTCCGTCATATTGCCCCTTTATATTTACAAACGAATGACGAATATCGGGAGCGTGTACATGCGAGACCTCAGTCTCACCAAGAACATCATCGAAGACATTTTTAGACATGCAAAGCCTTTGGGACACCATGAAGAATCCGCAAATCTCAATCTCGGATTTGGCTTCATCTATTACGGTCTGGTCAGATCACTGCGGCCCCGGCACATTGCGGTCATCGGTTCCGGTTTTGGATTCAGCGTGGTGTGTCTGGCGCTGGGCCTCAAGGACAATGGCTTTGGTCAATTGAGTTTTGTGGATCCCTCTTATTCGCTTTTGAAGGATGGTCCCCTCAAGACCATTGGAGGGAGCAGCCATTGGGATGATCCTGAAGAAGTGCATGCCCACTTCGAAAGATTTGGTGTTTCAAGAATTGTCAGCCATTTCAAGAAGACGAGTGAGCAATTCTTCAATGAATATCACCAGCTGAACCTCAAACCCATTGATATCGGTTTCATTGATGGCAATCATTCATTCAACGATGTGAAGCATGATTTTTTGCAGACACTGAACCAAACCCGCAAGAACTCCTACATTCTACTCCACGACACCAATATTTTTATCCGTGAAATCCTGCGGCACGCAGGGGTGAAGCGCTGGCTCAATATCATCAAGAAGCATGAGGATTTCTTCGAGGTTGTCAACTTCCCGTTTTCATCGGGTGTTGCCCTTGTCCGTGTCCTGCAGGATGAGACATGGGAATACGTGCAGTAGTCTGGAGTATTTCGGGCCTCACCCTGGCATTGATCATTGGTTTTCTCTTCTGGCGCTATGTTTGGTTCTTCCGAAATCCGACCCGCCACCCTCCCATCGGCGAAGGAATTTTGAGCCCGGCCGACGGGACGGTCGTCTACGTCAAGCATTTCCAGCCCGACGAAGAAGTCCTCAGTATCAAAAGGGGAGTCGCTGCGCGTTTGGATGAGGTTGCCCCCACAGACCTTCAAGGGGGCAAGCTCCTCATCGGCATCTTCATGAGTCCCTTCGATGTCCACTACAACCGGGCTCCCATTGCGGGCAGGGTGGGCTGGGTGCGTCATCATCCCGCCCGGGGCGGGAATCTTCACATGACCTCCATGCATTGGAGAATACTCCTCGGAATCCAGCCTTTCTATGAGGAGAGCCTCCATGTGTTTCAGAACGAGCGGACGGTCACCAAGTTTCAAGGTGCTTTCAAGGGGAGTCCCATCAGCTGCTTCGTGGTCCAGATTGCCGGCGGGAGTGTGCGGGGAATTGACAGCTACTTCGAGGAAGGGGAGACCGTCGGCAGGGGAGAGATCTTTGGGATGATTCGAATCGGCTCTCAGGTGGACGTGCTGGTTCCAGCCTTAAGCTCCATGAGGGTCCGGGTGCAACCGGGTGACAGAGTGCGCGCCGGTGAGACCGTCATCATTGAATAGAGCCATCCCTGGATGGGGAAGTCTGGAGGAGGATCGGAAATGTTGTGTCTGAGCGGCCCTTCGCGACGCAGAAGAGCTCGATATGTGCCCCCGGTGGAGCCGGAGGAGAGAGGACAGTGGCGTGCAGGTCTTTTCGTCCGCAGTGAGGCTTCGGCATCGTGGGGCGTTTCCGCTGCATCGGGCACATCCCCAGGGGCGCCGTCAGAACATCTGAATCACTTGGTATCGGAGCAGGAACGGCATGTTTGAACATGGGTGGCGGACAATCGTCCGGCGGATGGAGACCACTGAGGACAGAGATTAAATAAGGAGATTGTATGACGGACACGCTGGCTAGAATCGACCTCCACGTGCATTCCCGACATTCCAGGCGTCCCACCCAATGGGTCTTGAAGAAGCTGGGGTGTCCCGAAAGCTTCACGGAACCGCTGGACCTCTACCGGCTTGCCAGGAAGCGAGGCATGACGCACGTCACCATCACCGATCATAACAGTATTTCAGGAGCCCTGGAGATCGCTCATCTCCCCGATACTTTTGTCAGCGAAGAGGTCACATCCTATTTCCCTCAGGACAAGTGCAAGGTGCATGTTCTGGTCTACAATATCGATGAAGCTGTTCATGAGGACATTCAGGCCATTCGGGAAAACGTGTTCGACCTTGCCGAATACCTGCAGGAGAGCAAAATCTGCCATGTCCTGGCCCATCCCCTGTACTCCGTGAACGACCGTTTGACCATCGAGCATTTCGAGAAGCTCCTCCTCCTTTTCAAGAATTTCGAGTTGAACGGGGCGCGGGATGCCGAGCAGAATCACGCTCTGCGAATCATTCTGTCCTCCCTCACCCCCGAAGACATGGAGCGCCTGGCCGACAAGCACGGGCTGGAGGCGAAATTCCCCGAGCCATGGCGCAAAAATCTGACCGCCGGATCCGACGATCACAGCTCGCTCACCATTGCGGGGACTTACACGCAAATCGAAGGCCCCAAAACGGTCGAGGAATTCCTGGCGGCCCTGGAAAGCCATCGGGCCGAGCCCATCGGCAGGGCCTCGACGCCCCAGACGCTGGCTCACAACCTTTATGGAATTGCCTACCAGTTCTATAAGAACAAGATGGGACTGGATCGGTACGTTTCCAAAGACCTCTTCCTGAAGTTTCTGGATCGATTTCTCCAGTCGAACCGGGAGGAGGAGGACGGTTTTCTCTCCCGGATCGCGCTGCTCTGGAATCACCGCAAGCGGCCGCGGAACAAGCCATCCATGTCAAAAAACATTCTCGAGCTGCTGAAGACCGAGACCCAGGCCCTGATCAAAAAAGATCCCGAGCTGATGCGGATTGTCGAGAGCAAGGATGTCGACCTGCGGAACCTCGAAAAGAAGTGGTTCCGCTTCGTGAATCAGCTCTCGAACCGCTCTCTGCTGCATTTCTCGAATCACCTGCTGGACCATCTCAGCGGAGCCAATGTCTTCAACATCTTCCAGTCGGTGGGCTCGGCGGGCGGGCTCTATACGCTGCTGGCTCCCTATTTCGTTTCGTTCTCGATTTTCAGCAGTCAGCGCCAGTTCAGCCGGGAGGCCCTGCAGCATTTCAGCGGTGGACAGAACGGCGAGTCGAAACCGGGCAGGATCAAGGTGGCGCATTTCACCGACACCTTCTACGAGGTCAACGGGGTGGCGAGAACCCTGCAGCAGCAGGTCCGCATCGCGCTCAGAACCAACAAGAACCTGACGCTCATCACCTGCGACGCCCAGGATCACCACCCCTGTGCGGGAGTCCATAATTTCCGCCCCATAGGGGTTTATGAACTGCCCGAGTATCCCGAGCAGAAGCTCCATTTTCCTCCTTTTCTCGAGATGCTCAACTATTGCTACGAAGAGGGTTTCACACACATCCATTCGGCGACTCCCGGGCCCATTGGCATCGCGGCCCTGGCCATCGCCCGGATCCTGAAGCTGCCCTTCTATGGCACCTATCACACGGCTCTGCCCCAGTATGCACAATACCTGACCAATGATTATGCCATTGAAGATTTGGTGTGGAAGTATACGATCTGGTATTATGATCAGACGGATCTGGTGTTCGTGCCGTCGAACAGCACAGCGAACGAGCTCATCCAGAAGGGCATCTCTCCTCAGAAGATCCAGCTGTTCCCGCGTGGCATCGACATCCAGCGGTTTCATCCATCCAAGCGAAACGGGTACCTCGAGGAGCACTACCAGATCGGTGCCGGCATCAAGCTGCTTTACGTGGGCCGCATATCCAAGGAGAAGAACCTGCAGCACCTGGAGAAGGTCTTCAGGACTCTGACGGAAACCCGCCAGGATGTTCATCTGGTCCTCGTGGGAGACGGCCCGTACCTGAGCGAGATGCAGGCGAACATGAAAGGCCTTCCCTGCACTTTCACCGGCTATCTGGAGGGCGAGGACCTTGCCGCCGTTTACGCCTCTTCGGACCTTTTCGTTTTCCCCAGCACCACGGATACCTTCGGCAACGTCGTCCTGGAAGCCCAGGCGTCCGGGATTCCCGTCATCGTGACGGATCTGGGAGGACCGCACGAGAATCTCATCCCCGGAAAAACCGGATTGGTCGTGGACGCCAGTGACTCCGAAGCTTTTCTCAAGGCAGTCGATTCGCTGCTCAAGGAACCGAACCGGATGCAGCAGATGGGAAGGGCCGCTCGACAGTACATGGAAGATCGGTCCTTCGAGAGTGCTTTCAACCGAACCTGGAAACTGTACCGCCGTGACAACACGGAAGCTGGTCCATCTCTGGTACAGGCCGTTTGATCAGGCAGGAAGCCGGACTGGGAGGCGCGGAGACAGGGGGACAGGGAGACGGGGATCAGGAGGGGGATCGGGAGACGGGGGGGACACGGAGAAGTGTGGGCCGCATGAGGGTGGCTCGGACCTTTTTTCGAATGCATGGTGGGTTGCATGGCGGGGTGCTCATTGGACGATGACCCGGGAAGCCGTAAAAGATCGTGGCCCAACATGGATGCCCCTCCTTTGCTGTCCCAGCCTTTTCACTCCCGCCCATTTCGGCATCCGCGCCTTCCCCTTCTCTCCCCTTCTCTGTTTCTTCCAGTCCCCCCGTTCCCCAGCCTCGATTCCCCGTGTCTCCCCGTTTCCGGGTCCCCCCTTCCCCGTGTCACCCTGTCCGCCGGTCCTTGCCGTCCCCCCATCGCAGTGTCTCTCTCTCAGAGGAGCTCCTCATTATGAGAAAGATTTATGTTCTCGACACCAACGTCCTGCTGCACAACCCTCGGGCTCTCTTCGCCTTCGAAGACAATGAAATCGTCATACCCTTCTCTGTCATCGAGGAAGTGGACAACCAGAAGAGGCGCCAGGATGAGGTTGGCAGGAATGCTCGCCTGGTCTCGCAGATGCTCGATGAACTGCGCGGGTTGGGCCGATTGTCCGAAGGTGTGGAGCTGGGCACGGGAGGGAGAATCCGCATTGAGCTCAATCATCAGGAATTGATGGACTTCCCCAAAGGACTGGATCCGGACAAATACGACAACCGTATTCTCGCTGTGGCCTTCAACCTCAGCCGGGACGGACAGCAACCGGTGGTCCTGGTCACCAAGGATCTCAACCTGAGGATCAAGGCCGATGTCCTTTCGATCCCGGCCGAGGATTTTTACAACGACAAGGTGGACTATCAACAGCTCTATACGGGCAGTGGAGAGATTCATCTCACGAAGGAAGAGCTCGACCGCTTTTATCAGCAGGGCAGGATCTCGATGAACGGAGAAATCTCTGCTTACCCGAATCAGATGTTCGTGATCCGAAGCCATGCCAATCCATCCCAGTCGGCTCTGGCCCGGTTTGCGGGCGGAATGCTCCAGCCGCTCACCAATGGGGACACCGTCTGCTGGGGGGTCCGGGCGTTGAACAAGGAGCAGAAGTTTGCCATCGATCTGCTCCTGAACGATGACGTCAAACTGGTGACGCTCCTGGGCCGGGCGGGCACGGGCAAAACCCTTCTGGCTCTGGCGGCGGGTCTGGAGAAGGTGCTGGAGCAGAGAACCTATGCTCGTCTGCTCATCACGCGTCCCGTGACACCCATGGGAGACGATCTGGGATATCTCCCGGGAACCAAAGAGGAGAAGCTGCGCCCCTGGATGCAGCCGATTTACGACAACCTGGAGTACCTGCTGAGGGATTCGGCGGAGCCGTATGATCTGCTGGATGATCTGCGTGAGCGAGGGACCATCGAGATGGAAGCCCTCACCTATATCCGGGGGAGGAGTATTCCCAAGCAGCTGATCCTTTGCGATGAGGCCCAGAATCTCTCTCCTCATATGATCAAGACGCTCATCACCCGGGTGGGCGAGGGCACCAAGATCGTGTTCACGGGAGATCCCGAGCAGATCGACCACCCCTATCTGGACGCCAGCAGCAACGGCTTGAGCTACCTCGTCGAGAAGCTCAAGGGCGAGGAGATCGCCGGTCATGTGACGCTCATCAAAGGCGAGCGCTCACGGGTGGCGGAGCTCGGAGCCAGACTGCTGTGAGGTGGCGCCCCCAATCCCTCCCCTTTGTCGTTTTGAACCTGTTCTGCCTATCTCGCTGTATCGGCAGGCATCAGGCATCTGCAAAATCGCATGGGCTCTGAAATGTTACGATCCTGACATGAGAATGTAACATTCGTTGCCTAACTTTTTCCCACGATGATTCACCCTCGAGAAATGGGCATCCCGCTGTATGGGGATTCCCATGCCTGTTCAATGGGGTCTGCCGCTCCTGAAATCCTGCTGTTTTTG
>JBFYYO010000191.1:0-7819 GCA_041310025.1 Syntrophobacterales bacterium
AACCCGCTGATCCAGCGCTCCGGAAAGGCTTCCATGCCGTTGCCGGCGCCGAGGAGGGCGCCCAGCACGGCTCCCCGGTAAGCATTGTCCCCTCCCAGGCTGGTGTTGGCGATGAGGCCCTGCTGCAGATCGTTGTGGTACTTGAGGGCCAGGTAGAGCACCGCCGGCACGGAGTCATCCACATAGCAGGCCGTGCTGAGCCGCTTCCCCACAACCACATCGTCCGGCTCCGAGAGCCAGCTCCTGAAAGGGTGTCCCCAATAAGGGCTGTCCTGCCTTTGGATGCCTTCGAGCAGAACCTCCCGGAGGGGTCTTCCTCCGAGGACCTGGAGGAGAACACGGATCAACAGGGAGGCCGCAGTCCGCATCTTCGAGCCCGGATGGGTGAGGGATAGATGCTCCAGGGCGGCTTCCACCGCCATTTCGGGTTGGCTTCGGTAGAAGGCGGCAATGGGGAAGACGCTCGCCAGTCCCCCAATATGCTTTTCCTCCACGCCGCAGTGGCGCAAAGCCACACCGCGTGCGCGGCGGCTGAAGAAGTTCCGATGGCATTCCTCGATGTAAGTGTCCCGATGCCTGCCCGGAGTGGTCATGAAGTCGAGGTATCTCCTGAGGTAGTCATCGGCGTCGTATCCCCTCTGCTCATTCAGGGACTCGATGAGCAATGCACACAGGCGGAGGTTCAAGGTGTTCTCTCCTGCCTGCAGGAACTGATGGTAATGAACCCCTCGGCGCCCCCAATATTGTGCCTGGTCATGGAGGATGTCCCCCAGTGAATTGGGCGACTGGTAGGAGGAGCGCCAGAGAATGCTGTCCGGGTGAGGATTTCGAGGGGCCACGTATTCCGTCACGAGCCCGTAGTCCCGAAGCAGGGCGTGTCGGTCGTAGTACCAGTGGACCGGCATGGCCAGCGCATCGCCCACGAAGAGGCCGTAGAGCGTCGCTCGGCAGAGCGATGCCGGGGATCTGTGCCCGGAATCGACGGGGCTCTCCGGCTGCTCAACGCTCGGCATCGATCAAGCCCGGCGAATGGTTGACGACGTCCAGTTCAACGCACTCATCCAGTTCCTGCTGGGTGGCATCCTTGGCCTGCTTCATGGAGCCCAGGGGACACAGCCATTCGTTGCCGGAACTGTCCTTCACCTTCACATACTTGGGTAGACTTTGTTTGGTTTCCGCCATGTCTTCCTCCAGGGTTAAGGTTTCATTTCGTTGAAAACTACGTTAATCACTCCATGACAAAACGAGAAGGAGAGCCCCCCAATATCATGCAAATCGAGGATTTCGCATGTGGGGAGCTCCAGAATCTGGGGCTCAGGCCGGGGAAATGCCTCTGTGGACTTGAATTGGAGCTCGATTTATGGGTAAGTGTTCGCGCTGCGCCGCAGAGCGCGCGGGGGCAGCGGGAGGGGCGGCGACAGCCCCATGAACCTTGAACCGATTTGACCCGCAAATCAGGGAGGGAGCACACCATGGGACAGGCAGACGCCGTGATGGCCGAGGCCCGGGGCTTCACCAAAAGCCGGGTGATCCTGACGGCAGCGGAGCTGGATCTTTTCACCCGCCTGGATGAAAGCGCGAGTGCCGCCGAGGAGCTGGCAGAGGTGCAGGGGCTGGATCTCCGGGCTTTGACCCGGCTTCTGGACTGCCTGGTCACCCTGAATCTCCTGAAGAAGGACAAAGGGGTCTACAGTCCCACCGAGAGCGGCTCATTCTACTCATCCCGGCATCCCGAGACCGTATTGCCCATGGTTTTACATCTGAACCGCCTCTGGAGAACCTGGAGCGACCTCACGGACCTCGTGAGAACCGGCGGGCACCATCAGAGGGAGTCGGGGCTCCAGATGGGTGACGAAGACTGGAAATCCTTCGTCGCCGCCATGCATGTGGTCGGTCGTGAGCTTTCCCTCACCATAGCCGCTGATTACGATCTGAGCCGATTCAGACGCCTGCTGGATGTCGGCGGGGCATCGGGCACCTATACCGTAGCGTTTCTCCGGAAAAACCCGAGCATGACGGCCGTCATTTTCGATTTCGAGAACGTCCTTGCCATGGCACGGGAGAGCATGGCCGAGGAAGGGCTTCAGGACCGCGTGGAACTGGTGACGGGAGACTTCTACCATGACGAGCTCCCCACGGGATGCGACCTCGCACTCCTTTCGGCCATCATTCACCAGAACAGCCCCGAAGAGAATCTGAGCCTTTACGAGAAGGTCTTCAGAGCCCTGGAGCCCGGTGGGACGCTGCTCATCCGGGACCACATCATGGAGGAATCCCGCACCAGGCCGCCGGCTGGGGCGATGTTCGCCCTCAACATGCTGGTGAACACCCGCGGCGGGGACACCTACACCTTTCGTGAGGTGGAAGAACAGCTCCACAGGGCAGGATTCACGGAGGTGAAGCAGGTCAGGCGTGGGATGGAAATGGACTGCCTGGTGGAAGGACGCAAGCCGGGGTAAGGATTCCCCCTTCGATGGGGAAGCTCACGGGATTCGACGAGGTGATCACCCTCCATTTCACCGGGGGGGCGTTCGCGAGCGCCGGGGCTTTCCCTGCAGGCTCGCGCCGGACCCCGGTCCAATGCTTTTGACTCAAGCTCGAATCAACGACATTGGCCCGGCGGTCCCGGTGATGGGCTTCATTTCAGGGAATCCTCGTCATCGTCTTCAGCATCGGCAGCCGAATACTCCTCAGCCATGGATATGGCTTCGTGGGCGGCCTCGACGATGTCCTCGTCCAGGGAAACCAGGAGGTGGGCGAGGGTCTTTTCAGCCTCTTGAGGGCGTATGGTGGCCACGGCTTCGATGGCGGCCATCAGAAGGTACTTGTCTGTTTCCTTCGAGGCGACGAGTCCCGCGATGTGGGACCACGCCTCGTCCAATTCCCAGTTCCCCGCCGCAATGATCGCTTCGTATTCCAGGTCTTCATCCCCGCTATGAAGCGCTTGAATGATCTCGTCTTTGAACCCGGAGACAAAACCCATGCAGAAGACGGCCGCAAGCCTCCAATGGCCGTCATCGCTCAGGTAAGCCTGGCGGATGGCATCCGAGTGCCAGTCCTGCGGCGCGCGCACGGAGGCCTCCAGAGCGGCTCGCCGGACGGACTCCGGAATTTCCTTGTCCTCATAGAGCCCACGGAGAGCCCCCAGGATCCGGTTGAAGGTTTCTTCCGAGATGGCCACTTCGTCGGCGTCTTCGAAGCCATCGATGTCGGCATACTCGATGGCCGGTCCCATTGAATACAGCGCCCTCAGGCGGAGCATCTCCGGTTCCGAAGGGGTGCGCGCGATAGCGAGCAATGCCTCGGCGACCTCATCATTGATGACCGATACCTCCCCGGCCAGTTCAGCGGCAACCAGGCGCACGGTTTCATCAGCCTTCGTGTCGCGGACTATCTCAAGAAGCTGGTCGGCCGTGTCCTCAGGCCATTCCCAGGGGGGCAGCTCCACCAGTGCTTTCAGATCCATTGGGGTCTCCTCTCTCGTTTCAATCGCTTTTCGGGCAAGACAGACGGATGCAGCGGCAACTCTATACCATACCTCCGGATCACCTTCGCAACCTTTTGCGGTGTCCATGAAACAATACGAGCGCCAAGGAGATTTGTAAGGAGCGAGCGGGGCTCGTTCAATGAGGGGTGGCGGCCAGAAGCCGTATGAACAGATTCGGCTAGGAAGGATGATCACCTTTGACCATGACGGGATCCCAGAATGCGGTGCGCAGCTGGTGGAGAGTACTCTCCAGGGGACGGTCGGCATCCAGAATCACAAAACGGGCTGGATCCCGTCTGGCCAGCTCCAGATAGCCCTGCCGGACCCTTGCGTGGAAGGCTCGCTTCTCGCTTTCGATGCGGTCCGGGCGGTGGTTTTTGACCTGAAGGCGTTCCGCTGCGGTATCCAGGCTGCAGTCGAGCAGGATGGTGTGATGGGGGGTGAGTCCCTGGGTGGCCCAGCTCTGCAGGCTGCGAAGCATCTCGAGGTCCAGGCCCCGGCCGAAGCCCTGGTAGGCCAGGGTGGCATCGCTGAATCGGTCGGCCAGGACCCAGAGGCCATCTTTCAGCGCCGGTCGGATCACTTCGTGGACCAGCTGGGCGCGGCTTGCGTAATAGAGCAAAGCCTCCGCCTGCTGGCTCATGCCCTGGTGCGCCCGGTCCAGAAGCAGCTCGCGGATCGACTCCCCCAAAGGCGTCCCGCCAGGCTCCCGTGTGGTGAGATGGGCCACCCCCGCATCCTGCAGCCACTGGCTCAGGTGCTGCAGCAGGGTGCTCTTGCCGCAACCGTCGATGCCCTCGAAACTGATGAATCGGCATGATGCCTGATTCGTTGTCTGCATGGCGAGACTCCCTTGCTTCATCACTTTACGAGTGCAGGATGGGCTCCGGTATCTCCGGTATCTTGCAAAAGCGATCTGGATTCCGGCCTGATGGCTGCTGGAATGCCGTCCGAGACCGGCGCTCAGGACCGGCAAGTCCGTCATGCCGGCCGGGCGGTTGGTTGCAGGGTTACGGGCCACAGGAGCGCTCTGGTCCGTCCCACGAAAAACTCACAGGTGTTTTGCGAGGCCCTGATTGTCCGCCTCGGTCTTGGTGTCTTCGTTGTAGTGCTGGTCCTGTCGCTGGAAATTGACTTTGTTTTTGGCCATGTAGAAGGACTTGAGCTGATCGAAGCCCATTTGGAACAGACCGCAGGCGTCGTCGAAACAGCTCCACAGGTGCAGGACGGCCCCTCTGGCCTTGTCCTCCTTGAATCCTCCGCCCTTGGCCCACCACTTCCACTTCACGCTGTTCTGGAGCTCATCCAAGGCCAGGAAGCACCTGACGACGCAGTCGGCAAACGTCGCACCGTTCGCCGAGCTGTGAGCAAAGGCAACCTCCGAGGGTTGAACGTCCACGAGGTGCGAGAGGCTCACCAGGAAGTGGAGCATATCGACTATCTCGACCCTGCCGTTGTGGCTCTCGAACCCGTTTTCTTCGACCTCTCTCACCAGCTCGGCCAGTTCGGCGGACAGGGCCTTTCGGTAGTTCTCGATCCAGACCGGCTTCTGCTCGGAGTCTGAAAGAATCTCCTCGAAGTCGAGCCCGATATTCTTGAGGGTGTAGACGTTCAGGCGGCGCTGCAATTCAAAGATTTCCTGCATGTATCAATCCCTTGCTCACTCGAGCTTCAAGTCAATGGATTCAAAATACTTTCGAGCTTTCTGGGCGATGACCCGGATGCGGGGGTGGGCCTGCTTCGATTCCCGCAGGCGGATGAAGTGCTCCCAGCCGCTCCAGCGCCCGCTCACGAAGATCTCGCTCTTGAGCAGGTTGGGCAGGATGTCCCGGGCGATTTCAGGTCTCAGCCCCCTTTCCACGTCCCCCTGATACCAGTCGAAAAGGGCCTGCGCCCGCTGGTGCCATAAATGGACGGCAGGGGTTTCCTCGGTGAAGTCTCCTCGCTCCGCGTTGTAGAAAGGCTCCAGCTCCTCGGGCAGAATGAGGACCATTCCACGGTTCTTGTAGTTGACGTAGCGAGTGCTTTCCTGAGTGAACGAGAACACCCGGTGGCGAACCAGCTCGTGGGTGATCCCCCGGTCGCAGACGATTTTGAAGACGAAGAGCGGCAGATCCGATGCCGGGTCTTTTCGCAGAAGCTCCAACTGCTCGGCTTCCTGCATGAGTGACACCTGCAGCGGCCAGCCCGCATCAGGAACGCCAGGGCTTTCGAAGAGGGCCGGGAAAAACCGGTGAAGGTGCTGGGCGAGAAAGGATCTGCAGGAAATATCCTGATCCTCCAGGGAGCGCAGGGTCTCGATCCAGGATCGCACATTCCCGGCCATGGCGAAGCCCTCGGGGATCAGCCTGGCGTTGAGGAATATCCGGTGAAACGCGTTCCGGGGACCCAAAGCCCTGATGATGGAGGTGCAGATGGATTCGGGATTGAGCTCCCCGCCTGCGGAGGCGTCCGTCTTCAAGACCTTCAGCACAATGTTGCTGTGCTCGAGAACGGATAAATGCTCGTGTTTTTTGAGCATCAGCACAAAGGACCTGGCAGAGTCCTCGGTGATGCGCTCTTCGGACTTGTAGGCGGTTCTGCCGGCCAGCTCGACGAGCCGCAGCAGATCGCTCTCGCTGCAGGGTGCGGCGCCGTGCGGCACCACCTCCATGGGGACGAAGCGGACCAATGGCATGTGCATCCCTCCTCCCATGTTCACCGTTCCAGGGCCAATTGGATCAGGCGGTCCATGAGCGCTGAAAAGTCCATTCCTGCGGCAGCCGCAGCCTGGGGAAAAAGGCTCGTCTGGGTCATCCCGGGGATGGTGTTGGTCTCCAGTACATAAATGTTTTCTCCGGAGACGATCATGTCCGTGCGGCTGTAACCCCTGCAGTAGAGGGCTCGGTGGGCGCCGACGGCCAGTTCCTGGGCCCGGCGGGTCATGGATTCCGAAATGCGGGCCGGGCAGACTTCGTGCGAGGCGCCTGGGGTGTACTTGGCTTCGTAGTCGAAGAACTCGTAATGGTCTCCCGGGATGATCTCCACCAGAGGAAGAGCCTGCAGCTCGTCGTTTCCGAGGACACCTCCCGTGATCTCGGTTCCGGGAATGAACTGCTCCACGAGACAGCGTCGGTCGTACTGCCAGGCCAGGTCGAGGGCCCGGGGCAAATCGCCGCGATCCCGGGCGATGCTGAGGCCGATGCTGGACCCTTCATGCTCCGGCTTGACGACCACTGGAAATCCGAGGACCTCTTCCACTCGTTCCGCGGTTGCCGGATCGCTCCGCTCCACCACCACGTGGGGAGCCACCGGCAGTCCGGCCTGGATGTAGAGCTGTTTGCTCAGGATCTTGTTCATGGCGATGGCGCTTCCCAGCACTCCGCTGCCCTGGTAAGGAATGGCCAGGGAATCCAGCAGTCCCTGGATGGTTCCGTCCTCTCCGAGTCGCCCGTGAAGGATGATGAGCGCGACGTCGATCCTGGACGCATCCTGGGTCAGGCGGACCAGGTCGTCCCTCGGGTCGTAGCGAAGCACCTCATAGCGGGACGGGTCCAGAGCACGGAAAACCTGGTCGCCACTCTTGAGCGAAACCTCACGCTCCGCCGACTTCCCCCCAGCCAGCAACGCAACGGTCAGCCTTCTTTCCATTGTTGCCATTGCCCCCCTCTCCTTGTCTGCAGTCGACGGAAATCTGAATGGCCATCAGCTCATGTCCGGTTGGACGGATGGGGAGATGCTCGAAAATCCGCTCCTCCAGGCTGAAATACAGCCCCATCCTTTGCTCGAGAAAGGCAGCCTGCTCGCGGGACCGGGCATAACGATCGATGAGGTCCAGAAAGCGCTCCTCGATGGAGACGATCTCCGCATGCCGGACTCGCTTATCGGCGTAGTTCACCAGAATCGACTCGGTGACGGGCCCCATGGCGCGTCCAGGGTCCATGGTCACGTGCTCCCCGACGATGGGGGCCACGCGCGGAAAGCCCCATTCCCGGAGCATCTCTGCACCCAGTTCTTCGTGCCTCTCGCCCGTGGCGATGGACCGCGGCTTGGCGATGTCGTGCAACAGCCCGCCCGCCTCCAGGAGTTGAAGATCGAGTTCGTTCGAACGGTGATTCAGGAGCTTCCCCAGAAAAACAGCTATTTCTGCCACGAGCATGCTGTGGAATTGGATGTGTCTCGGCATCCGCACGCGCTTCATCAACGAAAAACACTCAGATCGAGAGGGAATAACCATTTTCTCACCTCGGTGCTCAACTCCTGGCCGGTGGCTTTGATACCCCTATTTCTATACCACAAAGAAACGTGCTCTACGATCATTGAAACGGTCGTGATGTACATCCGCGAGGCACC
>JBFYYO010000192.1:0-7776 GCA_041310025.1 Syntrophobacterales bacterium
CGTCCAAGGTGCAGTCGCTCTTCGCCCGCGACATGATCGAGACCGATCCCCAGGTGGCCCTGGTGAACGAACAGGCCTGTGTGAGCTGCGGCAAGTGTCTGCTGGTCTGCCCCTTCGGCGCCATCCAGTGGAAGGAGCTGCGGGGCGGCGTCAGGAAGGCCGAGGTGCTCCCGAGCGTCTGCCAGGGATGCGGCCTCTGCAACGCCACGTGCCCGCCCAAGGCCGTTCAGCTCCAGCACTGCACGGACAACCAGATCCTGGCCGAGGTCAACGAGTTGTGCGGGTGATGCAGTTACTGGTTTCTGGTTTCTGGTTTCTGGTTTCTAGTTCTTGGCTTGGGGTTAGAGACTGAGGGCGGAGACGATGGGTTAGGGGTTGCCGGAAACGTTTCTGATGGGCCGCCCCTCATGCCCAACACCCTAAGATAATGGAAGAGTCAATAGCCGGGATGATTTTCAACTGGAAGCTTGAGATTCAAGACCTGAGATTCTTCTCACTGAGAGAGTAGAAGATATCATGAGCGTTGAAGATACGACACCCATGAGCGGGCCGACCATCAGGATCGTGGGGTTTCTATGCAATTGGTGCTCGTATGGGGGCGCCGACACGGCCGGCGTATGCCGGTTCAAGCAGCCCACCCACCTGCGCATCATCCGCATCCCCTGCACGGGGCGCATGGATCCCTTGTTCGTGGCCAAGTCCCTCATCTACGGGGCCGACGGCGTGCTGGTTTCAGGCTGTCATCCGAGGGACTGCCATTACGCCGTGGGGAATTTCTACGCAAGGCGGCGGCTGGAGGTGCTCAAGCATTTCCTGCCGTTCATGGGAATCGATGAAGGAAGGTTTCAATACACCTGGGTGTCAGCTTCCGAAGGGCAGCGATGGCAAGAGGTGGTCACCCGGTTTTCGGAGCAGATCCACGCCCTGGGCCCGAATCCCGGTGTGGGATTCGGGGACGGTGGCGGGCTGAGTGACTCTAGGATCGGCCATCTGTCAGCCGAAGGCATTCATGGTCCTGCCGCTCCCCCAATGACATGAGGCGGGAAGGCAGCGAACAGGGCCCCGGACGAACCAGAAACTAGAAACTAGAAACTAAAAAGACGAACACGTGATGAATGAACTGCGCAAGGCCATCGAGGCGGAATGGCCCCGTCTGGAAGTGGTGATCGGCTGGGGATTGGGCTTCGATCCGTATCACACCCGGCCTCTCTTTGTGAGGCGCTCCGAAGACCTATCCGGCCTCATCTGGAACCCCTTCTGTGTCCAGAACCTGACGGGCTACCTGGTCAAGACACCCGTCGTAAAGGCGGAGGACAAGGCCAAAAAGGTGGGAATCTGCGTCAGGGGCTGTGACAGCCGATCGCTCGTGGCCCTGATCCAGGAGAAGCTCGTCGTCCGGGATCAGCTCCTGGTCTTCGGCATTCCCTGTTCGGGTACGGTGGACTGGCGCCGCATCGCGGTGCAGACACCTCTCTCCGGGGTGAAATCGGCGCGGTTCGAAGGGGATCTCCTGCTGGTGGAGGACAACGGAGGCGTCCGAAAGTTCTCACCGGATCAATACCTGGCCCGCCGGTGCCTCCGATGCGTGCATCCCAACCCCATCATTCACGACGTGCTCGTCGGCGAGCCGGTGCCCCCACGCGCCGCGCCTGGAAACCGGTACCGGGATGTGGAATCCTTCGAACAGCAGAATCTCCCGGATCGGCTGGCCTTCTGGCAGGAGGAGCTCGATCGCTGCATCCGCTGCTATGCCTGCCGCAACGCCTGCCCGCTCTGCATTTGCCAGGACCGCTGCATTGCCGAAACGCGGGAGCCCAGGTGGCTCACCCAGCGCATGGGCGTCCCCGAGAAGTTTCTCTTCCACTTCATCCATGCCCTGCACCTGGCGGGACGCTGCACCGAATGCGGGGAGTGTGAAAGGGTGTGCCCCATGGAGATCCCGGTCACCCTGATGAAGGAGAAGCTGGGCCGGATCGTCGGGGACCTCATGGGATACGAAGCGGGGATCGACCCCGAAGCGACCCCGCCGCTTCTCACGTTCAACCCCGCCGAGACGGGGATATGAGAGCTGTTAGCTGTTAGCTCAAATGCTGCGATAGATTAGAGACAAGGACCATTCATGGGAACCATGGTTTTCATCAGCCCGGAACGACTGGCAGCCGCTCTGGATCGGCTCGCCGAGCGTTTCGACCTCTGGGTGCCGTCGGCCTCCTCCAGAGGCGGGGGGGCCGTCCGATTCCGGCGCTACGCCTCCGGCACCACACCCGTCCTGGACCGACTGACCGCCCTTTCGCCCAAGGAAGCGGTTCAGCCCCAGGTGGAGAGCCTCCTGCGATTCCGTTATACCAAGGATGCGGAGGATCCCGGAGCCATTCAGCTCTCCCTCGAGGACCGCATCGAGGTGAAGCCCACCCTCGTCTTTGGAGCCCGCCCCTGCGACGCTCGGGCATTCCTGCTCTCGGACCGCGTGTTCCTGGAAGGCCCTTACGTGGATGTGTACTACCGGGCTCGCCGCGAGAGCACGTTCCTGGCCGGTCTGGTTTGCCGTGAAGGCGATTCGGCCTGTTTCTGCAGCGCCGTGGGCGGCGGTCCGGCCGACACCGCAGGAAGCGATCTCCGCATCATCCCGGTGGGGGATGGGCTGGTGATCGAAGCGCTTCAAGAGCGGGGGGAGCCGCTGCTCGAAGGATTGGGGGAGCCGGCGTCCGACTCCATCCAGGAGGCGGCGCACCAGGTGGTGGAGGAGGTCTCCGGGCGGTGCATGGGTGAGCTCGACACGAGCGGATCCATCGATGCCTTCAAGAGCCGGTTCCAGGATGGCGACTACTGGCGGGAGGTGGCCGAACGCTGCCTCAGCTGCGGGGTCTGCACCTTTGTCTGCCCGACCTGCTATTGCTTCACCATCACCGACGAAAGCCGAAACCTGCAGGGCGAAAGGCTGAGATCCTGGGATTCCTGCATGTTCTACCAGTACTCCCTGGAGGCCAGCGGCCACAACCCCCGCCCCACCAGGCTCGATCGCTACCGAAACCGGGTCGGTCACAAATTCAGCTACTTTCCCGAGAAATACGACGGCCAGTTTTCCTGCACCGGATGCGGCAGGTGTGTCCGCTCCTGCCCGGTTTCCATCGACATACGGCGGGCCGTGGCCGGACTGAAGGAGAATCTCTGTGAGTGTCCTTAATCCCTACTGCCCGGAACTGGCTACGGTACGAGAGGTGATCCAGGAGACGGCCAATATCCGCACGCTGCGCCTCACGCTTGACGACCCGGAAAAGATGAGGCAATTCTCGTTCCAGCCGGGCCAGGTGGGCCAGCTCTCGGTTTTCGGGGTGGGCGAGTCCACCTTCGTGATCAACTCGCCCCCCACGTGCAAAGACTATCTCCAGTTCAGCGTCATGCGGGTGGGCGAAGTGACCCAGAGGCTCCATCAATTGACGGTGGGGGACCAGCTGGGCGTGCGGGCGCCGCTCGGAAATTCCTTCCCGGTTGAATCCATGGAGGGGAAGCACATCCTCTTCATCGCCGGCGGCATCGGCATGGCGCCGCTCCGCACCCTGCTCCTGACGCTTCTCGGAAAGCGGGAGAGGTACGGGGACATCACCCTGATCTACGGGGCGCGCTCGCCCATGGACCTCTGCTACCGCTACGATTTCGAAGACTGGAAAGCGCGGGGGACGGAAATGGTGCTGACGGTGGACCAGGAATTCCCCGGCTGGAAAGAGCGGGTGGGATTCGTTCCGACGGTGCTCTCCGAGGAGTCCCCCTCCCCCCACAACCGCATCGCCGTCGTGTGCGGCCCTCCCATCATGATCAAGTTCGTGCTGTTCGGGCTGAAGGAGCTCGAATTCGAAGACCGCCAGATCCTCACAACCCTCGAAAAGCGCATGAAGTGCGGCATCGGCATCTGCGGACGGTGCAACATCGGCTCCAAATACGTGTGCGTGGACGGCCCCGTCTTCGACTTCGACCAGATCCGCCATATGGTGCCCGACCTGTAAGAGCAGAGCCTTTTGCACCGCAAAGGCACAAAGAACGCAAAGAAGGGCTTGGCAAGGTCTTCTTGGCGTCCTTCGCGCCTTTGCGGTGAGAATTTGTGTGAGCAGACCCCCATGGCCGCTGGAACATGAGACAAGCCCTCAGGCCTGTCGGCATCGTCATCGCCGTCATGGCCGTCACCCTGCTTCCCATGCTATACGGCAATCTCGTCGTCCGGAAGGGCGGCCTCCTCGACGATTCCCTTCTGAACACAAAAGACCCTTTCTACCAGCTCGACAGGAAGGCTGAAAACCTCATGGCCCCGGGGCTCAGGACCTCCGACGCCATCACCCTGGTGATGCCCCTGGACTCTCCCCTTTCGGCCGAAGACCTCCTCCGGCTCCAGATCCTCACCCGGGAGCTGAGACAGGCCTTTCCGGGCTACGGCGTGCTGAGCCTGTCGGTGGTCCCCCGATACCGGGATACCGGTGAAGAGCTGCTGAACGAGCCCTACATCCATGACCGGGTGATCGATGCGGTGGCTTCGGACGCTGCCGGAATGGAGGAGTGGCGGAGGGAGGTTTCGAGAGACCCGTCGGTTTACGGGGTCCTGATCGGGAGGTCCTTCGATTATGCGACGGTGAGCGTTCTCCTGCCCCGGGGATACGATGAGATCGCCACTTTCAGGCGCATCGCCGAGTTCCTGGAGCGGCGGTCCATCCCGTGGTTCGAGTGGTTTTTCAAGACGGACATCACCCCGGCGCCGCCTTACCGGGACGTCACCGTGGCGGGGTGGGCGACGGCCCGCGGCCTGATGGACGCCGCGCTCACGGCCGACGTCATGACGCTCATGTCCGCCGGGCTCCTGATCGTCGGCGTGGTTTTCACCTTCAGCCTGAGGTCCCGGCGGCAGGCCCTTCTGGCCATCTTCATCGTCGTCCTGTGCTTCCTCTGGACCCGGGGGTCCATCGGACTGCTGCAGCAGCTCGGTTTCCAGGTGTACGAGCGCGTTTACGTGCTGCTCGTCTACACGGCCATCATCGTTTCGGGCATTTCTTTCGTGGAGCGCAAGCTGGAGTGCTACAACGAGCTGCGACGGGAGTCGCCGGGCAGCCCGCGCCCTGAGATCTGGCGCAGGAGCCGAAAGATCGTGGACGGAGTCATCCTGGTCACGGCCGCCACCGCCATGGCCAATTTCGGGACCCTCTACCAGATCGGCATCCGGGGCATTCTCGAGCTTGGCCTGTTTTCGGCGCTGGGAATCGCCTACCTGCTCATCCTGGTGCTCTGGTTTCTGCCGGCCCTCCACACCCTGACGGGCGGAGAAGCCATTTTCGGCCGCTCCCTCTGGTTCAGCCGGGCGGCCGATGCATGGGATGCTTTTCTGAGGAAGATCGTCCAGAACTGCTACGACCTCCTGGATCGCGGAGGGCACGGGAACGGAGCCCAACGGCGAAACGCCTGGTACGCCATCGGGATCACGTTGGGCTTCACCGGAGTGGCGATGGCCATCATTTCCCTGGATTACGCGCCTTTCGTGGAGAAGGGTTTTCAGTTCCTGGAAGTGAAGACGAAGCCCCTCGAGTACCTCCCGGGCACCATTGTCGACCGGGCCAGCGAAATCCTCAACCGGGAAGGAAATTACGGCTTCGACCGCATCCCCATCCTCGTCACGCCCGGCGACGGGTCGGACGTTTTCGATCCCCGTTTCACGGCGCGGGTCCGGGAGCTCAAGGACCGATTGGCGGAAGTCCCGGAGGTGCGCGAGGTGACTTCCGTCCTCGACATCGCCGCGGTGATCTCGCGCGAATCCTACAAGACCGCTTTGCCGCGGACCCGGGGGGAGATGCACGACGCCCTGCAGCTCATCGAATGGGACCTCGGCCCCGAGATCAAAGAGCAGCTGTGGTCCGATCGCGCGCTCATCGTCTTTGCGTCCTTTTCGGCAGTGGACTCGAATCTCACGGGAGACATCGTCGAGGGGATCATTGCACTGGCCCGAGACCGGTTCCCCGATCTCCAGGTGCTGCCCTTCGGCAAATTTGCGACCTACCCCCAGACCGACCGGTACATCCGCGAGGGGAAACCGCTCAACCTGCTGACATCGCAGTGGATCGTGGTGGTCATCTGCGGCGTCTGGGTGATGTGGCGCCATCGCTCCACACCAGGCTCGATTGCCGCTGCGTTGCGACTCTCCCCCTGGCGCACGGGGATGGCCATCAGCATCCCCTTTATCTTCGCCTCGGCCTTCATCGCGCTGGTGATGGTCGCGCTGCGCGTGCCCCTGGACCAGGCCACGGCCTGCATCACGGCCCTCGCCGTCAACGCGGCCATCGATTTCAGCCTGTACATGGTGGCGGATTATCAAACGGCCCTCCTTTCGGGAGGGAGCCTGAGACAGTCCCTGCACTACGCGCTGCCCGTCAGGGGCAAGATCATCGTCATCGACATCCTGCTCAACTGCATCTGTTTCGCCCCGCTCATGGCGTCGCGCTTCATCCCCGTGGCGCGCATGGGCTGGATCATGATCGTCATGCTGCTGGCCTGCGGCTTCGGCTCCCTGCTCCTCCTTCCGGCCCTGCTCCCGGCCTGCACCAGGCCGACTGCCGAGAGCGATTGATACGGCCGCGGCGACTATTGAATTGGTGGACACTCTCTCATGTCGGGATCTGATAGTGCTCTCATACGCTGCTTCAAAAGGAGGACCCCATGACCAGATTATTTATGCTTCTCACGGCAAGCGCGGTCCTGGCGCTGAGCGATGCCGGCCCCTGCCCGGCAGAGGAGCTTTCACCCGAGGCTATCATCTCCAGGAGCTGGGAGCTCTTCCGTCAGGTCCCGGATGAAAAGGAGACGGTCAAAATCGTGGTGGCCTACAAGGATGGGCGGCGGGAGGAAAAGAAGCTCGTGCGCTGGACCCGGTTCGATCCCGGCCATGAGGACGCCGTCACCATCAAGTTCACGGACCCTCCGCTGGACCGCGGGCTGGGGCTCCTGACCCTGCGGCACGCCTCCAGGCAGGACGACCAGTGGCTCAAGCTGCCGTCCTTCAAAAAGGTCCGAAAGATCGCTGCGGGAGAGCAGGAAAAATACTTCGCCGGGACCGATTTCACCCACGAAGACATCCGGCAGCTCATCGGTGAGCGGACACAGGATTTCAACTATGGGCTGAGCCGCAGCGAAGGCGGATCCCGGGTCATCGAGGCCGCTCCCGGGGACGGCGTCGAAACAGGCTACGGCCGCAGGCTCATCTGGGTGAACGAGCAGTTCGCCATCACAAAGGTGGAGTATTACGACCCCAAGGGTGAGCTGATCAAAACCCAGACCAATTCCGGCATCACCCTCTCTGAAAAGGGCCTCTGGCGAACCGACCGCGTGGAGGTGGAGAACCGTCTCCTCCAGCGGAAGACCACCCTCGACGTGGAGCAGCGCGAGATGGGCAAGGGGCTCTCCCCAGCCATTTTCTCCAAAGATCACCTGGAGAGCGAGAGGCTTTAACACGAGATGGCGGACAGGGTGGACAGGATCGACCGTTTCATCCCACTCCCCCCTTCAGGGGAGCCCGGCATGGCTCAAATTTCTTGGCCGATTCGGCTGCTCTGCTTCCTGTCCCTCTTTTCATGCCTGGCCCAGCCCGTGATCGCGGGGGAGCTGATGAGGCCCGGCGTCACTGTCGAAACCTGCGGTGCCGCCTACTTGCAGTCCAAGGACCCGGCGGAGAGCCAGTATGGCGAGTTGCGCGTGAGACCCAGGCTTGAGCTCACTCCACGGGATGAGGTTCTCTTCCTGATCGAAGGT
>JBFYYO010000193.1:0-7636 GCA_041310025.1 Syntrophobacterales bacterium
CGCCTCATGGGCATCAATCTGGACAGGATCATCGGCATCACGTTCCTGCTGGGCTCGATGCTGGCTGCAGCCGGGGGGATCATGTGGGCCATGAAGTATCCCCAGGTGAATCCCTTCATGGGCGTATTTCCCGGGTTGAAGGCATTCATTGCCGCGGTTCTCGGGGGGATCGGGAACATCCTCGGTGCCGTTGTGGGCGGATTCCTGCTGGGGCTGGGGGAAATCCTCATTGTGGCTCTGGTGCCCGGATTGGCTCAATACCGGGATGCGCTGGCCTTCTTCGTGTTGATCCTGGTTTTGCTGTTTCGACCGACGGGGCTCATGGGAGAGCCCATCATCGACAAGAGCTGAGGGATTTCACGGGACGAGTGGGGAATGGATAAGAGAAAGAGAAATTTGATTTTGAACGGCCTCGCTGTGGCGGCCCTTTTCGGAGTGCTGCTGGCCTTTGACCAGTTCGGCACGAATTATCAGGTTCGCATCCTCAACAACATGGCCATATTCATCACGTTGGCGGTCAGCTACAACCTGGTGAACGGGATTTGCGGCATTCTTCATCTGGGGCCCAACGCATTCATCACCGTTGGGGCGTATACGTCGGCTCTGCTGACCTTGAGCCCTGCTGAAAAGCAGATGACCTTCATCATTGAGCCGCTCATATGGCCGTTGAGTGTGATGCAGGCTCCCTTCGTCGTGTCGCTGCTGGCAGGAGGCATCCTGGCCACGATCTTCGCTTTTCTCATCAGTTTCCCGGTGTTTCGCGTTCGAGGAGACTACCTGGCCATTGTGACCCTGGGCTTTGGGGAGGTGGTTCGAGTGCTCTGCAATGCCTTTCAGAGTGTCACCAACGGTCCGCTCGGGCTCAAAGGGCTTCATCCGCACACGAATCTCTGGTGGTCATGGGGCATTGCCGTCCTCACGATCGTGCTCGTGACCAAGCTCGTCAACAGCAGCTTTGGGAGGGCCATGAAGGCCATTCGCGAGGACGAAACGGCGGCTCGGGCCATGGGGATCGACCCGTTCAAGCAGTTGCTCCTGGCTTTCCTCATCAGCGCCTTCTTCTCGGGAGTTGCGGGAGGGCTGCTGGCGCATCTCATCACGACCATCTCCCCGACCTTGTTCACTTTCTTCCTGACCTTCAACCTGCTCATGATGATTGTGGTGGGCGGTCTCGGCAGCACGACGGGGGCTGTTTTGGGGGCTGCGCTGTTTGCCTGGGGCGGGGAAGCCCTGCGGATCGTCGAGAGCCCCATCGACCTTGGTTTCTTCACCATTCCGGGGATTCCGGGCATGCGCATGGTGGTCTTCAGCTTTCTCCTCATGATCGTGATCATTTTCGCCCGACGCGGACTCATGGGGCGGAACGAGCTCAGCTGGGACGGCTTGATGGGAAAGCTGAAGGTGATGGCGCGGTGAGAGGCCGGGCAAGGGTTGTTTCGGGTTCCCGGTGTATGGCTTCAACTGGCATGGGAGTATAGATTCAACGTATGCAGGACTTTTTCGAAGCCCAGGATCTGGTCATGCAGTTTGGGGGATTGGTGGCGGTCAGCCGCTTTTCCATCAAGCTGCAGCCGGGAGAGCTGGTGGGTCTCATCGGTCCCAACGGTGCAGGCAAGACCACGGTGTTCAACATGATCACGGGAGCGTTTTCTCCCACCTCGGGCCGCACTCTCTGGCAGGGCCAGGAGATCACTCAGCTGTCCGTCCACGCTATCACGGCCCGGGGCATTGCCCGGACGTTTCAGAACATTCGCCTCTTCACGGACATGACAGTCCTCGAGAACGTGATGGTTTCCCTCCATCACAAGATTCCTGTCCGGTTCTGGGAGGCCATGCTCGGTCTGCCTTCCTATCGACGGGAAGAAGCCCGTATGCTGGACCGGGCGATGCATTTCCTGCAGGAGCTGGGTCTCGCCCATCTGGCCTCCGAGAAGGCGGGAAGCCTGGCATACGGGCAGCAGCGACGTCTGGAGATCGCCCGGGCCCTGGCCACAAAACCCAGGCTGTTGCTGCTGGACGAGCCGGCCGCCGGGATGAACCCGCTCGAGACCATGGAGCTGGCCGAACTGGTGCAGAAGATCAGGAGCAAATACAGCCTGACCATCTTCCTGATCGAGCATGACATGAAGTTCGTGATGCGCCTGTGTGAACGGATCAAGGTCCTGGACTACGGCATCACCATCGCTGAGGGGACCCCCGGCGAGATTCAGAAGAATCCCGAGGTCATCAAGGCATATCTGGGAGATGCATACCATGCTTGAGGTGAATGATCTGCACGTCTATTACGGAGGGATACACGCGCTGAAAGGGGTCAATCTTTCGGTGAGTCCGGGGCAGATCGTCACGCTGATCGGTGCCAACGGTGCTGGAAAGAGCACCACCTTGAGGTCTATCGTTGGTCTGGCCAGGCCGCGCCAGGGATCCATCCGCTTTCAGGATGAGGAGGTGAGTCGAAAGGAGACGCACCAGATCATCCGCATGGGCATTGGCATCAGCCCGGAAGGGCGCAAGGTGTTCCCGAATCTGACCGTCATGGAGAATCTCGAGCTGGGCGCCTACAACCGCACTCATCGCGAGTTTGTCGATCAACTGGAGTGGGTGTTCTCGCTGTTTCCCCGGTTGAAGGAGCGGGAAGAGCAGCTGGCGGGGACTCTCAGCGGAGGAGAGCAGCAGATGCTGGCTCTGGGGCGGGCGCTCATGAGCCGGCCGCGGCTGGTGCTGCTGGACGAGCCTTCCCTCGGGCTGGCGCCTCTGGTCGTCCAGGAGGTTTTCCGCACCATCCAGACCATCAACGAGGGGGGAGCCACCATTCTCCTGGTGGAGCAGAATGCCATCGCCGCGCTCCAGATCGCCCACTACGGGTATGTCCTGGAAACGGGCGAGGTGATGCTCGAAGGGACGGGAGAATCCCTGCTCCAGGACGAGCGTGTGCGGCAGGCCTACCTCGGGGATTGACGAAGGATTGATGCGCCGCCCTCAGCATCGAAGCCTGAGCTCAACAGCCTGGTCGCAGTTGTTGCATCACGCCACGGCGCGACGGCGCAACGCTTTCTGGAATGCGGATGGGCTTTGCGGGGGCTTTGGCTGTCAGGTTTGAGGCTCCCAGAGTCTCATCCTCTGCACGATTCCCCTCACCTTTCCGCTGTGTTGAATTCGCTGACCTCCTCATGTATATTACTATTATCTATGGAAATGTTGATCTCTTAGGGTGACGATCTCCATGCGACAGACCAAGCTGTTTGATCGAAAGGCACCGGCCGATTCTGCGGGCCGTCAGGCACCTCTGGCCGAGAGGATGCGTCCGCGCAGCCTCGATGAATTCGTGGGCCAGACTCATTTGCTGGGGCCCGGGCGCATACTGGATCGGCTGCTTCGAACGGGACAGTTCCAGTCGTTCATCTTCTGGGGGCCTCCGGGATGCGGCAAGACCACCCTGGCATCCATTCTGGCCGGCCAATCGAACGCACATCTCATTGCGCTCTCGGCGGTGATGGCGGGAACTCGCGAAATCCGATCGGCGGTGGAGGAGGCCCAGTTCACGTGGGCCAGGGAGAAGCAACGCACCTGGCTCTTCATGGACGAGATCCACCGGCTGAACAAGGCCCAGCAGGACACCCTGCTTCCCCATGTGGAAAACGGGACACTGCTCCTCCTCGGAGCGACCACGGAGAACCCGTCTTTCGAGGTGATCCGCCCGCTCCTTTCCAGGGCCAAGGTGCTCGTCCTCCAGCCCTTAAGCGAGGAGGAGCTGCGCACCATCGTGAGGCGCGCGCTGCAGGAGGGTGAGCGGGGCCTGGGCTCCACGCCGGCCAGGCTGACGGAGGAGGCGGAGCTTTTCCTCTTTTCGGCGACGGGAGGCGACGCGCGGGTTGTGCTGAACGCCCTGGAAGTGGCTGTTCTCACGACTCCTCCCCGGGCAGACGAGCCCATCCGGGTGGTGGACCTGGACGCCGTCCAGGAAGCGCTTCAGAGCCGGGCTGTTCACTATGACAAAGGTGGAGAAGAGCACTTCAACCTCATTTCAGCTCTCCACAAGAGCCTGCGTGGCAGCGATCCCGACGCATCCCTGTACTGGCTCGCTCGAATGCTGCAGGGAGGGGAGGACCCGCTCTACATTGCGCGTCGGCTGGTTCGGATGGCTTCAGAGGATGTGGGGCTTGCGGATCCGTTTGCGCTGGTGCAGGCGATTCACGCCGTGAGATCGTACGAGCTCCTCGGCAGCCCCGAAGGTGAGCTGGCCCTGGCTCAGGCGGTGGTGTACCTGTCCCTGGCGCCCAAGAGCAACGCCGTGGATGTGGCCTTCGGAAAGGCGCGCGAGATGGCGGCCAAAACGGGTGCGGCCCCGGTGCCCTCTCATATTCGCAATGCGCCGACCCGGCTCATGAAGGATCTGGGATACGGCAAGGATTACCGGTTCCCCCATGACGACCCCGAGGGATGGGTTCCCGAGAACTATCTGCCCGACGCATTGGTGGGGTCCGTCTTTTACGAGCCGACGCTCAGGGGGTGGGAGGGCAAATGCAAACCGTTTTTGGAGCAGCACAGGGAGAGCGTGAAGAGGGCCTCCAAAACGCGATCTTCGGAAGGTGACCGATGATGCTGGAGACGGGACCGGCCACCAGGGAGACTCGGGGCGCTGCGGAAGATGCAATGACGTGCACCGACCGCGGCACGGAGGCTTCGGAGGGAGGCAAGGGGGCGATCATTGCCCGGCGCAGGAGTCTTGGGGCTATGAAGCCCTTCCGGCTGGTGAAGTACCTCTCCCTTTCCAGTCTGGTGGTCATATTGGGCTGCACGATCCTGCTCTCGATGTTCATCTCCCACAGGGCCAAGGCGATCCTGCTCAAGAAGAGCGAGCAGTACGCTCTCCTGGTTGCCGAGAACCTCAACCACCAGGTCTTCTTTCAGTTCACCCTTCCGACGCTCATCTCGGAAGGTGAAATCAAACTGAGTCGACAGAATCAGTACGAGCGGCTCGATCGTGTGGTGCGCAACACCATCCATGGCTTCTTCGTTGAGCGGGTGAATATCTACGATCCCACCCAGACCTTGACTTACAGCACGGATCAGGGAGTGAAGGGCATGATCGGAGATCTCGGCCCGGCATTTCAGCGTGCCCTGGGCGAGGAGACCGTCTCGGTGGTTCAGGGGGATGGATATCCTTTCTGGGGCTCGCGGAAGGACGACCCCAAGCAGCTTCTGGTGACCTATCTCCCCATGTGGGAGGAGAGGACCTTGAGCTGGAAGCGGGGGAAGATCCTCGGGGTTTTCGAGATCACCCAGGACGTCACGGCGGATTACAAGACCATTCACCGGTTTCAATGGATTGTGGTGTCCGGGTTTCTGCTCTTCGTGGGGGTCCTCTTCCTGACGATCAGCCTCATCGCCCGCCGCGCCGAAAGCATCATCAAAGCTCGTGCGACGGAAAAAGAGCGGCTGGAAGAGCAGCTTCATCAGTCCGAACGGCTGGCGGCTCTGGGCGAGATGATCGCCGGTGTTTCTCACGAGATACGCAACCCGCTCGGCATCATCCGGAGCACCGCGGAGCTTCTTTATGGCAGGATAGACAACGAGAAGCATCGCCGACTGTCTTCCATCATTGTGGAGGAGGCCAGTCGCCTCAACCACATCTTGACCGAGTTCCTGGATTTTGCGCGCCCCAAGACCCCGAAGACGGCGCCGTGCCGGATTGAAGACATCATCGAACGGAATCTGGCCGCCATGGAGGGTCAGCTTCAGCAGTCCTCGATTCAGGTGGAGCGCTTCTATGAGGCCGGAGACTACGTGATGGAGGCGGATGCCGACCTGCTTTACCGCGCCTTTGTCAATCTGCTGGCCAATGCGGTTCAAGCCATGCCGCAAGGCGGCATCTTAAGGGTGCGCACCGTTTTTCGTGAATACAACGGGAAGCCGCCGCAGATTGAGCTTCGCATTCGGGATTCGGGCCCGGGAATTCCGGAGGATTTGCAAAAGAAGATCTTCAATCCCTTCTTCACCACCCGCGAGAAGGGCACGGGATTGGGGCTGGCCATTGTGAGCAGCATCATTGACAGCCATGGGGGTGAGATCGAGGTGCGGAGCCGGGAGGGCAGGGGAGCCAGCCTCATCATCCGCCTTCCCCTGACCCAGGTCCGCGATGAATGACGGGCCCGATAGGAGAGCTGACGTGGCATGGAAACGCTTCTGATCATCGATGACGAAAAGAACTATCTGCTGGTCCTGGAGGATCTTCTGGCCGAAGATGGCTACGAGGTCATCACGGCTGACAGCGGTGAGAGAGGATTGGAGATCGTGCGATCGTCCGATCTGGATGTCTTGATCACGGACATGAAGATGCCGGGTATGGACGGAATGGTGCTGCTGGAGCACTGCCACACGGAGAAGCCCGATCTTCCCGTGATCATGATGACCGCCTTCGGCTCGGTGGAGAAGGCTGTGGAGGCCATGAGGAAGGGGGCTTTCGACTACATCCTCAAGCCTTTCAAGAACGAAGAGCTCAAGCTCACCATCCGGAAGGCCGCCGATCATTCCCACCTTCTGCGACAGAACCGCTATCTGAAGCAAACGCTCCAGGATCGCTATCAATTCAGCAACATCATCGGCAAGAGCACGCAGATGCTCCGCATCTACGAGTTGATCGAGAAGGTGGCGCCGGCCAAAGCGACGGTGCTCGTGACCGGAGAGTCCGGAACGGGCAAGGAGCTCATCGCCAGGGCGATTCATTTCAACAGCCCCAGGAAAGACCGCCCCTTCATCAGCGTCAATTGCGGGGCACTCCCCGAAAACCTCCTGGAGAGCGAGCTGTTCGGCCACGAGAAGGGGTCGTTCACGGGGGCCGTCAGCCAGCGGAAGGGTCGGTTCGAGCTGGCGCACGGGGGGACCCTCTTTTTGGACGAGATCAGCGAGATGTCCACGCCCCTGCAGGTGAAGCTCCTCCGGGTTCTGCAGGAGATGGAATTCGAGCGTGTCGGCGGGGCCCAGACGCTCAAGGTGGACGTGCGGGTTGTGGCGGCGTCCAACCGCAACCTGAGGCAGGAGGTGGATCAGGGGCGGTTCCGATCGGACCTCTTCTACCGGCTGAACGTGGTGCACGTCCACGTGCCGCCCCTTCGGGAACGGGTGGACGACATCCCGCTGCTCGTGAATCACTTCCTCCACAAGTGCACTCAGGATCGCCCGGAGTCCCTGAGGATTGACGCGGAGGCCATGAGGTGCCTCATCGAGTACCTGTGGCCGGGCAATGTGCGCGAACTGGAGAATGTGATCGAGCGGTCGGTCATCCTCTGCAACGGGCGGGAGATTCTCCTGAAGGACCTGCCGCCGGAGCTTCGCTCACCGGCACAGCCTGGAGGATTGCAGGCTTCGGATTTTCGGATGTCGCTCGATTCGGCCGGAGACCGGGGAAGGCTTGCGGCCCTGGGCTTCGACGACTTTCCCGCCGAGGGCGGCTTCAGGCCGCGGCAGATGAGAGCCCTGGATTTTGTGAGGAGCAATGGCTTTATCACCAACAGGCATTATTCGAAATTGAACGATATTTCTGAAAGGCAGGCGCTCCGCGAGTTGTCGGAGATGGTGGACCAGGGCATGCTGAATCGGGTGGGCAAGGGCAGAGCCTGCCGATATGTTCTGGGAAGCG
>JBFYYO010000194.1:0-8279 GCA_041310025.1 Syntrophobacterales bacterium
GGTTCCAGAGGCTTTCGAGTAAACACCCGTCGTGTAATAGTAGAAGTCGCTGTATACGTCCATGGTGGTGACCAGGGGCCCGTAGGTGCTCAGTGCATTTTTGAGTGCATCTTCTGTAGCATTCCATTGAGCGATCCAGCGATATCCACTGATGTGGTAGGTGTAGGACGACCAGGTGGGGCAGGCATTGGAGCAGCTGTTGTTGCTTGCAGAATAGGGAAAGCATTCTTCCGCAGGCAATCCCGTGTCACGGAGGAAGCTCGAGGCACTCGAGATATAGCCGCCGCCGCAGTTGCCTGCCGGGCTGCATGACACCATGAACTGCTCAGCAAGATTCAGATCGTACCCGGGGGTGTTGTCCGCCATCAGGACCTTGGATTCCAGAGCCGCCGTTGTCGCAAAAGCCCAGCAGCTGCCGCAGCCCCACTGATTCCTGACGGGACTGACATAGTTAGCCCCGTTGTACGACCGCCAATCGAGGCTCACCGGCAGAGCTGCCGCCGCGAAAGACGGAAGCTCCTCAACTGGGGCAGACCAATCCTCATCCATCACATCGGGCTTGAGCAGCCCAAGGAGGTTCGATCGCTCTTCAGGTTTGATTCTGGATACGGTCGTTTCACCCGCAGTCCAGTTCGCTCCTTTGAACTGGATAGATTGCTGGATCTCCATGAGCTCTTCGTTGAGCGCATAAGCGCTTGAGGTGAAGACAAGAGCCACAGACAAAGACAATAAGAATAGAAACGATATGTATGGTAACGACTTATTTCTGGCGATCCTGCCCATAAATCATTCCTTCCATAGGATGCTTCGGTCTGATTACTGTACGGTGATTTCAACCACAAAGCGATCTTGAGCTGCCTCCTTTCCTTCCCATGGTCTGCAATATGAAAAATCGAGTCCGGTCTTGCCCTTTTGCTTGGCCTTCAATTCCCAGATCTTGATCACCGGGGCACCCACCAATCCGACCATTTCTCCCGCCCTGGATTCAACACGCACCAATTCGAAGAATCGCTGATCCAAAGCATCGAGCAGCCAGAGGTATCCGGTCCCCCCCTGTTCCTCCAACTCGATACGGATCAAGGTTCCCACATCGACCGTGAAGTGTTTGCCGCTATCCGGCCGTTTCAACGTGACCATTTCCGCTCCTGATGCCTCCTGCGATAGAGATGCACAGCCGAGCAGCAGGATGAGCACCCATCGCAAGAGACCCTTCCGCGCCATGCCGCGCTCCTGTCTGAGAGGCTTTTCGAGACTTCATCGAAAGGCAAATTGTATGCCCATCTTGATCGGCTCCATTTCAACCGTGATCTGTTCATCGGAAGCGAGCCTGGATGGCATGAGTGAACTCTGGTGCTCGGAATCCTCTACATCTGCTGCCGCTCTGGATTTCTGGAGCCGCAACAGCATCGCGACTCAGCCTTCACAGGCGGACATGCATCTGCCACGCCCTTGCAGGTCCAGCAACCGAACGCGCTTTTCTGGGTCGAACCTCAAGCTCTCAGCTTGCCCTTAGCCGGCAGATGACCCTGGCGAATGACAAAGAACGTCCCCTCATGGTCGAAAATCGTCAGGTGTTGAACCCACTGAGGTCTGCGCATGACCCGCGGGCAACCGCGCACGCTTTGTCTTTGCCTCATGTGGCTGGCCGATGGAGAAATACGCGTTGAGCTTACGACTGTCTCAGATTCCGTGGGAGCGTTGCACGGCGAGCCAGAGTGCTCGTCAAGGCATCGGGGGAATTGAGGAAACGGGCAGCCACCCTTAAGTCATTGTTTGGAGAGAAAGAAATGGGACACCATTCATATCGGGGAGACAGACCGATCGCGCTGCTCAGCGGGATTGAATACGGCTGACAAATTCTTTGGGAATACAGGTTCGTTAGTGCGGTATGCCGCCTCTCGATCGAGGTGGCAGGAGGGAGTCGGGCTGGGAATGCGCAGCCACCTGTTGGTTGTCATCATCGACGAGGCGGGCTCCCGGCATGGGCAAGCATGAACCGGAAGCCCGCGTCATTTAGGCAAATTCAGTGGGAGGAAGCTCTTGTGCCCTCCTCTACTTCTCCAGGGTCAGCTGGATGTAGTGGCAGGGGCATTCCTTGACGCAGAGGCCGCAGCCTTTGCAGAAGTCGTAATCAAACTCGTACCTGCCGCCGCCCTGGGTCACTTTGACGGCGTTGTCCGGGCAGTACATGAGGCAGTTGCCGCAGTCGAAGCAGAGGCCGCAGCTGAAGCAGCGGCTCGACTCCGTGAGGATCTCGTCCCGGTCGAAGGCCGGGTAGATCTCGTTGAAGCTTTTCAGCCGCTCGTGAACCGGGATGGCCTCTTTGGCAAAGCGTCTTTTCTGCTGATAGTAGTAGGTGTTGAGATCCCGCGAGAAGACCACCGGCGGGCGGGCCAGGTGGCCCTCGGTCTGCCCGTCGATCATGTCCTCGATGGCCATGGCGGCCCGGAATCCCTGGCCGATGGCCGCCGAAACCGTCTCGAGGCCCAGCACCGCATCGCCGCCCGCAAAGACCTTGGGGATGCTCGTCATGTACTGCTCGTCGGCGCTGACCCACTTATTCTCCCGCTTTGCCAGGTCGAGCCCCTCGTAGTCCACATCCTGCCCCGTGGCCATGATGACCGTATCCGCAGGAACGACGGACTCGGAGCCCGTGATCGGGACCGGTCGTGCCCGGCCGCTGGCATCGGCTTCCTTGAGCTCCATCTGCACGCACATGAGCCCCACGACGCGGCCGTCGTCGGTGATGATCTTGACGGGGTTCGTGTGGTAGCGGAACATGATGCGCTCCTCCAAAGCTTCGTCGATTTCAGCCGTGATGGCGGGCATCTCGTTCCGGGTGCGGCGGTAGACGACGCTCACGTTGGCTCCCATCCGCTTGGCCACCCGTGCGCAGTCCATGGCGGTGTTGCCTCCGCCGACCACCACCACGTCGCGCCCCAGCTGGACCTTCCTGCCGCTGTGCACGTCTTTCAGGAAGCCAACCCCGGTGAAAACGCCGCGGGAATCCTGGCCCTCGACGCCGATGGAAACCCCCTTCTGGGCTCCCAGCCCGAGGAAAACCGCGTCATAGTGGCCCGTCAGCTGATCCATGGGGATGTTGACCCCCACCTTGGTGTTGCACTCGAGCTCGATGCCGAGCTTCAAGATGTTGTCAATTTCACGGCTCAGCACCTCCTTGGGCAGCCGGTAGGCCGGAATGCCCCAGCGCATCATGCCGCCCGGCTCGTGCTCGGCTTCGTAGATCTTCACCTTGAAGCCGCGCTTGGCCAGATGGAAAGCGCAGGAAAGACCCGCAGCGCCCGATCCCACCACCGCGATCTTTTCCTTGCGCTGGGTGAACACGTCCTTCTTGTGCTCCAGGTGATGGTCCAGACCGTAATCCCCCACGCAGCGCTCGGAGCTGTTGATGGCGAGGGGAGTGTCGAAGTCGCGCCGGTTGCAGCCGTCCTCGCAGGGATGCGGGCACACGCGCCCGCAGGTGGCGGGAAACGGGTTGGTGCGCGTGAGGACGCGCCAGGCCGCCTCATAATCCTTCTGGTCGGCCAGAGTCCTCAGAAAACCCCGAATGTCGTTCCCGATGGGGCAACTGTGGCTGCAGGGCGGCGTCTGCATCAGATACAGGGGTTTCAGGGTCCGCCAGGAACCGGTCTTGTAGGGGACCACATTCCTCAAGTCCAGGGCTAGTCCTAATGGCAGCTTTTCCATATGTGGGTTGAACCTCGTGAATGAGTTTCTAGTTTCTGGTTTCTAGTTCCTGGTTGGCGGCTTCCGTCACAGGTTGAACTTCTCGATGTTCTGGTTGGCGATTTCCTGGATGGCGGCCACGGGCTCCGTCGGGACCCCTTTCTTGAAGAGATGGCGGAAGCGGCCCTGGAGCTTGAGGTACTCTTCCACGGGCTTCTTGTTGGGGACCTTCTGCACGTTGGTGACCTTGCCCTCGACGATCTCATAGACCGGGAAAATACATGTATCCTTGGCCAGGCGGCACATGAGCACCGTGAGATCGCCCGTGTGGCCCCAGCCCAGGGGGCAAGGCGCCAGGATATGCAGATACTTGGGGCCCTCGATGGCCAGCGCCTTTTTCACCTTGCGCTGCAGATCCCGGAAATCGTCCACGGTCGCCGTCGCCACGTAGGGAATGCCGTGGTCGGCCGCGATCAGCGGCAGGTTCTTCTTGCGGGTTTTGTTGCCCGTTGGCGTCGTGGTGGTGCGGGCTCCCAGCGGCGTGAAGCTCGACCGCTGAACGCCCGTGTTCATGTAGGCTTCGTTGTCGTAGCAGACGTAGAGCACGTTGTGGCCGCGCTCGAACATGCCGCTGATGCACTGGAAGCCGATGTCGGCGGTGCTGCCGTCGCCGCCCTGGGCGATGATGTTGACGGGACCCTTCTTGAGGGCCTTGTAAGCCGCCTCCACACCCGAGGCCACGGCCGCCGAGTTCTCAAAGAGGCTGTGGAGGAACGGGATGCGCCAGGAGGGGTCGGGATAGGGGGAGCTAAAAACTTCGAGGCAGCCGGTGGCTACACAGGCGATGGTGTTTTCGCCGGCGGCATCCGCCACGAGCCTGGCCGCCAGGGCCTGACCGCAGCCGCCACACGCCCGGTGGCCGCTCGCGAACAAATCCTTTTTTTCAACCCGGTTAAGATCTTCGGCTTTGATTTCCATGGCTATAGGTCTTTCTCCGCTATGATGTCCTTTTTGAGGCCGAGGAACTCGAGATCCACCGGCTCTTTTTCGACGCGCTCCACCATGAACCGCAGGTCGTCGATGGAGATGTTCCGGCCGCCGAGACCCGCCACGAAGCAGCTGATGTGGCGATCCGTCTTGTCGGACCGGGGAAAGGACCAGCGCACATCGCTCGCCAGGACCCCGCCCCTTCCGAGGGACACGGACTTCTCCAGGACCACGATGTTCTGTTTGTCCTTGAGGGCCTTGTAGACTTCTTGCTTGGGAAACGGCCGGTACGAGCAGATCTGAAGGAGGCCCACCTTCTTGCCTTCCGCCTCCAGGCGGTCGATGAGCTCCTTGACGCTTCCCACCACCGACCCCATGGTGACGATCACCAGGTCGGCGCCTTCGAGTTTGTAAGGCTTCACGAGGCCGCCGCTGTTGCGGCCGAACGCTTTGGCAAATTCCGCGCTCACTTCACGGATGGTGTCCTCGGATTTCTCAAGGGCTCGGTGGAGGATGTACCGGGTTTCCATGTAAAAGCGGGGATCCGCATAGAGCCCGATGCCGCGCGGCCAGCGCGGATCCACGATGTGGCGCGGTTTGAAAGGCGGCAGGAAGTCGTCCACCTGCTTCTGGTCCGGAACGTCAACGGGCTCGAAGGCATGCGTCAGGATGAACCCATCCATGCACACCATGATGGGCAGATGGGTTTGCTCGGCGATTCTGAAAGCCTGCACGTGCAGGTCAGCCGCTTCCTGGTTGTCTTCGGCGTGCATCTGGATCCAGCCCGCATCGCGGACCGTCATGGAGTCCTGCTGGTCGTTCCAGATGTTCAGCGGTGCCGAGATGGCGCGGTTGGCGCAAGTCATGATGATGGGCAGCCTCATGCCGGCGATGCAGTAGACCACCTCGGTCATGAGGAGGAGGCCCTGGGACGTGGTCGCCGTGTAAGTGCGCGCCCCCGCGGCGCTGGCTCCGAGGACCACCGAAGCCGCCGCAAACTCGCTTTCCACGTTCACAAACTCCGCGTCGAGCTTACCGCTCTCGACAATGTCGGCGAGTCCTTCCACGATGTGCGTCTGCGGGGTGATGGGATAGGCCGAGATCACGTTGGGCCGGCAGAGGGCCACCACGTCGGCAACGGCATGGGAACCTTCGATCTGCTTAAGCATGGTTCTTCCTCTCCTGTATGATCTCGTGAGCCCGCTCCATGGCGGCCACGTTGTTCGTGCCCACGGCCCCCGGAAACTTTTCCATGATCGCCTGCTGAACCGCCTCGAGGCTCACCAGCCCCGTGATGGAGCAGAAGGCGCCGATCATGATGGCATTGGGAATGGGGCGTCCGATGATCTCGAGGGCAATCTCCGTGGCGGGAATGGTTTCCACCGTCGCCGTCGTCTTGAGGTTCAGGTCCTCGGACCGGACGTTGGCGTTGACCAGCACCAGTCCGCCCTCTTTGAGGCCGTCGAGCACCGGAACCGAGTCAATGAGGTACTGGTCCTGGACGATGAGGTAGTCCGGAGTGCGCACATCCTCGCGGACCCGGATCTTCTTGCTGTCGATGCGCACGAACGCCTGGACCGGAGCTCCAACGCGCTCGGCACCGAAGGATGGAAATGCCTGGGCGAACTTGCCGTCCTTGAAGGCCGCGATGGCCAGCAGCTCGGCTGCCGCCACGTTCCCCTGCCCGCCTCGACCGTGAATTCGTATCTCGATCATTGGTTTATCCTGTGAAAGATGGTTTCAAGTCTCGGGTTTCGGGTTTCGAGTTTCGAGTTGAAGGCTTACTCGTTGCGGAGGAGTCGTAGGGTGGGCACGTATTTTCGTGCCCACCACAACTTTTTGCGCAGTCGCCCGAGAGGAAGCCCGCCCGGTTCATTCGCTTTCCATTTTGGCGCCCATTCCTGCACCGTCATCCGTTCCGCAGCCGCAGGACCGCAGTCGAGGCGCTCTACTCAGCTTCCAGCCTGGCGTCCATGAGGCGGCGGGAGGCCACGTCGTCGGTGGTGTAGTCGGGAAGGAGGATGGGGGCCACCATGGGGTTTACGATTCCGGCCTCGGCGAGCTCTTTCTCGAAGCGCGTCACGTGGTCCAGGGTGAGGGTTTTCACCTCGACTCCGTTCTTCACGTATTCCGCGGCGCTCATCCCGGCCCGGCGCCCGAAGGTGATGATGTCCTGGAGGCTGTTGCCCATGAGCCGGTTCTCCCCGTGCACCCCGCCCACGCACTCGCCCGCACTGTAGAGCCCCGGAATCGCCGTTTCGCAGTCGGCATTGATGGCAATCCCGCCGTTCTGGTAGTGAAGCGTCGGGAAGACCAGCATCGGGTCCTTGCTGATGTCGATCCCGTGCCGCTCGAACTGGATGAACTTCGCCGGAAGCTCGCGCCGGACCGTCCCCTCCCCGTGGAGGAGGTCGATCATGGGGGAATCCAGCCAGAGGCCATAGCGGCCCGTCGGAGTCACGACCGACTTCTTCTTCTCGAAGGCCTCCTTGATGAGCTCGGCCGACTCCACATCCCGGGGCTCGAGGGGAAAGCAGAACTGCTCGCCGTCCACGTTCAGCACGTGGGCTCCGAGCCCCCGCACCTTCTCGGTGATGAGAAGCCCGACGTTCTGCTCGGGATAGGCCACCCCCGTCGGGTGGTACTGGGTCGAGTGCAGACACGTCGTCCCGACTCCCGCCCGGTAGGCCATCACCACTCCGTCCATGGTGGCCCCGTAGTGGTTCGTGGTCGCAAACCCCTTGATGTGGAGCCTCCCGTTTCCGCCCGTTGCGATGATGACCGCCCTGGCCCGGGCCACGAAAAACTCGCGCGTTTCCATGTTGTAGAGGATCGCTCCCCCGCATTTCCCCTCGGAATCGATGAGGAGCCGGAGCACCCGCATGATCTCGGCTCCCGTCATGTCTCCCGCCGAGTGCATGCGCTTGCGGGAAGACCCTCCGAAGTGACGCACGCTCAGCCTGCCGTCCGGAGCCTTGTTGAACATCATGCCGAGCGCTTCGAGCCAGGCGATGGAAAGCGGGGCGTCGTGGGCGAGAGCCGCCACGAGATCCGGCTGGTTCGTGAAGTGCCCGCCCCCGATGGTGTCGAGATAATGGTAGAAGGGAGAGTCGCACTCCTGCGTCGCCGCCTGGATCCCCCCTTCGGCCATCATGGTGTTCGCATCCCCGTGGCGGAGCTTGGTCGTCATGATGACGCTCGCTCCTGCGGCGGACGCCATGAGGGCCGCAGACGTCCCGGCTCCCCCCCCGCCCAGGATCAGCACATCCGTTTCAAAGTCGATCTTCGAGACATTCACCTTCTCCGGCCGGAGCATCGAGCGCGACTCCAGCATCCGGGTGATCTCCTCGGGAAACGCCTTCCCCTTGTCGGGACCCACCCGGACCTCGCACCTTCCATCCTTCTGGTAGTCCGGATGGAATTTTTCCAGCACCACCGCACGCTCCTCCAGGCTCAAAGCCGGGAAGTGCTCGCCCCTTCGCGACATCGCCACCCGCTCGGGCCTCGTGGCCTCGACGCGCTTGATCAGCTCTCTCATCTCAGGCGTGTAACTCATTGCTTTCTTGCTCCTCAAACTTGATTGAAGACTCTCTCACCACGAAGGA
>JBFYYO010000195.1:0-7508 GCA_041310025.1 Syntrophobacterales bacterium
CCATGAACTGAACGCCGCGCACGGTGAGCAAATCCCCGAATTCCGAGTAGGGGCCATGATCGACACAGTAATCCGTCTCCATGGCGGTGATCCTGCCTTCCCGGTCTGCGCCGAATTTCATCTTCACGAAAAAGGGCGACCGTTTGCCCGTGTAGGTGATCTGCTGATAGTAGTCGAAGTTCAGGAACACAGGGCGCTGCGTGGCCATGCAGGCCACTCCGAGAAGAGCCTCGATGGTGGGGCTGAACTTGTAGCCGAAAGTCCCTCCGGTCGGGTTCTGGACCAGGCGGAGCTTCTCCGGCTCGACGCCGAGGCCCGGGCAGATCATGGCGTGATGGAGATGGATGCCGATGCTCTTGGAATGGATCGTGAGCCGCCCCTCCTCATCGGAGTAGGCGAAACCGACATCCGGCTCCATGGGCAGGTGGGGCTGGCGTCCGACGTAAAAATCATCCTCCACCACATGGGCTGCTGCAGCCATGAGCGGCTTGGTATCCTCACCCTTCACGATCTTCTGCTCGTAGTAGACGTTGGGCGTTCCCGGGTGGATCTCGATGGCGTCGTCGGCCATGGCTGCGGGGGCGCTCATGTAGGCGGGCAGCTCCTCGAGCTCCACCCTGACTTTGGCAGCGGCCGCCCGGGCGTGCTCCACCGTGTCGGCGCAGACAATGGCGATGGCGTCGCCAAACTGGAAGACCTTGGTGTCACAGAGGATGGGGCGGTCCCAGCCGTCGCCCTTGTTGGTCGGGAAGGTGATGAGACCCGTGATGCGGTTCTTGCCCTTGACGTCCTTGTGGGTGACCACCTTGAAGACACCCGGCATCTTCTCCGCCTCGGAGGCGTCGATGGAAAGGATGTTGGCGTGGGAGACCTTGGCCTGGACGAGGGCCAGCTGCAGGGTGTCATCCGGGAGCTTGAGCCCCAGGTCGGCGCCGTAGTCGCACGTGCCGGTCACCTTGGCGAGAGCGGAGGGCCTCGGATATTTGCCGCCCCAGATCCTCCCGTCAGCGGGGATCTTGTAGGCCAGCTCCTCCTTGGTGATCTCGCCGCGGACCACCCGCGCCGCATCCATCACTGCGTCGACCAGAGGCTTGTAGCCCGTGCAACGACAGGCGTTCCGGTGCTTCTGGAACCAGTCCCGCACCTCTTCGCGCGTGGGGTTGCTGTTTTGATCCAGAAGCCCTTTGGCGGAGACAATGAAGCCGGGGCTGCAGAACCCGCACTGGGCTCCGCCGTGCACCATCCAGGCAACCTGGACCGGATGCAGGTCATCCACCGCTCCAATGCCTTCAATGGTGGTGATGGATGCGCCCTCGTCCACCTTCTTCATCTTGGTGACACACGAGCGGATCACTTTCCCGTCCATGATGACCGAGCAGGCGCCACATTGAGCCTGGCCGCATCCGATTTTGGTTCCCGTCAGCCCGAGCTGCTTGCGGAGCACCTCCGCCAGCGATGCCTCAGGGCCTGCAATGACCGTTCGGGGTATTCCATTGATGTTGAGAAGCTTCTTCTCCATTCATTCCTCCTGGTCTGCGATGTCAAAGAATCCAGCATTCAAGCACCCTTGGCAAAGCCGCAGTCGGGGTACCTGCACTCCCTGCAGAGTGTGCAAAGCCCTCCATGAGCCAACTTGACCAGCTCCTCCCGCGTGACCTCTTCCCCCGCGAGGAGCCTGGGAAGCACGACGTCAAAAATGCTGGTCCGGTGATACATGACGCACCCCGGGAGACCCAGGATGGGGACATCCCCGAGATAGGCGAGCATGAACATGGCTCCCGGAAGGACTGGAACGCCATAGGTCACCACCCGCGCACCGGAGGATCGAATCGCCGCCGGCGTGACGTCGTCGGGATCCACGGACATGCCGCCCGTGACGGCGACCATCCGGGCCCCACGCGCCAAGAATAACCGGATCTCCTCCCCGATGCGCCCGGCATCGTCGGACACATAGCTCTGCCCGATCACCCGGCACCCGAAGTCCTCGAGCTTCTCCCGAACCACGGGACCGAACCGGTCCTCGATGCGCCCGTGGTAAACTTCACTTCCCGTGGTGATGATGCCGACATCGAACGGCTCAAACGGGATAACTTCGAGGAGCGGCCGATGTTCGTCGCAGATTCTCTCCACGCGCTCGACTTTGGGCTCCTCGATCACCAGCGGGATGATGCGGGTCCCGGCAAGCACCTTGTTCCTGCGCACCCGTTGATGGGTGTGGAGGCTGGCAAAGATGATCTCTGCAACGTTGACGGCATAAAGGCCCTCCAGGTCGATCTTCAGCAGGCCTTCCACGGCGGCAACGAGCTCTACCTTGCCTTCCCTGGGTGCCGTGACACCTATGTTCGACCCTGCAGCCGCCCTGGCAATCCTCTCGGCGGCTTCGTCTTCATGCAGGAGTCCGCTGCCGGTCCGGATGTCCCAGGCATAGATGTGCTCCTTGCCCATATCGAGGAGTCGGGGGATGTCCTCCTCACGGACGACATGCCCCTTCCGAAACGCAGCCCCTTTGAGCTCGCCGGGAACGATCTGGGTCACATCGTGGCAGAGCACCATGCCAATGGAATTCTGAACTGGAATCATCTTCATGGATCTCTCCCATCCCCGTCCATCAATGACCTGGAGTTTGGAAACCTATGCCACACATGACAGAACGCCAGACGAACATGCTCCCGTCCTGTTCGTTCCTGTCAGCCTCCTCCTGCCCCAGCTTTCCACGAAGATGAACGGGATTCTCATATTGTCCCTTCATACCAGCGGAGATTCCTGTGTCAATACCGACATAACGCCGGGCAAAAAAGATGCACGCCCCGACTTCTTCCACGCGCTGCCGCATCGCCGATTGCCACGATGCAAAGCGGCGATGGGAGACCGACGGATGCAATAGCCCACAACGCTCACAGCCGACCCCGTGGAGCAAAAGGAAGGCCACCGAAAAAACATAGGCGGGGAGCCGATTCCCCTTGCGTGTCTCCCGAGAGCTGAGGCAAAAAGTCCCTGCACAACAAGCAAGGGGTCAAACCTACACTTTTCACAAACCTAGTTCCCTCCTAATTTGTTCAACACACTCTCCCATCTGCCAGACCGATCCCGGTGTGTCAGTGTAGGTTTGACCCTACTACTATCCCCCCACCCTCTGATAGAGAGCGGCCTCATGGCCATGGGTGGCCGATTCAGAGTCCTTGATGCCGGCGGCGTGGGATGGGGGGGCCAGTGGTGAAAAAAGCAGCGTGAACATCAGGATTGCCGGAAGGGTCGAGAGCCTCGGCGCATAACTCATAGCAGAGCCTCCAGTGAACGGATCTGATCCAGGATGAGTTTGTGGCCGATGGTCATGCAGCGTTCCCCAGAAAAATTATTTGAAGGTAACGAAACACAGGCAGGCTTCAAGGATACAACCCGGTCAGCATGAGGAAGGCTCCGGCACATGAGGTTTGTGGTCGATGACCTTTGGCCTGATATCTGCAAATCTGCAGACTGTTACTGCTGAAAGGATAGGACTGTCATTATTTTGAAGCTACAGGTGCCGGCCGCAGGAACAGGAAATCCGGTTGCTTTCTCATCCAGACCGGTGCGGTCTGTGTTTGCTCCTTTCAGCCGACATCACTCAAACCGCCGAGAACCGGATAAAGATCTCAAATCATCCAGGCTGCACCCTGCTGCAGCGCCAGGAGTCTGAGCGTGAACCTCCGAAAGAAGATGCTTCTCTCCGTGGGCATTACCATTGCATGCCTGCTGGGTATGATCGTTGCCGTGTCGTCCGTCATTCTGAAACGTGGATTTGCCGAGGTGGAAGACCGCGACGCAAGGCAGAAGGTTCAGCGTCTGCAAGACACCATCGCCTACGAAATCAGCAACCTGAGCAGTGAGGTGAATGACTGGGCCCTGTGGGATGAAGCATATGCCTTCATCGAGGACAGAAATTCGGCGTTTGTGGAGCGAAACCTTCCGAATTCCAGTTACCTGGAGCTCCGGCTCAACCTGATCCTCTTTCTGACCAATGACGGGGAAGTCGTTTTCGGAACAGGATTCGACCTGCAGAAGAAAGAAATCGTACCCATACCAAAGGGCGTTTTGGATCACATAGTCACTCGGGAATTCTTAGGTTGGCACCTCGATCCCGAAAGAAGCATCCAAACCGGCACCGCAGGATTGTTCCTGTTGCCGGAAGGTCCGATGCTCATGGCTTCGAGGGCGATTCTCCCCACAGCAGGCGGAGAGAACGCGGGAGGGCTGCTCGTCATGGGACGCAGCTTCGATGAGCACCAGATTAAGTTCATATCAAATTTGACGCACCTCGCATTCAATCTCCAACGCTATGGAGAAGACCGGCCCTCGGGCATTACCGAGGCTCTGGCGCCCGGTCATGGCGATGATCCGATCCTGTTGAGCAAGGTTTCAGATGATGTCATTCAAGGCTGCGTGCTCCTCCTGGATATTTATGGAAAACCGGCCCTGCATCTGAGATTGGACATCCCGCGAGAGATCCACCGGCTGGGCAAAACGAGTGTGATCTCTCTGGTGGTTTCGGTCCTCTCCATCAGCCTGATCTTCCTCATCCTGGCCCTTTGGCTTCTGGAGAAGCTTGTTCTATCCCGTCTCCTCAGCCTCGACCGGAGTGTGAAGGCCATCGCCGCAGGTGCCGATCCAAGCATGCGGGTGCCGTCCACCGGCAGTGACGAGCTCTCCAGCCTTGCCGCAAACATCAACGGGATGCTGACCGCTCTCGAAGAATCCCAGCGCGGGAGGCATGAAGCCTTGCTCAGGTTCGAGTCGGTCCTCCAGAACGCCCCCCTGGTGGCCATTCAGGGGATTGACCGAAATGGCGAGATCTGCCATTGGAACAACGCCAGCGCCCGCCTGTACGGATTTGAAGCTTCAGAGGCCATCGGATCGCCCTTCCAACAGGTCTTGAGCTCTGCAGAAGCCCCGGACTCGCGGCTGGAAGAGGCCCTGAGCGAGGCGTGGGAGAGCTGCAGCGTTTCGCAGCCGATGGAGATCATGGTGAGAGCTCGCGACGGCAGCCTGCGATGGGTGTACTCCTCGTCCTGGCCCTTGATCGAAAACGGCAGGGTGGCAGAAGTTTTCCGAATGGATGTCGACATTACCGAGCGCAAGCGGATGGAGGAGGCCATCGAAAAACGTCTCCTCTCCTTGACTCGTCCATTGGATGCAGCGGACAGCATTGAATTCGAAGACCTCTTTGATATCGAGGATATCCAGAAGCTGCAAGACCAGTTTGCCAAAGCAACAGGCGTGGCCTCGATCATCACGCACACCGACGGCGTTCCCATCACCAAGCCAAGTGGCTTCTGCCAGCTCTGTGAGAACATCATACGCCGAACTGAAAAAGGTCTCAAGAACTGCTACCACTCTGACTCGGTCATTGGGCGCCTCAGCGGGAAAGGCCCCACCGTCGAGCCCTGCCTGAGCAGCGGATTGTGGGACGCCGGCGCAAGCATCAGCGTTGGGGGCCGACACATTGCCAACTGGCTCATCGGGCAGGTCCGAGACGAGACCCAGCATGAGAGCAGGATGCGAGCCTATGCCCATGAAATCGGCGCAGACGAGACGGCTTTTATTGAGGCGTTCTACGAGGTCCCTGCCATGTCGAGGGATCAGTTCGAGAAGATCGCTCAAGCGCTTTTCACTTTGGCTGGACAGCTCTCTTCCATGGCATACCAGAATATCCAGCAGGCACGATTCATCACCGAGCGCAAACGGGCGGAGGATGAACGTTTAAAACTGGAAACACAGCTTTTCCATGTTCAGAAGATCGAATCGGTCGGTCGGCTTGCGGGTGGCGTGGCGCATGATTTCAACAACATGCTGGGGGTTATCCTGGGCTACTCCGAGATGGCACTCGACCAGGTGCCGCCTGAACAGCCTCTCCACCAGCACCTTCTGGAGATTCAAAAAGCAGCAAATCGCTCCGCCGATCTCACCAGGCAACTGCTGGCATTCGCTCGCAAACAGACCGTCAGCCCAAGGGTGCTCGATTTGAACGACACCATCTCCGGAATGCTCAAGATGCTCCATAGGCTCATAGGGGAGGACATCGATCTATTCTGGAGCCCCGGCCATGAGATATGGAAGGTCAAGGTCGATCCCTCACAGATCGACCAGATTCTCGTCAACCTGACCGTCAATGCTCGGGATGCCATGTCCGAAACGGGCTCCATCACCATCAAGACCGAAAATGTCGTGATGGGGCCACCGCATTTTCCCGACCAGGTGGGATTCGTTCGAGGGGAACATGTCCTCCTCTCCGTAAGCGATACGGGAGAAGGCATGGACCAGGAGACCCTCGATCACCTGTTCGAACCCTTCTTCACGACCAAGGAAGTGGGTAGGGGAACTGGTTTGGGACTGGCGACGGTCTACGGCATCGTGAAACAGAACTGCGGACACATCTGTGTGGACAGCAGGTTGGGAATGGGAGCAACCTTCAATATTTACCTTCCTCGATTTGAACCAGATCCCATGCAAACCTCCGCCGATGAGATTGGGCGGGCGCCTGCAGGAGGAATGGAGACCGTGCTTCTGGTGGAAGATGACGAGGCTCTGCTCAACCTCTCCAGGGGCATCCTCGAGAGCTTGGGATATACGGTACTCGCGACACCATCACCGAAGAAAGGCCTTCAACTTGCTGAGGACCACCCGGGCGAAATTCATCTGCTCCTTACAGACGTGGTGATGCCGGAATTGAACGGCCGGGAGCTGGCAGAGCGCGTTCATGGTCTTCGGCCGGGTCTCAAGTGCCTCTACACTTCGGGCTATACGGCCGACATGATAGCGCATAGGGGAATTCTGAGCGAAAATCTCCACTTCATCCACAAACCTTTCAAGAGGAATGATCTTGCGAGAAAAGTCAGGGACGTCCTGGAAAAGGGTTAGTCCGTGAAACATCGATCGAGTCTCGAGGAACAAGCGGGATCGAACGGGCAAGCACCGGCACGGAGTGAAAATGCAGTTCTCCCCACCCCCCTTTGAGTCTATCCTGTAATGCTTCTTTGCAAAGCCGGAGTGCCAATCCAGGAAAGGATGGCAAGATATATGCGGTAGGGAGACATGGCCGGAATGCTCGGCGCCGACGGTCCCTCCCAGCTGCCAAATCCTGCCCTAAATCACCAATCTGCACAAGCCTTTCGGCTGGCATTCAGGGATTGGCTGCGTAGTCAAGGGGTCAAACCTACACTTTTCACAAACCTAGTTCCCTCCTGATTTGTTCAACACACTCTCCCATGGACTCACTGCCTCTCAGTTCATCCGCAACCCGCCTGCTCGCCTGTGTGACGGCCGATTCGCCCACACCGAGCTTCGGCACCGATCTCTCTCAGTTTGAGCCCGGTATGGTGCCGGGATAGATACATGGCGAGCCGTCGAGCCTTCGCACGGTCATTCAAGCAAAGTCCTTCAACCGCGCGGCGGATCGCCTCTAAGGTCGGTTTGTCGGCGAGTTGCCGAAGGGCGGGCAGCTCGCGATCCTTCGGCGTTTCCTTGAGGAATCT
>JBFYYO010000196.1:0-7474 GCA_041310025.1 Syntrophobacterales bacterium
AGCTGCCGGGACCGCGCGCTGCGGCCTGGGCCTCATGATCGGAGTCGAGCGGGTCAAGGATCGGGAGACCAGGGAGCGCGCCGTCGAATGGCGGGGCGCTCCCTGGTCCGCAAGGCGTTCAACAGAGGGACTGCTTCTGCTGGGCTGCGGGGAAAACTCCATCCGCTTCTTTCCGGCGCTCACCATTTCACCCGAAGAAGTGGACGTGGGCCTCTCCCTCTTCGAGGAGTGCGTGCGTGAAGTGGCTCATGGAAGGGTTCATCAAGACAAATTTCTCGCCGGTCATCCCCGCATGCTTTTGGCGGGGATCCAGGGACTTGAAGGCCGCTGGATTCCCGCCAGGGACAAGCGGGAATGACGACTCAACCGGTCATTGAGCTCTGTAGAGATGCACCAAAGGGAGACGGCCTCATGTCGATGGCAGAAAAGAGACGCGAAATCCTGGGAACCCTGGATCTCGGGGGACTCAACCCCGGAGCCTGCATCGGGAGCCGATGGCTCGCCTGTCGGGACCACGCGATCGAATCCGTCTCTCCCATTGACGGGCGGGTTCTGGCTCAGGTCTGCACGGCCTCGGAAAGTGACTACGAGGAGGTGGCCGCCAGGGCCTGGGAGGCCTTCTCCACCTGGCGGCTCATCCCGGCCCCGGGCCGCGGCGAAATCGTGCGCCAGATCCGAAGCCGGCTCCGAATCTCCAAGCAGGAGCTCGCCCAGCTCATCACCCTCGAGAATGGGAAAATCCTCGCCGAAGCCGAGGGGGAAGTGCAGGAGATGATCGACATCTGCGACTTCGCCATCGGGCTCTCGCGGATGCTGTACGGCTTCACCATGCCGAGCGAGCGCCCCGGACATCGGCTCTACGAGCAGTGGCACCCCCTCGGTCCCATCGGCGTCATCACCGCCTTCAACTTCCCCATGGCCGTCTGGGCCTGGAATGCCATCATCGCCCTCGTGGCCGGGGACACCGTGGTCTGGAAACCGTCCTGCAAGGCGCCCCTCTGCGCCCTGGCGGTATCGCGGATCACGGGTGAGATCCTGAAGGAGAACGGTCTTCCCGACGGCGTGCTGAATGTCCTCATCGGGGAAGGGGGAACGGTCGGGGAGCGACTCATCGCCGATCCCCGCATGCGGTTGATCTCCGCCACGGGGAGCGTGGCCATGGGACGCCGCGTGGGGCGGGTCGTCATGGAGCGGCTGGGGCGGCCTCTCCTGGAGCTCGGGGGCAACAACGGCGTCATCGTCACGCCCAGCGCCGACCTGAGACTGGCCATGCGCGCCATCCTGTTCGGGGCTGTGGGAACGGCGGGGCAGCGCTGTACGACCATCCGCCGCCTGATCGTGCAGGAGTCCGTCTACGACGACGTCATGGACCGCCTGGTTCGCGCATACAAGCAGGTGCGCATCGGGAATCCGCTCGAAAAGCGGACCATCATGGGGCCCCTCATCGACCGGGATGCCGTCTTCGCCATGCAGGGTGCCCTCGATGCCATCCGGGAGCAGGGGGGGCGGATTCGGTACGGGGGGGACGTCCTGTCCGGAGGCCTGTTCGACGCCGGGACCTATGTCACCCCCTGCATCGCCGAAGCGGATCCAGGCCTCCCCATCATCACGGAGGAGACGTTTGCGCCGCTTCTCTACGTCATGAAATACCGACATCTGGAGGAAGCCATCGAAATCCACAACGGCGTCCCCCAGGGGCTTGCGTCCTCCATTTTCACCAACGACCTGAGGGAGGCCGAGCGGTTCCTGAGCCAGGCCGGAAGCGACTGCGGCATTGCCAACGTGAACCTCAGCACGTCCGGTGCGGAGATCGGCGGCGCCTTCGGAGGCGAAAAAGACACGGGGGGTGGGCGCGAATCGGGATCGGATTCGTGGAAGGCCTACATGAGGCGCCAGACCAACACCATCAACTGGTCCGGAGAGATGCCGCTGGCGCAGGGGATCGAGTTCGGGGACTTTTCGAGCGTCCCCGACAAACGGTGAGCAGGGGCGAAAACGACCAGACCGTCAAATGAAATTCCCCTCGGAAAGGGTTCCATGCAGCTGACTCGATGGGTGGCACGGGCAAGCTCCGCTTAGCCCGTGCCACCCCTTAAGTCAACGGCATTGGGACATGGCGGCGGCCTGTCAGTCCTTTACTGTCGCCAGTTTCACCTGATCCAGGAGCGCGTAGCGATCCACCAGGCTCAGGAACCGGCGATCCGAATCCACCAGTGCCACGAACGGAGCGTGGCGGCGCGCAACGGCGTTCACGACGGCTTTGGGTGGCTTGTCCGGGGAATCCTCACACCATGCGTACTGCAGGCAGCCCCTCAAATCCCGCTCCAGGCGTTCTCCGTCCATCCATTGTGTCTTCTCCCAGATCGCCGGCTGTTTTCCAGCCCCCAGATAGAGCTCCTGGTCCTCCTCCGGCGGCAGGGTGGTTCGCTGGATGCGCTGCAGGAAATCACGGGCAAAACGGTTGACCATCTCCCAGTCCGCGCCGGAAAACAACGGATGTTCATGGGAGAAGTCCGAGCGCCCATTCTCTTCGGACCCTTCCTGAGGATACTGGGCGGCAGACGCCTGAAGCCAGGCCCCCTCCAGCCAGGGGTATCGCAAAGCCAGGGCCCTGTAAACGTCCGATGGGGATGCGGTGGCCAGGAATCGGCGCCGCACTCCGCTTGAGCTCTCGACAAAGACCAGGGCGCGCAGGTTTCGCACCATCCCCAGGATCAGGGCGAACAGGAAGAGCCTGGACGTGAGCCACTCCTGGCCTCTTCCCAGGTCCACCACCGCATAGTCGGCCTGGCTCGTGTTCAGGAGCTCCTGGAAGAGGGGCCTGGAATTGCCGTTGAACACCTGCGGCGAGGTGAGGACACGAACATCCGTCGAGCCCACCGACCAGGAGGAAGCCAACTCCGGAAGCGGTGTCAGATCGACGCTCACCTCCTGAGCTTGGGGACGGCGCAGACGACGCGCCGTCTGAGTCAGCACTTCCGCGATCTGTCTGCGAAACATCAATAAGGTCAAAGCAGCCAGACCCGGCCATGCCAAAGCCCTTATAAATTCACTCCAGAATCTCCAATCGATTTTCATGAAACCCCTCTCCCTTTTCTGCGAACCACCAGGCGCCCGAGAGCCCCCTCTTTCCACTGAAGCAGCCAAGTTTCATATTCTGCGACATCCAGAAATCATGATCAAGTGGTTTTTCTATTGGCTTTTCTGCGAGAAGGTGAGGCGATCAACGCGCCCGCTGCCTGAGCCCTTTGGTGAGTCCCCGGGTCAGGGCTCCAAGGCCCGCCATCTGAATCAAATGAAAGACGCCATTGTGGTCGAAGGGCCAGATGAGCTGAAAATGGAGGGATTTGGTGGCCTGCACGACTGCGGCGACGATCATGAGGAGCACGCCCGCGGCCACCCAATCGGCTCCCGGCAGGCGGCGGCCCAGGGCCATGGACCCATAGACGGACAGAGCGTAGAACAGTGCAACGGCTTCGTAGACCAGGAAAACCGCAAAAGATCCGGGAAAGATTCGGGTGATGGTGAAGAAGACCACGCCCGCCAGAACCATGAGAGGCAGGGCCCGACGGGCGCTCCTCTGTCCCCGGCCGTCATGGATGGCCCCCACCATGAAAAGCCCCACGGCCAGCCCCAGGGACAGATAGAGCGGCTGCCAGAGAAGGCGATTGAGGCTCTGGCTCATCTGGAAGCCGTGGACGACGGTTCCCAGGAGGCTGGCCGTGGCCACCAGACTGAAGGTCCAGACCCAGAGACTGGCCTTCCATGGAGAGGTCTCTTTCAAACGGTGCATCTGCAGGGCGCAGCCTGCGGCCAGCAAAGCCAGCACGAAATCCGTCGCCGCCGTCGTCTGTTCCGTCGGAATGTCGATGAGCTCAATGGCCATCAGGCCTCTCCCCGTTCATCAGCTCTGCTCTTTGAGCCGGGCCAGTTCAGCTTCGATGACCCGGCGGCGGCCGGGAGCAGGATCGGCATCCTTCTCAAGCAGCAGCTTGAGCCCCTTGCGATACCAACGGTGCCCCAGGGGAGTCTGCAGCTCCCGCTGATCCAGGTCCTCGGGCAACCGATTCTGAGACCATCGGGACAGGATGTGCAACTTTCCCTCCGCCTCCACACCCGTGTGGCCCGTCAGAAACTCCACGAGTGCCGCCCAGTCCGCCCGGCTCGGCCCCCCCCACTGGTACGTGAGCGCATACAACCGGTAGAAGAGGAGCACCCCGTCGCGGTCCACCTCCGACTGAAAATGGCGGCAGCTGTACAACCGGATGGCCTCGCGCCCCACCTGGCTCACAAAGGTCAGGTGGAACCACCGCACCATGTAGAAGTACCCTTCCCGGCTGAGCTCTCTGCCCGCCCAGTAGAGGGGGTTGCTGAGGTTCTTCAGGTTTATGGCCCATCGGGCCACCTTGAAAATGGTCGGGTGTCGCTTGAGGGCTTGGAGAATGGGGTTTTCGTTGATCTTTCGGTAGACTTCGTAATAGCGCTGGTAGTCGCTGAGCCTTCGGACTCCCAGATACTTGAAGGGCACAACGCCCGCGATTCTCTGGAGGCGCGAGACCACCCGTCGAATGAGCTGCAGGAGCTCGAGCAGCGAGGCCTCGTATTGAGGGGCCTCCTTTTCGGGATGATAAACCGCCGCCACCGCTCGAACGACCTGGAAGGCCCGCTGGTTGAGCGCCTCGATGTTCAGTTGAAGCTCCGGGTCCGGAAGCTCCCAGATCTCACGGCGGAAACGTTTGACCACCGCCATTGCCTCGTGGTCCCGGGGCTCCAGGGGGGTCAGGAGATCCAGCTCGCCTTCCTCCTCGATTTCCTCGATGAGAAGGCGCTTCATGCGCCGTCGCACCAGATAGCGTGTGGCCCATATCAGCAGAAAAGTGCAGAGGGTGAGGAGCACGAAGAGCCCGCTCACCCAATGGCGCTGGAAGAAATCCGTCACGAAATGGAGGTCAGCGGAGCCTGGCATGGGTCAGGATTCTGCGGAGCCGCCCGTGGACTGTGGAGGGCCGCCACCTATCCACTCTTTCAACACCGGCAGGGTATCCGACTCCCACGACCCGGCCAGCCGCATCCTCAAATAGGTGGCATAGAGGGCGTTGAGAATGGACGAGACTTCCTCGATGAAGAACATCTTTTCCAGAAACCGACCATCCGGATCATCCTGGCCGAAATCGGGCAGTTGCTTGGGGGTCTTCAGGCCTTTGAATGCCTGGAGGGTGCTGTCCAGCGTCACCTGGTAGTCGTTGTCTCCGGCTCTCATCTGGACCTGGATTTCTTCCACCATCTTTCCTTGCTGCAGGGCCACCCGAGCCTCGGACAGGGCGTTGGCCTGGGTGGTGCAAACAACCTTCTCACGCCCTTCCCCGGGCAGAGTCAGAACCAGCCGCTCGCCAAGCTCCACCTGGACATCCAGCTCGGGCGTGTACCGCAGCTTCCCTTCGGCGTGCTCCGTAAAGAACCAGAGCCAGGTCAGGAACTCGTATCCCAGGAATCGGCCCTCGTCGATGGCGTGGACGGATTCGACATTCACCAGGGAGCCGAGCGCATCCTTGAGCTGAGGCTCGATGGGAGCCGTGTGGAGCGCCCAGCGGGCGTGGTAGAGGGGAGCCGGATATGTTCTGAATAGGCTCTCGAACAGCTCCAGGAAAGAATCCAGCATCTTGAGGCTGGTTGTCCCGAGAGCCATCCATTTGGCCGAAGGGTTCCAGACCACCTCGAAGGCTGACGGCTGGGGGAGGACACGCTTGAGCAGCCAGTCCTGGACCTCCTCCTGGAGGGCCAGCTTGTCATGGCGCGATGGCCACTTGCCGTCATTTTCCGCCCGGTATTTCTGGATGGCCTGCTTGGTGTACTGCTTGTTGATGATGGCCGGCACCTTACGCTGGTCCAGGCGGTAGTGGAAAGCCACATAGTCGCCCTTGTGATAACTCCCCGAGTCGAAGGCGGGGTCGAAGAAATCCTCCCACACGGTGAAACCGGAAGCCATATCCTGGCCTTCCTCGCAGCCCTTGAATACGCCGGCTTTCAGCTTCTCGTCGACGTACCCCCAGAAGTCCTCTGTGACGACATCGGGCACGAAAAAACGCGTGAAAGTGGCAGCTGATGACGTTATTCCCATGACTTTTTATCCAAATGATTGATGTGGATCATGAACGACCACACAATGAAGCACTCGTGAAGCATTCAGTGAATCTGGAGGCAAACATTTCTTTGTACGTCATCCCGGCAGTCTCTTAGCCGGGATCCAGGTCTTATTCGGTCAGTCTGGATTCCCGCTTGAAACCCGCGGGAATGACGTGCTGCGGAGTCCCACAGTCGCCATTGGACACTTTAATGCGCGCGCGTGTACTTAGACGCTGGCGGCCCCCGCACCCCTGGCCTGAAGCTTCTTGCGCTCTGCGCGCCGTTTGCGGCGGCGGTCCAGCTCTTTCCGTCTTTCGCTCTTCTTGTGCTTGGCCATCCTTCTCTCCCTTCTCAGACTTTCTGAAATCGACCCGGAATAAACAAGAAAGCCGGAAAAACCGGCCGTCAGTAACCTCGCCTGTCTTTATGGGCGATCACCCCATTCTCTCGGGCCTCCCTGGCCCGCACCACTCATTGCCCGAAAGCCGCAATCCCTGACCGCCGGGCGCAGTGCTGCCCTCTACAGAAATCGAGGGTGGGAGTCAACGGGAAAATATGCCCGAATGCCGGCCCGGATCAAAACTTCACGGTCTTGACAATCATCTCGTATTCCTGGATTTCATCCTCGCTCAACTCGCGACGCAGAAGCTTCCTGTGAACCATGATGGCGCATTTTTCGTGGAGAGCCAGGGCCACGGCATCGCTCGGGCGACTGTCAAAGACCACCTCTTCTCCGAGGATGGTGGCGTGCACCCTTGCGTAATAGGTGTTGTCCTGCATGCCGTAGATCTCCACTCGATTGAAAACGATGCCGGCCCGATTGAGAACGGACAGGTAGAGATCGTGAGTCAGGGGGCGTTTGGGGTCCACCAAACCCTTTTCCTTGGCGATGGCGGTGATCTCGGCATCCCCAACAAACATGAGGAAATAATTGGTGTCCTGCTCGAGCTCCTTGAGAATGACCATGTTCCCCTGGATTCGATCCGTCTTGATGTAGACTTCGCCAATCGTGATGAATTCCCCAGCTTCCATCTGATCCTCCTGTTCAAATCAACCGAGACTAATATAGCACCTTGCGAGTCTATTTCAACTAAGGCTTCGCCTCGGGGCGCATCACCCTGCCGTCCATGCTCCCAAAGAGGTTCCTCAGGACACCCTGGCAAAAGGCCAGGATCAGCCGTTGGTGACAAAGTGATTATCAGGGGTCAATGAATGCCGCCACCCGATTGGGATGGGTGGTCATATTGCTGTTTTGTTGACCCATGAATTGGATGACAGGAGTCTGCCAAACGAAGATCTGTTTTCCCGCCGAGCCGCTTCAGGGGCTCGACAGCATGGCTTACGGTCACTT